>NZ_CP045302.1:2080000-2380000 GCF_009363155.1 Azotobacter salinestris
GCGACCACCGGTTCTATCCACAAGCACCCACACGAATTGCTTGATTCGACTTGTTAAAGAGCGTTTCGCTTGAGCTTTCGTCTCAACCGAGGCCGCGCATTCTACAGCAGCCTTGAAGCCTGTCAAGCGTTTCGATGAAGGTCGTTTCGCATCCCTCTCGAGCGCCTGCCCCCGCTACCAGCCTCACAGGCAAGCCCTTGATTTTCAAGGGTTTCCGGTGCCACTGCGCAGGAAGTGGGGCGCATTATAGGGCCTCGAAGCGGGGCGTCAACAGTTAATTGAAATATTCTTTTAAGAACATCTGAATACCACAAGTAAGCCACGCCCTAACCTGAGGCCCTTCGCCAACATAACCTGGCAATGATTGCTTGACCGGTGCATATGGGAAGCCTATCCGCCTACCTTGACGTACTTCCCCTCGGCGGAAACGTTGTGGCCGAAGCCACACTAGTTGCCGGACAGCCGGGTCACCTCCAGTGCATCCTTCCCGGCCGAAAAGTCGTAGACGCAGTCCAGATCGCCCTCTCCGCCTTCGTCCATCGAGTAGCGCGCATGACCGCCCGACAGGTCCAGCGAGGCGGAAAACTCGCCGATGTTGGGGCCGTGATACATGGCCATCAGGCCAGGGGTAATAGCCCTCGAAGTCGAGGCGATAGCCCCTTGCCCTCGCGACCAATCCGAATGACGTTCCAGAGCGACTTCCCGGCGTACTGCCAGTACTCGCCCTCGGCAGAGGCGGACACCTCCGCCAGCGCAGCGGGCAGCTTGTCTTCGATCAGGCCCAGGTTGTGGACCGACTTGCTGTCGTCCGGCATCAGTTGCAACCAAGCTCGGGCCTTCAGGTAGTCGCCCTCGCGGATGTAGGTCACGGCGACATTGTTGTAGGCAGTCGCGATCCTGGCATCATCCAGCTGGCGACTCTCGGACCAGGCAGCCTGCTGTTCGTACAGCTCCCTTGCCTTCGCATAGTCGCGCTGCCGGTAGTGATCACCCCCTTGGGCGGAATACGAGGCTATTGTCAGGCAGTCGGCCTCGATCTGCTGCTCGGTGATTTCCGCCCTGGCCGAAAGCGCCACCCAGCCCAGGAACAGCAAGCGATACCTTTTCATCACACTCCTCATAAAGGAAGGCATCGGAAACAGCCTATTACCTGACACTCGGGTCAAAAACCCCTTTCCCGGACAGGAGCAGGCCGGCCGTGGCTCACCATTCAAGCTCCGGCCCTTTTCCCTGTCCCGCACCGGAAAGCGGGCGGAGCGCCTCGTAGGGCGCATCAAGCTCGATGCCGAAGTGGGTCTTCAAGGCATCGAGATAGGCCTGGCCCTCCGTCAGCTCCCATACCTGCTCTGCCCCCGCACTGACGGTTCTGAGCGTACGGTTGAGGAGCGAGACACGTCCGCCCGGGGTCGGCAGCGCGACGACACGGGCCAAGGAGAAGAGAGAGCCGGGATGGGTCGAGGTGAAGTGGTTGCCCAGCGCGATATCCGCCGGGAACACGTGGCCCAGATCGAAACTGTAGAGGTCGAGCCACTGCCCCTGCTTCAGGGTCTGCAGCATGACGCCGAAGGGCCCGGCCTCGACGAAGCGGAACGTCAGCCCGTCGCGGCTGGCCGGGCGATCGAGCTCGAACGGAATGGGCGCGCGAAAGCCGGGTCCGCCGAAACCGACGTCGGCGATCCACGGCCTCCCCTGCAGCGTCACCAGGATAAACAGATGCTCCCGTCCCGACGGCGGCTCGACCAGATGCACCCGCCCCAGCAGCGGACGCGCCTCGAAACCGATGGCCTGGAGCGCCATCAGGAACAGGCCGTTGAGCTCGAAGCAATACCCCCCGCGCGCCCGGTGCACCAGCTTGTCGCACAGCGCCGCGGGCTCGAGCGAGATGCCGCGCCCGAGCTGGATATCGAAATTCTCGAACGGAATCGTATAGAGCTGGGCACGGTGGAGCGCCTCCAGGCAATCCTGCGTCGGTTGTACGGGGCCGGAATGGTTCAGGCGGGCGAAATAGGCGTCGAGGTCGAAGCTTTTATTGTTCATGACATTACGCTCTGTATTTGTCTGGCCGCCTGGTAGGCAGATTCAGCAGACGGCAAAAGCACAGCTATTTGACGTTACCCGCTGAGTGTTTTGTCAGCCATTTCTTTCGACAATATTGGTTGGGATACCGTCTAGGCTCACTTGATTTTCCTCTTCCCAGTATCGCTTCAAATCTTCATCCCCTTTCTCAACCGCCCAATCAGAAAGCAACTCACGATCACCGACATACGAAAAACAGGGAACGGCCATTCCGCAAGAAGTTTGCACGAGACTAATTGCAACATCGAAAATCTGCCGAGCACCTGGCAATGGTTTGAACAAAGGAAAGAGGTCGTTCCACTCGGAATCGCTTTTGTGGATAACTTTTGCCGAGCCGTAAATTCGAAGAATCAACGGCTTACCATCAAAGGCACAAAACATGACCGTCATCCGTGAATCTTGCTGTACATGGGCAGATGTCTCATTGCCACTACCCGTAACGTTTAGCCAGGCAATGCGGGAGTTGCCTAGAACCCTCAACGAGTCCATGCCTTTTGGAGAGATGTTCACACGGCTGTCTGCAGTGGCCGTCCCAACAAAGAAAATCTTCTGTTCGACGATGAATCGGATATGTTTTTCGGATAGCTCGTTGAATCGCTGACCCATTAGGTGCTCCGTATTTGGAAGCAAACGATGAAGTTGAAGATGCACGCCCCCACGATGTTTGAAGGGAAAAGTTGGCGCGCCCCTCTCAAGCGACAGCCCCTAACCTGGAGGCCATTTCATCTGCCGCCCGCCGAGGACGTGGATGTGCAAGTGATAGATACCCTGCCTGCTTTGCGGATGCGTGTTGATGGCGGTGCGAAAACCCTCCCGTGCGATACCTTCCTGCTCGGCGACACGTCTCACAAGCCCCAGCATCTCACCAAGGAGAGCGTCCGGTGCCTGGAGAACAGTGGAAACCCGCTTTTTGGGGACGACCAAGACATGCACCGGCGCCTGAGGATTCTTGTTACGAAACGCAAAGGCATTCGCGGTCTCGGCGATCCACCTTTTCTTAGGCACGGATTCAAACGAGAACTGTCGCGAATACAGAGGGCAGCTACCTCTTCGTCTGTGATCTATCCGATGCAGATCAGGGACCACAGCAAGGCTATTGGCAAGAGAAGGACGGCGTATCGCAATTTGATGACCTCCAACAATTGGATACCACTAGCGCCATAATATCCAAACGGATGTGATGGATAACATTCCTGCCCATTGCAACCCTCCTCTCCCCCAACCGTCACGCCCACCCCCACCGCAACAGATGAAAAAACACCGGCGCCGCAAAGCACACCGAATCCAGCCGGTCGAGCATGCCGCCGTGGCCTTCGATCATGTGGCCCCAGTCCTTCACGCCACGATCGCGCTTGATGGCGGACATGACCAGGCCGCCGAAGAAACCAAGCAAAGTGACGATCAGAGCGATCAGCGCGGCCTGCCAGACGTCGAACGGGGTGATCCAGTAGAGCGCGGCGCCGGTCAGGCTGGCGAGGGCGATGCCGCCGGCGAAGCCTTCGACGGTCTTCGAGGGCGACAGGCGCGGGGCGATCCGGCGTTTGCCCAGCAGCTTGCCGCAGACGTACTGCAGCACGTCGGAAAGCTGCACCACCAACACCAGCCAGGCGATCAGCAGCAGGTTGCGACCTGCGTAGTCCGGAATGTCGAGGTTCAGCAGGGCCGGCACGTGGGAGATGCAGAACACCGCGATCATGGTGCCCCACTGCACCTTGGCCGCGCGCTCGAGGAAGGCGGTGGTGTCGCCGCCGAAGGCGGCGAGGATCGGCAGCAGGAGGAACACGTAGACCGGGATGAAAATCGAGAACAGTCCGTACCAGTCGTAGGTGATCAGCAGGTACTGCGCAGGCAGCACGAAATAGAAAGCTGCGACCAGCGCCGGGTAGTCGCTGCCGCGGGTCGGGGTCAGGGTGATGAATTCGCGCAGGGCGAAGAAGGACACGGCACAGAACAGCAGGATCACTGCGCCGTGGCCGAGCCAGAAGGCACCGCCGAGCACCGCGACCATCACCCACCAGGCGTTGATCCGCGCGTTGAGGTTGTCGATCACCGGGTTGTCGGCACCGCGGCAGCGCCACTTGAGGACAAAGCCGATCAAGGATGCCAGCGCCAGCAGGGCGCCGATGCCGGCGAACAGCGCGAGGGTGTTGGCTTGCATCAGTCGGCCTCCATGGCCAGGTTCAGCAGGGTTTCACGGGCGCGGGCGAGGAAGGCCTCCTTGCCCTCGCCGGGGCCGAGGCTCAGGGGCGCGCCGAAGGTCACCGTGCACAGCAGCGGCAGGGGCAGCACGCGGCCCTTGGGCATCACCCGGTTGAGGTTGGCGATCCACACCGGCATCAGCTCGACCTGTGGACAGGTGCGGGCGAGGCGGTAGAGGCCGCTCTTGAACGGCAGCAGGCCCTCGCCGGGGTTGCGCGTGCCCTCGGGGAAGAGGATCAGCGAGTCGCCGCCGGCCAGGGCGTCGAGCAGCGGCTGCAGCGGGTTGCTGTGCCGGTCGTGCAGTTCGCGGTCGATCAGCACGCCGTGGAACACCCGGTGGATCAGAAAACGGCGCAGCGCATCGCGCTGCCAGTAGTCGGCGCCGGCCACCGGGCGGGTGCGCGCGCGCAGGGCCGGCGGCAGCGACGACCAGAGCAGCACGAAGTCAGCATGGCTGCAGTGGTTGGCGAAGTAGATGCGCTGCTTCGGCTCCGGGGCGCAGCCGCGCCACAGGCTGCGCGCGCCGGTGAGCAGGCGGGCGAAGCCGGTGATCGGCCAGGCCAGTAGGCGCTGCGCCCGCGAGGGACGCGAGCACGGCGTGGGGGCGGCGGGCAGGTCTTCGCCAGGCGGGGGAATCTGCGGATCGTTCATCGGGCTCGCTCCTTGCGGCGATGCGTTCGGCTCAGGCCGGCGGATGGTTTCGCTCGGCCTCGGCGATGCCCTGGCGCACGCGGTTGGCCAGGGTCCAGAGCAGCAGCGCGGCGATCAGGGCGAGCAGGCCGTCGATCCAGGCGCCGGGCAGCAGGCCGCCGGCGACACCCGCGCCGAGCACGCCGAAGCAGAAGGCGCGGTCGCTCTTGCCCATCGGCCCGTCGTAGCGGCGCCCGGCGCCGGCCAGCGGCCCCATGACTCCGGCGTATTCGACGATCACCGCGAGCAGGGTCACGCCGACCACCGCCAGCGGCGTCACCCCCGGCACCAGCGCGAAAGGCAGGAACAGCGCGCTGTCGGCGATCACGTCGCACAGCTCGTTGAGGTAGGCGCCGAGACGCGACTGCTGGCCGAACTCGCAGGCGAGCATGCCGTCGATGGCGTTCAGCGCCATGCGCAGGAACATCCACAGCGGGATCAGGGCGAACGGCCAGGCGTGGCTGGCAAAGGCGGCGACCAGCGCGCCCAACAGCACGGAAACGACGGCGGCGGCGAGGGTCACCTGGTTGGCGCTGACGCCGCGCTCGTAAAGACGCCGCACCAGGGGGCGCAGCAGGTTCTGGAAACGCGGCTTGAGCTGGTAGATGGAGGGCATGGGCAGGGTCCGTTGCCGGGGGCTTTCCCGAGGGTAGCGCACGATAGCCGCCCTGCCCGGCCGGCGTCCATGTGCCGCGTGCGCCTACTCCGCGCGCCGGCGCAGCACCCCGTAGACCGGCAGCCAGGTGGCCGGAAGCCCCTGGGGCGTGCGCAAGCGCTCGTAGGCCTCGACCAGCGCTAGCAGCCGTGCGCGGCCGGTGAGGCCGTCCGGGCGGCCGGGGTTGAGGTTGTGGGCGCCGAGGGCCTTGAGTTCGTGGGCCAGATGGCGCAGGTCGCGGTAATGCAGCACGCACGTCTCCAGGCGCAGGTCGAGGACGTCGAGGCCGCTGTCGGCACACAGCTGCCGGTAGTCCCGGAAACGGCGGAAGTGGTTGACGTGGACGAAGCCGTCGACCGCCTGCCAGCTGTCCTGCAACTCCTGCAGGGTGCCGGTGCACAGGCTGCTGAAGGCCAGCACGCCGCCCGGACGCAGCACCCGGCGCGCCTCGGCGAGCACGGAGGCGAAGTCGCCGCACCACTGCAGCGCCAGGCTGGAGAAGACCAGATCCTGGCTGGCGTCGGCCAGCGGCAGATGCTCGGCATCGCCGCAGACGAAGTGCGCCGCGCCGCCGCGTGGCCGGGCGTGACGCAGCATGCCCTCGGCGAGATCCAGCGCCATGCCCTGCCCGGCGGGGAAGCGCTCGGCCAGCGCCTGGGAGAAATGGCCGGTGCCGCTACCCAGGTCGACCCAGCGCTGCGCGCGCATGCCGGCCGGCAGGCGGGCCAGCAGTTCGCTGCCGACCGCGCGCTGCAACCCGGCCACCTCGTCGTAGCTGGCGGCGGCACGGGAGAAGGAGGCGGCGACCCGGCGCTTGTCCGGCAGCGGGTTCTGGGGGGTGTCAGTCATCGTCGGCCTCGCGGATGAAGGCGGCCAGCCGCGCGGCGAGCGCCTGCGGCCGTTCGAGAACGAAGGCATGGCCGCTGCCGGCGATGCGCTCGACCGCGCCGTGCGGCAGCAGGGTCTGCAGCGGTTCGGCGGCGGCCGCCGGCACCAGGGCGTCGGCCTCGGCCAGCAGGTGCAGCTGCGGGCCGGCGAAGGCCGCCAGCGCCGCACGGTTGTCCAGCGCGGCGAGCACCGTGAGGCCGGCGAGGCGCTGCGCCGTTTCCTCGGCCGGGATGCCCTGGTTGAGCTGGCGCGACAGGGCGCGGGCCTCGGCGCAGCCCTGGCTGCAGAGCAGCGCGAAGCGCTTGAGGATGGCCGCGGCGTCTCGGGCGCAGCCGTCGCGGAAGGTGGCGAAGGTGTCCCGGGTCATCGCCTGCGGCCAGTCTTCGCGGGCGACGAAGCAGGCGTTGCTGGCCAGGGTGAGCAGTCCGCGGCAGCGTGCGCCGCGCCGCGCCGCCAGCGCCGTGGCGAGCATGCCGCCCAGCGACCAGCCGCCGAGCCAGACATTCTGCGGCAGGCGGGCGTCCAGCTCGGCGAGCCAGCTCTCGGGATCGCCCGCGCCCGGCGCCGGCAGGTCGGCCAACCCGACATCCACGCCCTGCTCGCGCAAGGCGCCGATCAGCGGCTCCAGGGCGGCCGGGCCGAGGCCCCAGCCGGGCAGCAGGATCAATCGGCTCATGCATCATCCTCCGGCAGCAGCGCCCGGCACTCGCCCAGCGCGGCGAGCAGGCGGTCGAGCTGCTCCTCGCTGTGGGCGGCTGAAAGGGTCACCCGCAGCCGCGCGGTGCCGGCCGGCACGGTCGGCGGACGGATGGCGCCGACCAGGAAGCCGCGCTCGCGCAGCAGGCGGGAGAAGTCCATGGCGCGGGCGCTGTCGCCGATCACGAGCGGCTGGATCGGCGTCGGGCTGTCCATCAGGGTCAGGCCCAGCTCGGCTGCGCCGGCGCGGAAGCGGGCGATCAGGCGGTTCAGGTGCTCGCGGCGCCAGCCTTCGCTGCGCAGCAGCTCAAGGCTCTTCAGGGTCGCACAGGCCACCGCCGGCGGCTGGCTGGTGGTGTAGATGTAGGGCCGGGCGAACTGGATCAGCGTCTCGATCAGCGCCTCGCTGCCGGCGACGAAGGCCCCGGCGGTGCCGAAGGCCTTGCCCAGGGTGCCGACCAGCACCGGCACTTCGTCGAGGCCCAGGCCGAAGTGCTCGACGATGCCGCCGCCATGGGCGCCCAGCGGGCCGAAGCCGTGGGCGTCGTCGACCATGACCCAGGCGCCTTTCTCTCTGGCGGTAGCGCAGAGCGCCGGCAGGTCGGCCAGGTCGCCGTCCATGCTGAACACCCCGTCGGTGACCACCAGGGTGTTGCCGACAGCCTTGTCCAGACGGGCGGCGAGGCTCGCCGGATCGTTGTGCAGGTAGCGCGAGAAGCGCGCCCCGGAAAGCAGCCCGGCATCCAGCAGGGAGGCGTGGTTGAGGCGGTCCTCCAGCACCGTGTCGCCCTGCCCCACCAGCGCCGTCACCGCCGCCAGATTGGCCATGTAGCCGGTGGAGAACAGCAGCGCACGCGGGCGGCCGGTGAACTCGGCGAGCGCCTCCTCCAGTTCGTGGTGCGGGGTGCTGTGGCCGATCACCAGATGCGAGGCACCGCCGCCAACGCCCCACTTCTCGCCCCCCTGCTGCAGGGCGCGGATCACCTCGGGATGGTTGGCCAGCCCCAGGTAGTCGTTGGAACAGAAGGCCAGCAGCGGCCGGCCGCCGACGACCACCTCCGGCCCCTGCGGGCTGTCCAGCAGCGGGCGCTGGCGGTAGAGGTGCTCGGCGCGGCGGGCAGCGAGGCGGGCGGCGAGGCGGGCGGCGAGATCAAAGCTCATTGGACTATCCGCAGGGGTAAGGGACGGTGGATAACCGCAAGCGGGTTATCCACCCTACGAACAGGTTTCGGCCTGCGTAGGGTGGATGGCGCTTTATCCATCTACCAAGCGAAGGATCAGGCCGAGGTCGCGTCGTAGAACAGCGCGCTGTTCTTCTGCTCGATCAGCGCCTGCTCGATGGCCGCCTGGTGCACCTCGTCGGCATGCCCCTCGCGCTCCTCCGGCTGGATGCCGAGGCGGGCGAACAGCTGCATGTCCTTCTCCGCCTCGGGGTTGCCGGTGGTCAGCAGGCGCTCGCCGTAAAAGATCGAGTTGGCGCCGGCGAAGAAGGCCAGGGCCTGCATCTGGTCGTTCATCTCGGAACGGCCGGCGGACAGCCGCACGTGGGATTTGGGCATCATGATCCGCGCCACGGCGAGGGTGCGGATGAAGTCGAAGGGGTCGACGTCCTCGGCGTTCTCCAGCGGGGTGCCCTGGACCTTGACCAGCATGTTGATCGGCACCGATTCCGGGTGCTCCGGCAGGTTGGCCAGTTGGATCAGCAGGCCCGCGCGGTCGTCGAGGGACTCGCCCATGCCGAGGATGCCGCCGGAGCAGATCTTCATCCCCGCCTCGCGCACGTGGGCCAGGGTTTCCAGGCGCTCGGCGTAGGTGCGGGTGGTGATGATGTTGCCGTAGAACTCCGGCGAGGTGTCGAGGTTGTGGTTGTAGTAGTCGAGGCCGGCCTCGGCCAGCGCCCGGGTCTGCTCGCGGCTCAGGGTGCCGAGGGTCATGCAGGTCTCGAGGCCCAGGGCCTTCACGCCCTTGACCATCTCCAGCACGTAGGGCATGTCCTTGGCGGAAGGGTGCTTCCAGGCGGCGCCCATGCAGAAGCGGGTGGAGCCGATGGCCTTGGCCTCGGCGGCGGCCTGGATGACCTTCTGCACCTCCATCAGCTTGGCCTTGTCCAGGCCGGTGTTGTGATGGCCGGACTGCGAGCAGTACTTGCAGTCCTCCGGGCAGGCACCGGTCTTGATCGACAGCAGGGTCGACACCTGCACGCGGTTGGGGTCGAAGTGCTGGCGGTGCACCGTCTGCGCCTGGAACAGCAGGTCGTTGAACGGCAGCTCGAACAGGGCCCGGACCTCGTCGAGGGTCCAGTCGTGGCGCAGGGGAGCGGTGGCACTCATGGGTTCTTCCTTGCAAGAAGGGCCCGGGCGGTCGGGCGTTCGGTCGACAAGCCACGACCTGCTAGAGTGCGTGGCGCTATAGGGATGAGCGGCATAAGTTTAGGGAAGCCCGATGCGCTGTCAACCAAACCCATTGAAAGCGGTTTACAACTGGTTAAAAAACAATCAGAACTGTCTCTTGTGCGACGAGCCGGCCGAAACCGGCCTGCCGCTGTGCACCAGCTGCGAGGCCGAACTGCCGTGGCTCGGCGCGCATTGCACGGTCTGTGCCCTGCCGCTGCCGGTGGCAGGCCTGGTCTGCGGCGCCTGTCAGAAAACGCCGCCGGCCTTCACCCGGGTGGAGGCGCCCTGGCGCTACGCCTTTCCGGTCGACACCCTGATCGCCCGCTTCAAGCACCAGGCACGCTGGCCGCTGGGCCGGCTGCTCGGCGAGCTGCTCGCCCGCCATCTGCAACATGCCTTCGCCGAGGGCCTGCCGCGCCCCGACTGCCTGCTGCCGGTGCCTCTGGCGAAAGGCCGCCTGCGCCGGCGCGGCTTCAACCAGGCGCAAATGCTCGCCCGCTGGCTGAGCCAGTCACTGCAATTGCCGGTGGAGGAAAACCTGCTGCAGCGCCCGCAGGACACCCCGGCCCAGCAGGAACTGGATGCCGCCACCCGGCGCCGCAACCTGCGCGGCGCCTTCGCCCTAGCCGATCACGCGGCGGTCGCCGGCCGCCACCTGGCGCTGGTCGACGATGTGCTGACCACCGGCGCCACCGCTACAGCCCTCGCCCGCCTGTTGCGTGCGGCCGGTGCCGCACGGGTCGACGTCTACTGCCTGGCGCGCACGCCGAAGCCGGACGGGAGCTGAGCGGATCCGGACGCGTCGCGGCCAAGGCCGCGCCTACGGGCACTGCAGCGCAGTGCCCACCGATACAGCACGCCTGTGCAACCGCTAGACTGTGGACCATAGTCCCTGGAGTTCCCCATGAGCCATCCCTTCGATTCCCTCACCCCCGACCTGGTCCTCGACGCCGTGGAGAGCCTCGGCTATCTCAGCGACGCCCGCGTGCTGGCGCTGAACAGCTACGAGAACCGCGTCTATCAGGTCGGCATCGAAGACGGCGAACCGCTGATCGCCAAGTTCTATCGGCCGCAGCGCTGGAGCGATGCGGCGATCCGCGAGGAGCACGCCTTCAGCCTGGAACTGGCCGACTGCGAGGTGCCGGTGGTTGCACCGCTTTCCAAGGATGACGAGACCCTGTTCGAGCACGCCGGCTTCCGCTTCGCCCTGTTTCCCCGGCGCGGCGGCCGGGCGCCGGAACCGGGCAATCTGGACCAGTTGTACCGCCTCGGTGGCCTGCTCGGCCGCCTGCATGCAGTGGGTGCGAGCCGACCGTTCGAACACCGCGAGGAGCTGACGGTGGCCAACTTCGGCCACGACTCGCTGGCCACCCTGCTCGACGGCGGCTTCGTCCCAGCCAGCCTGCGCCCGGCCTACGAGTCGGTGGCCCGCGACCTGCTGGCGCGCCTCGACGCGCTGTTCGGGTCGACGACCTACCGGACGATCCGCATCCACGGCGATTGCCATCCGGGCAACCTGCTATGCCGCGACGAAACCTTCCATATCGTCGACTTGGACGACTGCCGCATGGGCCCGGCGGTGCAGGACTTGTGGATGATGCTCGCCGGCAGCCGCCAGGAGCGCCTTGCCCAGCTCGCCGAGCTGATGGACGGCTACCAGGAGTTCCACGACTTCGACCCGCGCCAGTTGGCGCTGATCGAGGGCCTGCGCGCCCTGCGCCTGATCCACTACAGCGCCTGGCTGGCGCGGCGCTGGGACGACCCGGCGTTCCCGCCGAGCTTTTCCTGGTTCGGGACCGAGCGCTACTGGGGCGACCAGGTCCTCACCCTGCGCGAGCAGCGGGCGGCGCTGGACGAGGAACCGCTGCGGCTGTTCTGAACCGGGCCTTGCGGCCCCGGTCGAGACAAGAGTCTGCACGAAACGGACAGACGGCCCGGATCCTTGCCCCTAGAATCGACGGCCTCGCCAGCTGCCGATCGGGACCACCGCATGCATGCCGCCAACCCGCGCCGCGGGTATCTGCTGGGCCTCACCGCCTACGGGATCTGGGGCCTGTTTCCCCTCTACTTCAAGACCCTGTCAAGCATCCCCGCCGAGGAAATCCTGGTCCACCGGGTGCTCTGGTCGGCGCTGTGTGGGCTGCTCCTGCTGCAGCTCTGGCGGCATCCGGGCTGGTGGCGGGAGCTGCGCGCGCATCCACGGCGCGTCGCCGTGCTCGCCGGCAGCAGCCTGCTGATCGCCTGCAATTGGCTGCTCTACGTCTGGGCGGTGAACAACGGGCGCATGCTGGAGACCAGCCTGGGTTACTACATCAACCCGCTGGTCAACGTGCTGCTCGGCCTGCTGCTGCTCGGCGAGCGCCTGCGCCCGTTGCAGTGGCTGGCGGTCGGGCTGGCGGCCCTCGGCGTGCTGCAGCAACTCTGGCAGCTCGGCAGCCTGCCGTGGATCTCGCTGGTGCTGGCCTTCTCCTTCGGCTTCTACGGGCTGATCCGCAAGCAGGCGCCGATCGCCGCGCTGCCCGGCCTGCTGGTGGAAACCTGGCTGCTGCTGCCGCTGGCCCTCGGCTGGCTGTGGCTGCATCCGGGCGCCAGCAGCGCCCAGGACACCTTCTGGAGCACGTCGCAGGCGCTCTGGCTGGCCGCCGCCGGCCCGGTCACCCTGGTGCCGCTGCTCTGCTTCAACGCTGCGGCTCGGCACCTGCCCTATGCCACCCTGGGCTTTCTGCAGTACCTGGCGCCGACCCTCGTGCTGCTGCTGGCGGTGTTTGTCTACGGCGAGCCGCTGGAGCGGGGAAGGCTGTTGGCCTTCGTCTGCATCTGGCTGGGCCTGGCGGTCTACAGCCTGGATATCTGGCGCGGCCTACGCCAGGCGTCCGCCGGCCCATGACCCTGTACGTTTTTCGCGCAAACTGCTACAGGCCAGGTCCCGCCTGGCCTGTAGCCAAGACTCCCAAGCTTATCCACAGAGGCATTCACGCCAGCTGTGCACAAAACCAAGACACTGCTCATTTTTCGATCAAGTTCCGGCAAGCCCCGCCCCGCCTGGCACATCGGCCGGACTCCCCAGGTTATCCACAGCGCTGTCCAGCCGATCTGGGGATTGGCTGCCTGTCTGCTTGCTCTCATGACCCGGGGCCGCAGCGATGCTGACCCTGAACCTGGGCCCCTTGGCCCTGCCCATACCCTACCTGTTGCTGCTCGGCAGCCTGCTGCTGGCCCTGCTGACCGGCTGGTGGACCGGCCGCGCCAGCGCGCGCAATCCCGAGCCACAGCTGTTCCGCCTGCTGCTGGTTGCCCTGCTGGTCGCGCGGCTGACCTTCGTCGTCAGCTACTTCGAGCACTATCAGGAAGCATGGTGGCGGGTTGTGGATATCCGCGACGGCGGCTTCATCGCCTGGCCCGGCGTGCTCGCCGCACTGTTGCTGGGCGCCTGGCAGGCCTGGCGCGACCGAGCGCTGCGCCAGCCGCTCGGCCTGGCACTGGCAGTCGGCGTGCTGGGCTGGGGCGCGAGCAACCTTGTCTGGCAAGCCGTGGAGCGCGAGGCGCACCTGCCCACGCTGACCCTGCACGACATGCATGGCGCGCCGGTGCAGTTGCAGGACTATCGGGGCAAGCCCCTGGTGATCAACCTCTGGGCCAGCTGGTGCCCGCCCTGCCGGCGCGAGATGCCGCTCCTGGCTCAGGCCCAGGCCCGGGAAGGCGGACTGACCGTCCTGTTCGTCAACCAGGGCGAGAGTGCCGGGGACATCGCGCGCTTTCTCGCTGGCAGCGCGCTCCCCCTCGAGAACGTGCTGCTCGACCAGAACGCCCGTCTCGGCCGGCAGGTCGGCTCCGGTGCCCTGCCCACCACCCTGTTCTACGACGCCGGGGGCCGCCGGATCGGCAGCCACCTCGGCGAGCTGTCCCGCGCGAGCCTGGCCCGCGCCCTGGAAACCCTGCACGAGGATACCCAGCCATGATGCGTTTCGAACGCCTTTCCCTCCTGCTGGCCGGCCTGAGCCTGCTGGTGGCGCCTGTCCGGGCCGAGGAGCTGCCGGCGCCGATCAAGGCCGCCGAAGCCCGCGGCGCCGAAATCGTCGGCACCTTCGAGGCACCGGGCGGCCTGAAGGGCTATGCCGCCCGCTATAACGGCCAGGGCATGGCGCTCTACCTGACTCCCGACGGCCAGCACGTGCTGATCGGCAACCTGCTCGATGCCCAGGGCCAGGACCTGACCCGGCCGCAGCTGGAAGAGCTGGTCTACGCACCGATGGGCAAGGAGATGTGGGCGCGCATGGAGCGCAGCGCCTGGATCGCCGACGGCAGCGCCGCGGCGCCGCGCACCGTCTACCTGTTCTCCGACCCGAACTGCCCCTACTGCACCCTGTTCTGGAAACAGGCGCGGCCCTGGGTCGACTCCGGCAAGGTGCAGCTGCGCCACATCATGGTCGGCATCCTGCGCGCCGACAGCGCCGGCAAGGCCGCCGCGCTGCTCGCGGTCGAAGAACCGGAGCGGGCTCTGCGCGAACATGAGGCTGCCGGCAAGGCCAGTACGCTCAAGGCCCTGGCGGAGATCCCGACACAGATCGGCAAGCGCCTGGAGGACAATCTCGAGCTGATGAACGCCTTGGGCGCGATGGCGACTCCAGCCATCTTCCACCTGGACGAGCGGGGCCGTCTGCAGCAACAGCAGGGCGCCCCCGATCCGGAGGCGCTGGCGCAGATCCTGGGGCCGAAATAAGCGGCCCTACTCCTCGTCAGGACGCAGAATCAGCTCCACCATCAGGTCGTCGGCCAGGGTTTCCAGGCGCTGCTGCAACAGCTCCAGCGACAGTTCCATGGGGACCGCCAGCTGGGCCTGGGCATGGAACAGCATCTCGCTGCTCATCGGCGCCGGCGCCACCTCGGTGTCCAGGCCTTCCAGGTTGACGCCGTGCTCGGCGAGCAGGCGGGTGATGTCGCGCACGATGCCGGGACGGTCGTTGCCGACCAGCTCCAGCTGGATCGAGCGCCAGGCGGTAGCCGGCTCGTCGCCGCTCGGCGCCAGCAGCACGCGGATGCCCTGGCCCTCCAGGTCGTGCAGCGCGGCGGAAAGGTCGCCATGCGCCGCCTCGGGCACGGCTACCCGCAGGATGCCGGCGAACTGTCCGGCCATGCGAGCCATGCGGCTCTCCAGCCAGTTGCCGCCATGCTCGGCGATGCACTGGGCGATCTGTTCCACCAGCCCCGGCTTGTCCCGGGCGATTACCGTCAGTACCAGATGATCCACAGTCGTCTCCTTCTGCTGGCGAATTTGTGCCCCGCCTCGGTTAGCGGCGGACACACCGGGCTGCCAGACTCATTTTTCGAAGAGAATGGCAAGGCGAAAAACGCGCTCTCAGAGTATAGGCACGGTACCGCCCTTCAGCCGTTTCGCACGACGGCGAACGCTCTTGTCTGACTTTCGTCGTAGGTAATCCCCTGCGACACAGCTTTCCCCGCAGCCTTTATGTAGTATGCTGCGCCACGCACTACAAAACGAACGGGCGCCGTCCCGGTGCGATCCGGAATTCAACTGAAAACGAGGCAAACATGACCGAGCGCGTTCAAGTCGGCGGCCTGCAAGTCGCCAAAGTCCTGTATGACTTCATCAATGCCGAAGCCATCCCCGGCACCGGCGTCGATGTCGCCGCCTTCTGGGCCGGCGCCGCCAATGTCATCCACGACCTGGCACCGAAGAACCGCGCCCTGCTGGCCAAGCGCGACGAACTGCAGGCGAAGATCGATGCCTGGCACCAGGCCCGTGCCGGCCAGGGCCACGACGCTGCAGCCTACAAGGCCTTCCTGCAGGAGATCGGCTATCTGCTGCCGGAGCCCGAGGATTTCGCCGCCACCACCGAGAACGTCGACGAC
This sequence comes from Azotobacter salinestris, assembly GCF_009363155.1. Taxonomy (NCBI): domain Bacteria; kingdom Pseudomonadati; phylum Pseudomonadota; class Gammaproteobacteria; order Pseudomonadales; family Pseudomonadaceae; genus Azotobacter; species Azotobacter salinestris. The sequence goes on from NZ_CP045302.1 coordinate 2,095,469, forward strand.
GAGATCGCCCGCATGGCCGGCCCGCAGCTGGTAGTGCCGATCATGAATGCGCGTTTCGCCCTGAACGCCGCCAACGCCCGCTGGGGCTCGCTATACGACGCCCTGTACGGCACCGATGCCATCCCGGAAACCGATGGCGCCGAGAAGGGCCAGGGCTACAACAAGGTCCGCGGCGACAAGGTCATCGCCTTCGCCCGCGCCTTCCTCGACGAGGCCGCGCCGCTGGAAGGCGCCTCCCACAGCGACGCCGCCGGCTACCGCATCGACGGCGGCAAGCTGGTCGTCGCCCTCAAGGGCGGCAACGCCACCGGCCTGAAGAACCCGGCCCAACTGGTCGGCTTCCAGGGCGAGGCGGCCGCGCCCAAGGCCGTGCTGCTCAAGCACAACGGCATCCACTTCGAGATCCAGATCGACCCGCAGAGCCCGATCGGCCAGACCGACGCCGCCGGCGTGAAGGACGTGCTGATGGAAGCCGCCCTGACCACCATCATGGACTGCGAAGACTCGGTGGCCGCCGTCGACGCCGACGACAAGGTCATCGCCTACAAGAACTGGCTGGGCCTGATGAAGGGCGACCTGGCCGAGCAGGTCAGCAAGGGTGGCAGCATCTTCACTCGCACCATGAACGCGGACCGCGAGTACACCGCGGCGGACGGCAGCACCCTGACCCTGCACGGCCGCTCCCTGCTGTTCGTGCGCAACGTCGGCCACCTGATGACCAACGATGCCATCCTCGACAAGGACGGCAACGAGGTGCCGGAAGGCATCCAGGACGCCCTGTTCACCAGCCTGATCGCCCTGCACAACCTGAAGGGCAACACCAGCCGCAAGAACAGCCGCACCGGCAGCGTCTATATCGTCAAGCCGAAGATGCACGGCCCCGAGGAAGTCGCCTTCACCAACGAGCTGTTCGGCCGCGTCGAGGATGTCCTCGGTCTGACCCGCAACACCCTGAAGGTCGGCATCATGGACGAGGAGCGCCGCACCACGGTCAACCTCAAGGCCTGCATCAAGGCCGCCCGCGAGCGCGTGGTGTTCATCAACACCGGCTTCCTCGACCGCACCGGCGACGAGCTGCACACCTCCATGGAAGCCGGCGCGATGATCCGCAAAGGCGAGATGAAGAACGCCGCCTGGATCAAGGCCTACGAAAACTGGAACGTCGACATCGGCCTGGCCTGCGGCCTGTCCGGCCGCGCGCAGATCGGCAAGGGCATGTGGGCCATGCCCGACCTGATGGCCGCCATGCTCGAGCAGAAGATCGTCCACCCGCTGGCCGGCGCCAACACCGCCTGGGTGCCGTCGCCGACCGCCGCCGCCCTGCACGCCCTGCACTACCACAAGGTCGACGTGTTCGCCCGCCAGCAGGAGCTGGCCAAGCGCGAGCGCGCCTCGCTGGACGACATCCTGACCATCCCGCTGGCCAAGGACACCAACTGGAGCGCCGCGGAGATCCAGCAGGAGCTGGACAACAATGCCCAGGGCATCCTCGGCTACGTAGTGCGCTGGATCGACCAGGGCGTCGGCTGCTCCAAGGTCCCGGACATCAACGACGTCGGCCTGATGGAAGACCGCGCCACCCTGCGCATCTCCAGCCAGCACATCGCCAACTGGCTACGCCACGGCGTGTGCACCCTCGAGCAGGTCATGGAAACCATGAAGCGCATGGCCGTGATCGTCGACCGTCAGAACGCCAACGACCCGCTGTACCGTCCGATGGCGCCCAATTTCGACGGCGTAGCCTTCCAGGCTGCCGTCGAACTGGTGGTCGAAGGCACCAAGCAGCCCAACGGCTATACCGAGCCGGTACTGCACCGCCGTCGCCGCGAATTCAAGGCCAAGTACGGTCGCTGAACCCCTCCGGCAGGGATGCCGACCCGGAGCGCCAGCCGGCGCTCCTCCGCGCCGCGCACTCTTTTCCTCCCTGCGAATGTGCCGCGGGGGCCCGCCGAAAATCCGCATTTTCCCTGTCCGCCGTCAATCCGCGCGGCCCGACCTGAGGCGCCGTGTCCACTGCCTGCATGTCAGAATTGAGGGCGGACATCCAGCCCCCAAGGAGAACACCCGATGAGCAAGACGGACGCCTTCGCCGAGGCCGGCAAGACCGCGGTCATGCAGAACATCCAGGGCACCATGCAGTTCCTCCTCCAGTATCCGCCGTTCGACCAGATGGAGAGCAGCCATCTGGCCTATCTGGTTGAGCATTGCCGGCTGCGCTTCTATGCAGCGGGCGACTCCATCGTCAAGCCGGCCGACGGACGGGTCGAGCACCTGTGCATCATCAAGCAGGGCCATGTCCTCGGCCAGCGCCCGAGCCTCTCCGGCAACGGCATCGACACCACCATGGAGGTCGCCCCTGGCGAGTGCTTCCCGGTGGCGGCGATGGTCGGCGAACGGCCGACCCGTACCGACTACATCGCCGCCGAAGACACCTTCTGCCTGCTTCTCGAACGCCAGGCCTTCGCCAAGCTGCTGACCAGCTCGGACCCGTTCCGCGACTTCGCCCTGCGCGGGGTCAGCAGCCTGCTCGACCTGGTCAACCAGCAGGTCCAGCTCAAGGCTGCGGAAACCCTCGGCGCGCAGTATTCGCTGGATACCCGCCTCGGCGAGCTGGCGGCGCGCCGCCCGGTCTTCTGTACCGCCGGCACCAGTCTGCGCGAAGCCGTTCGGCTGATGAACGAGCAGCACGTCGGCAGCCTGGTGATGGTCGACGAGGCCGAATACCCAATCGGCATCTTCACCCTGCGCGACCTGCGCCAGGTGATCGCCGAGGGCAGCGGCGACCTCGCTCAGCCGCTGGAGGAGGTGATGGTCCACGATCCGGCCCGCCTGCCGCCGTCGGCTACCGCCTTCGACGCCGCCCTGACCATGACCCAGCGGCATATCGCGCATATCTGCGTGGTGGAGCACGATCGCCTGGTGGGGGTGATTTCCGAGCGCGACCTGTTCTCCCTGCAGCGCGTCGATCTGGTGCATCTGGCGCGCACCATCAGCAGCGCCAGCAGCGTGGCCGTCCTGGCGGCGCTGCGCAGCGACATCGCCCGCCTGATCGACCACATGCTCGCCCACGGTGCCAGCCCGGCGCAGTTGACCCACATCATCACCCAGCTCAACGACCATACCGTGAGCCGGGTGATCGAGCTGATGATCGAGAAGCACGGCGGTCCGGGCGTGCCCTTCACCTGGCTGGCATTCGGCAGCGAGGGGCGTCGCGAGCAGACCCTGCACACCGACCAGGACAACGGCATCCTCTTCGAGGCGGCCAACTCCGGCGAGGCCGAAGCCATCCGCCAGCGCCTGCTGCCACTGGCCCGCGAAATCAACCTGGCCCTCGACCGGTGCGGCTTCAGCCTGTGCAAGGGCAACGTCATGGCCGGCAACCCCGAGCTGTGCCTGTCGCGCCAGGAGTGGCTGCGCCGCTTCACCGGCATCATCCAGTCACCGAGCGCCGAAAATCTGCTGCGCTCGACGATCTTCTTCGACCTGCGCCCGGTCTGGGGAACGACCCAAGGCTGCCGGGAGCTCATCGACAGCCTGCTGGCGATGATCGCCGAGAACACCCTGTTTCAGCGCATGATGGCCGGCAATGCCCTGCAGCATCGCCCGCCGATCGGCCGCTTCCTGCGCGACTTCGTGGTGGCCAGCCGCGGCGCAGAGAAGGACACCCTGGATCTCAAGGTGGAAGGCCTGACCCCCTTCGTCGACGGCGCGCGCATCCTCGCCCTGGCCAACGGCATCCACGACAGCAATACCCTCGAGCGCTTCCGCCAGCTGGCGGCGAAGGGGGTGATCGAGCCCAAGAATGCGGCGTCCTACGAGGAGGCCTACCACTTCATCCAGCTGATGCGCATGCAGCACCACCAGCGGCAGCAGCACGAAGGCCGCAAGCTCAGCAACCGCCTCGATCCGGATACCCTCAACAGCCTCGATCAGCGCATACTGCGGGAATCCTTCCGCCAGGCGCAGCGCCTGCAGAGCCGACTGAGCGTGCGATATCAGCTATGAATCCGTTTGCCTTCCTGTCTTCCCTGGGCATCGACAGGCCGTCGCTCGACGACGGCCAGCGGCGGCGCCTGCGCCGCCTGCCGGCACCGCCGCACCTGGACAGCCGCCCGCTGCACGCCCAGCGCTTCGTGGTACTCGACCTGGAGACCACCGGCCTCAACGTCGACCGCGACATCGTCCTGTCGATCGGCGCCGTGGTCATCGAGAACGACGCCATCGACCTGGCCCACCAGTTCGAGTGCACCCTGCAGCGCCGCCTGAGAACCGTGACCGAGAGCGTGCTGATCCACGGTATCGCGCCCAGCGCCCTGGCCGGCGGTACCGTTCCGGCCGAAGCGCTGCTGCAGTTCATGGAGTATGCCGGCGACTGCGTATTTCTCGCCTTCCATGCGCCCTTCGACCAGCGCATGCTGAGCCGCGCCCTGAAGAACGAACTCGGCTACACGCTGCGTCATCCCTTTCTCGACGTCGCCGACCTCGCGCCCATGTTGTTCCCCGAGGCACTCGTCCATCCGGGAGGTCTGGACCAGTGGATCCAGTACTTCAAGCTCGACATGCCCCAGCGCCACCACGCCTCGGCCGATGCCCTGGCTACCGCGGAGATCGCCCTGATCCTGTTCAACCGCGCCCGGCGCATGGCCCTCGACAACATGGCCGAGCTGGGCGAGCGGGCTGCCCGCTGGCATCGCTCGCGCCGCGCCGTCCATCACTCCCTCTGAGCGATAACTCGCGATCTTGCTTGCGCGATCAGTCCGGAGAAACGTGTCCGATTTCGCCAGGTCATTGCTCTCCCGTTTGCGCGAGAGGATTAGGGAGAGAGGTATTGTCACGACCCAGCCCTCTCCTCCGGCCTAGGCATCTGCACGCTGGTCTTTCTTTCGCACAAAAAAAACCAGCGCCCGAAGGCGCTGGTCTTCCTGCTGCAGGTCAGGCGATCAGTGGGCGATGGCCGCACCGGCACCACGCGGAATGCGGATGTCCTCGATCAGTTCCTGAATCTGTGCCGGCGGCGGCGCGGTGATCATCGACACGACATAGGTCACGATCACGTTGAAGATCATGCCCAGGGTGCCGATCCCTTCCGGGGAGATCCCGAACCACCAGTGCTGGGCATTGTCCAGCGACGGGTTGATGAACTTGAAGTAGACGATGTAAGCGAAGGTGAACGTCAGACCGACGATCATGCCGGCAATCGCCCCCTGCTTGTTCGCTCGCTTGGAGAAGATCCCCAGGACGATGGCCGGGAAGAACGAGGCCGCGGCCAGACCGAAGGCGAACGCCACCACCTGTGCCACGAAGGCTGGCGGATAGATGCCGAAGATACCCGCCACGACCACCGCGACCGCTGCCGCGACCCGTGCCGCCAGCAACTCCTGTTTCTCGCTGATCTTCGGCATCAGCGTGCTCTTCAGCAGGTCGTGGGAGATCGAGGTGGAGATCACCAGCAAGAGACCGGCGGCGGTGGACAGCGCGGCGGCCAGACCGCCGGCGGCGATCAGGGCGACCACCCAGCCCGGCAGATTGGCGATTTCCGGGTTGGCCAGAACCATGATGTCGCGGTCCACATACAGCTCGGTCGCGGCAGGGGTCGGAGCGTTGGTCACCTGGCGCTCGCCATGCTCGCCCGGCGCCTTGTCGAAGGTCGGCGCACCGGCGAACGGGGCACCCGGGCCGTACTGGATCTTGCCGTCGTCGTTTTTGTCCAGCCAGGCCACCAGACCGGCCTTCTCCCAGGTCTTGAACCAGCTCGGCACCTCGGCGTAGCTCACGCCCGGAATGCTGGTCAGCAGGTTGGTGCGGGCGAAGGCGGCCAGCGCCGGTGCAGTGGTGTAGAGGATGGCGATGAACAGCAGGGCCCAGGCAGCGGACTTACGGGCATCGCGCACCGTCGGGGTGGTGAAGAAGCGCACGATCACGTGGGGCAGGCCGGCGGTGCCGACCATGAGTGCCATGGTGATGAAGAACACGTCGATGGTGGACTTGGTACCGTCGGTATAGATGTTGAAGCCCAGTTCGGTACCCAGGCCGTTCAGCTTGTCCAGCAGGTAGGTGTCGCTGCCCAGCACGGTGCTGCCGAAGCCCAGCTGCGGGATCGGGTTGCCGGTCAGCATCATCGACAGGAAGATCGCCGGCACCATGTAGGCGAACATCATCACGCAGTATTGCGCCACCTGGGTGTAGGTGATGCCCTTCATGCCGCCGAGCACGGAATAGAAGAACACGATGGCCATGCCGATGATCACGCCGGTGTTGATGTCCACTTCCAGGTAGCGGGAGAACACGATGCCGACGCCACGCATCTGACCTGCCACATAGGTGAAGGAAATGAAGATCACGCAGATCACCGCCACCAGACGTGCGGTGGACGAGTAGTAGCGCGCACCGATGAAGTCCGGCACGGTGAACTTGCCGAACTTGCGCAGGTAGGGCGCCAGGCACATGGCCAGCAGCACGTAGCCGCCGGTCCAGCCCATCAGGTAGACGCTGCCATCCAGGCCGACGAAGGAGATGATGCCGGCCATGGAGATGAAGGATGCCGCCGACATCCAGTCGGCGCCGGTGGCCATGCCGTTGAGCACCGGGTGCACGCCCTTGCTGGCGACGTAGTATTCGCTGGTGGATCCGGCGCGGGTGTAGATCGCGATGCCGATGTACAGCGCAAAGGTCGCGCCGACAAAGAGGTAGATCAGGGTTTGGGTGTCCATGCTCGGCGCCTCAGTCTTCGTGGAAATCGTGCTTGCGGTCGAGCTGATTCATCTTCCACACGTAGAAGGCGATCAGACCGAGGAAGCCGAAGATGGAACCCTGCTGGGCGAACCAGAAGCCGAGCGGGAAGCCGAAGAACTGTATGGCATTGAGCTGTTCGACGAACAGGATGCCGCAGCCGAACGAGATGAAGAACCAGATGGCCAGCAGTATCAACATCAACCGCAGGTTTTCTTGCCAGTAGGCCTGTGCGGCTTCTGGCCGTTTGGGGGACGACATGGGGCAGTACTCCTAATTGTTTTTGTTATGGCCTAGAGAAACTAGCAGGGCTGGCAAATCCCGCTTTAAGACTTTGGTATAGACGAAAGTCCCAGCAAAGAGCTTGACTAACCGAAACGCCTCTAGAACACAGCCTTGCGCCATTGTCCTTCCGCGCTCGACCGGGCCGGACGCTGCGGCTCGCCCTGCTTCGCGCTTATGATGCCCCGCTCTGCCGAAAAGGACTCTCCATGCGCCCGCTGTTCACCGCCCTTGGCGTCCTCCTGCTGCTGCTGATCGATACCCTGCTGATGATCGTCCCGCTGCTGCTGCTCGCCCTGCTCAGGCTGATCCTGCCCGGCCATCGCCTGCGGGCGCGCTGCGCGCAAGGCGTGATGTGGTGCGCCGAAACCTGGGCACGGATCGGCAAGCGGATCTTCGCCGGGCTCACCCCCACCGTCTGGGACATCCGCGGCAGCGCCGGGCTGCGGCGCGACCGTTCCTACCTGCTGGTGTGCAACCACCAGAGCTGGGTGGACATCCCCGCGCTGATGCAGGCCCTCGGCGGTCGGGCGCCCTTCTTCAAGTTCTTCCTCAAGCAGGAGCTGATCTGGGTGCCCTTCCTCGGGCTGGCCTTCTGGGCCCTCGACTACCCCTTCATGAAGCGCCACTCCAAGGCCTACCTGGAGCGGCACCCGGAAAAACGCGGCGAGGACCTGGAAATCACCCGGCGCGCCTGCGGGCGCTTTCGCGACACTCCGGTCACGCTGGTCAATTACCTGGAGGGCACCCGTTTCACGCCGCTCAAGCACGCCCAGCAGGCTTCGCCCTACCGCCACCTGCTGCGCCCCAAGGCGGGCGGAGTGGCCTTCGCCCTCGCCAGCCTCGGCCCGCAGCTGGATGCGCTGCTGGACGTCACCCTGGTCTATCCCGGTCCGCGCGTTCCCGGCTTCTGGGAGCTGATCAGCTGCCAGGTGCCGCGGGTGATCGTCGACATCCGGATCCGCGAACTGGACCCGGCCCTCTGGCAGGGCGACTACCAGAACGATGCAGACTTCCGCCAGTACATGCAGGCCTGGGTGACCCGCCTGTGGGAGGAGAAGGACGCGCACATCGGCCGGCTGCGCGGCGTCCCGGCCTGACCCTCAGCCACCCTGGCGCAGCCACTCGCGCAGCCCGTGGAGCAGCAGGAAATGCGCCGGATAGAAGGCATAGGCCCAACGCCGCAGCGCCGGCACCGGGAAGCCGGGCGCCAGTCGCAGCAGGGCCAGTCCCAGGGGCGCGGCGAAAAAACAGGCGAGGATCACCGAGAGGGCGAAGGGCTGCCCGAGCAGCGCATCGACATAGATCGGCGGCCAGTAATTGGCTACTACCGTCACCCCCGCCGGCAGCAGCCAAGCCCAGCACGGACGCTGCAGGGCGAGCAGAAAGGCGCCCGGCAGGAGCACGCCGAAGGTGCCGAACATCAGCCGCTCGTTCAGCGCCACCGCCAGCACCAGGGCGGCGACGGCGAGCAGGCGCTCGGCCGGCGGGCACGGGAGCGCGCCGTTGGCCAGCAGCAGACCGAGCGCCAGGGTCGGCAGCACGTTGAAGCTGTCCGGCGCGCCGACCAGCAGCCGGTACGGCCACTCGGAGAGCAGGGCGAAGACTAGCAACCAGCCGCAATAGCGGGCCAGGGCCAGGCGCCGCAGCGGCTCCGGACGGGGCCGAACCAGGTTGACGGCGAGAATCAGGCAGAAGAAGGGAAACGCCAGCCGGCCCGGCACATACAGCCAGATCTGCGCCGGCCAGACCAGGCGCAGATGGTCGAGCAGCATGCTGGCGAACGCCAGCCACTTGAGCAGATCGAGCGCCGCATCGCGTGCCACGGGCGACCCGGTGAGGGCTACCGGGCCTGCCGCCAGCCTCAGGGTCGGCACCGCCCGCCCGGCCTCACTGCTTCTGGTTGAGCTGCGACAGGCAGTTGCTGGAACTCTTGAGCAAGCGCTCCTGCATCGGCTCCGGCACCTGCTGCGCACCCTGCAGCTCGCGCAGCTCGGCACTGCTGAACTCGGCGGCAACGCGGTCGGCCGAGCACTCGCAGTAGCGCCTCGCCGGGCCTTCCTCATGCCGGGCCGTGGCACCGGTCAGACAATCGCGGATGAACGCCTCGCGGGCGCCGCCGGGCCACTCGCCGGCGACCGCCGGCAGGGCACCGGCGAGGGTCAGCAGGAAGACGGGCAGAGAGAGGGAACGCATCGCTGATCTCCTTTTCCTCTTCGGACGGGCCCGCAGAAGCGGACCTTGAAGTCATAGAAGATCATCGCCGGTTGCACAAGGCCGACGCCTCGCTTCGCCGCGGGCAACGCAGTGGGGAAATCTTCGCCATCAAGCCCTAAACTGCACGGGCATTCCAGCCAGGACACCCCATGCCCACCGCCTTGCCGCTCTCCCCCCGCACCGCCCGCCTGCTGCCCTGGATCATCGCCACCGCCCAATTCATGCCGATGCTCGACGGCACCATCCTCAACACCGCCCTGCCGGCGATGGCCCGGGATCTGGCCGAGGACCCGCTGCGCATGCAGTCGGTGGTGATCGCCTACATGCTCAGCGTGGCGGTGCTGATGCCGGCCTCCGGGTGGATCTCCGACCGCTTCGGCACCCACCGGGTGTTCCTCGGCTCGATCCTGCTGTTCACCCTCGGTTCGCTGCTCTGCGCGCTCTCCGACTCGCTGCTGCAACTGGTCGCCGCACGGGTGGTGCAGGGCTTCGGCGGCGCCCTGATGATGCCGGTGGGCCGGCTGGTGGTGCTACGCGCCTATCCGCGCACGGAGCTGGTGCGGGTGCTCAGCTTCGTCACCATGCCGGCGCTGCTCGGCCCGCTGCTCGGCCCGCCGCTGGGCGGCTGGCTGGTGGAGTACGCCAGCTGGCACTGGATCTTCCTGCTCAACCTGCCGGTCGGCCTGCTCGGCTGTCTGGTCGCCGTGCGCCTGATGCCCGACCTGCGCGGACTGCAGCGGACACGCTTCGATACTCCGGGCTTTCTGCTGTTCGGTGCCGCCATGCTGCTGATCAGCATCGCCCTGGAGGGCCTCGGCGAACTGCACCTGCCGCACGCCCGGGTCGTGTTGCTGCTGCTCGCCGGTCTGGCCTGCCTGGCCGCCTACTGGCTGCGCGCCACCTTCGCCGAGGAGCCGCTGTTCTCGCCCGGCCTGTTCCGCACCCACAGCTTCGCCATCGGCGTGCTCGGCAATCTGTTCACACGCCTGGGCAGCGGCGCCCTGCCTTTCCTCACCCCGCTGCTGCTGCAGCTCGGTCTGGGCTACTCGCCGAGCCAGGCGGGCATGGCGATGATTCCCGTGGCCCTGAGCTCGATGGCCATGAAGCCGCTGGCGCCCCGGCTGATCGAACGCCTCGGCTACCGTCGCGTGCTGGTCGGCAACACCCTGCTGATCGGCGCCCTGCTGGCCAGCCTGGCGCTGGTCGACGGCGATACGCCCTATGCGCTGCTGCTCCTGCATCTGGGGCTGATCGGCGCGGTGAACTCCCTGCAGTTCTCGGCGATGAACACCGTCGCCCTGATCGACCTGCCCACCCGCGACGCCAGCAGCGGCAACAGCCTGCTGTCGGTGGTGGTCCAGTTGTCCATGAGCCTCGGCGTGGGCATCGGTGCCGCCCTGCTCAGCGGCTTCAGCGCGGACGGAGCAGCCCAGGGCGGCTCGCTGCTCGCCGCCTTCCAGGCCACCTACGTCTGCGTCGGCCTGCTGGCGATGCTCGGCGCCACCCTGTTCTTCCAGTTGCGCCCCGAGGATGGCCGCCCCGGGCGCCGCCACGACGAACTGGCGGATTAGCGACTGGCAGGATCGACCGTTCCGTTCTTCACTGCTAGAGGGTTCGGCGAAGCCCACGGGGGCACCCTTGGCGGTGCCGGTACGGTCCCAGCTCCGCCCGACGATAGATCGAGCCAGCCTTGAGGAGTCAGGGGGAGCGCGTCATTCATGGCTTTGTCGGCATGTGGGGGTCAAGCCCCGAAAGGAACGGGCGGGTTCTTTCCGCGCTGGCGGATCTGTGTACGCCTGGCCCTGCTGCTGAGCCTGCTGCACGGCGCTCCGCCGGCCGTCGCCGGCCAGCAGGACGAACCCGCCGCCCTGCAGCTGGACGGCAGCAAGCAGCCGGTGGACCTGCGCCCCCACCTGCAGCTGCTGCACGACCCCGGTGGCCGGCTGCAGGTCGAGGACGTCATAGCCTACGACCAGGCGTTCGCCCCGGTGGCCGGACGCCGTGACCTGAACCTCGGCTATACCCGCGACACCGTCTGGCTGCGCCTGGATCTCGAATCGCGCGCGAAGGACGTCCGCGACTGGCAGATCGAGTTCCTCTATCCCTCCCTCGACCGCATCGAGCTGTTCGGTGCCGGCGAGGAACCCCTGCTGGGCGGCGACCAGGTGCCCGCCGAACAGCGCGACAGCCCCCACTTGTCGCCGGCCTTCAGCGTGCGCCTGGCCCCCGGCGAGCAACGCAGCCTGTACTTCCGCGCCCAGTCGAGCGGCACCCTGACCCTGGATGCGCAGATCTGGGAGAGCGACGCCTTCGCCCGCCACAGCCGGCAGACCCTGATGCTGCAGACCGGCTACGTGGCCATGCTGGTCGCCCTGTGCAGCTACAACCTGCTGCTGTTCCTCGCCCTGCGCGAGCGCAACTTCCTGCTCTACGTGCTGTTCGCCGCCAGCCTGGGCGGCGGCATGCTCGCCCACTCGGGCCTCGGCGCCCAGTACCTGTGGACCGCCGGCAGCGAGATGGACAATCGCACCCTGCCGTTCTTTCTCGCCCTGGCGATGGCCATGGGCACCCTGTTCACCCGCGAATTCCTCGATACCCGCCATGCCCTGCCGCGCTGGCACGACCTGCTCGGCCAGGCCTGCGCCGTGCATCTCGGCGTGACCCTGGGCACCCTGCTGCTGCCGGTCGACCGGGCGCTGCAGACACTCTCGGTAACCAGCATCGCCGGCATCCTGCTGCTGCTCGCCTGCGGACTGGCCGGCCTGCTGCGGGGCTCGCCGGGCGCGCGAGTCTTCGTGCTCGCCGAACTGGCCCTGATGGCCGGGGCGCTGCTCATGGCGCTGCGCAATCTCACCCTGCTGCCGAGCAACCTGATCACCGCCAACAGCGTCCAGCTCGGCTCGACGCTGGAGATGCTGCTGCTCTCCTTCGGCCTGGCGGCACGCCTGAGCGAACTCAAGCGCCTCAAGCTTGAGGCCCGCGAGGCCGTGCTGCGCAGCCAGCAGGAGGCCCTCAAGGTCCTGCAGGAACAGGAACGGCTGCTCGAACGGCGGGTGGCCGAACGCACCGCCGCCCTCGCCGAGGCCAACGCGCGCCTCAGCGCCATGGCCCTGAAGGATCCACTCACCGGCCTGGCCAACCGCATCGGCCTGAACCAGCGCCTGACCCAGGCCTGGCAACGCGCCCAGCGCAAGCAGGAACTGCTCGCGCTGATCCTGATCGACCTCGACGGCTTCAAGGCGATCAACGACCGCCATGGACATGCCGCCGGCGACCAGTTGCTACTGCAGGTCGCCGGCCGGCTGCAGGCCAGCGCCCGCACCACCGACCTGGTCGCCCGCCTGGGCGGCGACGAGTTCGTGCTGGTCTGCGAGGCCATCGGCTCCGAGGAGCAGGCTCACGCCCTGGCCGAGCGCATCCTCCACTCGCTCACCCAGCCGGTGCAGCTCGGCGAGGTGCAGGTCAGCCTGAGCGCCAGCATCGGCATCAGCATCTGCCACGGGCAGAGCCACGAAAAGCTGCTGCGCGAGGCCGACCAGGCGATGTACCGGGCCAAGGCCGGCGGACGCAGCCGCATCCACCGGGCCGACGTCGACCTGCCGCCGCACCCGGCCTACCGGCCGGGCTGAGACCTCTGACTCAGCGTCCCTGGCTCAGCGCCCCTGCCCGAACAGCAGCCGGCGCGCTTCGTCGGTGAGCAGCGCGCCGGGGTCGGCATTGACCTGCTCGGCCAGGGCATAGGCGCGCTGCACCGCCGGACGCGCGGCGATGCGCTCGAGCCAGGCGGCCATGTTGGGGAAGTCCTCGATACGCTGGCGCTGGCCCTCCCAGAGCCTGGCCCAGGGGTAGATCGCCATGTCGGCGATGGAGTAGTCGCCGGCCACGTAGTCGCGGCCCTGCAGCTGACGGTCGAGCACGCCGTACAGGCGCGCGGTCTCCTTCACGTAGCGCTCGATGGCGTAGGGAATCGGCTCCGGCGCATAGCGGACGAAGTGGTGGTTCTGCCCGGCCATCGGCCCCAGCCCGCCCATCTGCCAGTACAGCCACTGCAGCACCTGGAAGCGCGGGCGGGTTTCCCGGGGCAGGAAGCGCCCGCTCTTGTCCGCCAGGTACTCGAGGATGGCGCCGGACTCGAACAGCGCCAGCGCCTCGCCGCCGTCGTCCGGGGCATGGTCGACGATCGCCGGGATCCGGTTGTTCGGAGCGATTCTGAGGAACTCGGGGGCAAACTGCTCGCCCTTGCCGATGTGCACCGGGCGCAGGCGATACTCCAGCCCGGCTTCCTCGAGAAAGAGGGTGATCTTGTGGCCGTTGGGGGTGGTCCAGTAGTAGAGATCGATCATCGCGGTATCTCCTCAGCGGTGGGTGGCGCGCTGCACCGGCCCCTGGCGCTCCTCGCAGAAGGCCAGCAGGCGGCGGAACCAGTCGCCGGTCGGCGAATCCTCGGGCCAGGGCTGCTCGCCCAGCGTCCAGGCCCAGAAGAGGAAGCCACCGATCAGGAAGTCGGCGCCGGCCGGGGCCGCGCCGTCCAGCCAGGGCTGCCCCTGCAGCATGGCGTCCAGCGGCTGCAGCGCCCGCGCCAGCTGCGCCTGCCCTGCCTCGCGGGCGGCGAAGGCCTCCAGGGACATGCCCATCCTCTTCTCGCGGCTCTGGCGGAAGTAGTCGCGGTCGACCGGATCGATGCAGGCCATCACGCGCGGCACCAGCAGGCGGGCCAGCGCCGGAAGCAGGTCCTGGGCGCTCAGCCTGTCGATCAGCAGCAGACGGCTTTCGCCCAGCGCGCCGCCGAGCAGACCGGGCTGCGGATAATGCTCGTCCAGGTAGTGGAAGATCGCCAGGCTGTCGTGGACCGTGGTTCCGCCGTCGCGCAGTACCGGCACCAGCTTCTGGCCGGAGAAGGCCAGGGCCTCCTTGTCGGTGAAGCGCACCGGGCGGCTGACGAAATCCAGCCCCTTGTGTGCCAGGGCCAGGCGCACCCGCCAGCAATAGGGGGAAAACACCAGCTCGGGAGAGCTTCCGCAGAGTTCGTAGAGTTCGCGCATATCCATCTCCTTTTATCGGGACTTACCGGTCCAAAAGCAGGCGAAACATCACCTCAGGCAGCCCAGGGCCACCTCGATCGTCGCACGCAGGGCCTCGGGCGAGGCGCCTGCCTTACGCTGGGTACGCAGGCCGCTCATCACGCACAACAGATAGCCGGCCAGCACTTCCACATCGGCCGCCGCATCCAGCTCGCCGCAGGCCCGGGCGCGCTGCAGGGCCTCGACCAGCACCTGGCGCAGCCCCTCGATGCCGCTGCGCAGCAAAGAGGCGATCTGCGGATCGGCCTGGGAAAACTCGCTGGCCACGTTGGCCAGCATGCAGCCGCGCGGCGCCCCGCCATCGCACTCCTCTTCCAGGGCACAGAGCAGCCAGGCGTGCAGGAAGTCGCGCGGCGAGGACGCCGCCTGCAGGCGTTCGCGCAGCTCGCGGCGGCGCTGGGCGCAGTAGTGGCGCAGCGCCGCTTCGAACAGGGCGCGCTTGCTCGGATAGATCTGGTACAGGCTGCTCTTCGACAGGCCGGTCGCCGCCAGCAGGTCCTGCAGCGAGGTGGCTTCGTAGCCGCGCTGCCAGAACACCTGCATGGCCTGCTCGAGCATCTGCTCCGGATCGAAGGTACGGGGTCGTCCACGGGTCATCGGGTAAATTTAGGACCGGTCGGTTCACAAGTCAAACCGGCCGGCAAAGCCATCGCAGAGGAGACGCTGAATTGTGGGAGCGAATTTATTCACGATGCTCCTGATTTTGCCAATAATCGCCGACAAATCTGCTCCACAGCCCTGCTGGCAAGCAGCCGACTGGCGTTCAGCCGAAGACCTTGAAAAGGCTGGCTTGAGCCCTTTTCCGTGGACGGCAGGTGGTTGCCATCGACAATGCACAGTTGCCAGCCCGGCAGGCAGGACGTGCTACCCAGTCCCAAGACGACCGGCGCCAGCCGCTCGGCGCTGCCGCGCACCAACGCTCGCAACAACGCCGGCTCGGTGCGGCCGACCTTGTCGTACAGGGCCGTCACGGTCACCGGCAAGTTGTTCATCCGGCGCGCGGCGGCATGCAGCGAAGGGCGCAGCCCCAGGGAAGCCAGCGACATCAGCTCGACGACGGTGGAAAACAGCAGCTCCCGGAGATACTGGCGCTGCCGGTTGACCTCGAACACGTCGTCAACCCAGGCAGCCGGCATCGCCCGCTCCACCGCCAGAGGCGCCATGGCGCTGGCCGGTGCCTGCTTTTCGAATCGTGCCAGAACCTCGTCCCACATCACCTTGCCCCTCGCTGGTTTTCGGGAGGGGAATTTATGTAAAAACCTTGAAAGGGGGTGCCATTCAGAAGGTCCCGATGAACGTGCCGGCCGTGATCAGGAAAACCAGGGACAGAATGGGTACCAGAACCGCCACGACGGCAATATCCAGATAGGCCTGGCGGTGCGTCAGGCCGCAGATGGAAAGCAGTGTGATCACCGCGCCGTTGTGTGGAAGGGCGTCCAGGCCACCGGTGGATACCGCGGTGACGCGGTGCATCAGCTCCGGTGAAATGCCCATGGCCCGGCCCATGGCCATATAGGTGTCGCCCAGCGTGGCCAGAGCGATGCTCATCCCGCCCGAGGCGGATCCCGTCATTCCGGCCAGCACGTTCACGGCGATGGCCAGGGAGATCAGCGGGTTGTCGCCACCCACGGCGGTGATCCATGCGCTGATCGTTTCGAACGCTGCCAGCGAGGCGATCACGGAACCGAAGCCGACAAGGCTGGCAGTGTTGAAGATCGGAAGCAGTGCGGCGTTGGCGCCACTGTCGAGCGTTGCGGTGAGTTTCGGCAGCCGCCGCAGATGGGTGACGATCAGCACCACGATGGAGATCACCAGTGCCGCGATGACCGACCAGACCCCACGCACGGCGTCGATGGAGATGGCGCCATACTGCGGCTCGGCAAGGTAGTCCGTGTCCATGGCGGGAATCACCAGCGCGGTGAAGAGCAGATTCAGCACGATCACCAGCACGATGGGCAGGATCGCCAGCGGCAAGGGGGGCAGCCCCCGGGGCGCCTCCTCCGCCGGAACCTCCACCGGATCGAAGCCCTCCCTGGACGCGAGTTCGCGCAGGCTTTTGTCGATATTCAGGTTGTCCCCTCCGTGATCCCCGTACCGCTCGCCGGTTGCGCGTGCCTGGCCCGCCCGGTAGTTCAGCCAGGCCTGGCCCAGCACCAGCATCAGCAGCCCGGTGAGAATCCCGAGTCCCGGAGCGGCGAAGGGCGTGGTTCCGAAATACGGCATGGGAATCGCGTTCTGGATTGCCGGCGTGCCGGGCAGCGCGGTCATGGTGAACGTGAAGGCGCCCAGGGCGATGGTGCCGGGGATCAGCCGCTTGGGCAGACTGGACTGCTGGAACAGGGCCGCGGCAATGGGGTAGACAGCGAAGGCCACGACAAAGAGCGAGACGCCGCCATAGGTCATGATTGCGCAGGAGAGCACCACCGCCAGGATGGCCCTGGCCTCGCCCAGATGCCTGACGACCGCTTGTGCCAGCACTTCGGCGCTGCCGGAGTCCTCCATGAGTTTGCCGAAGATCGCACCCAGCAGAAACAGCGGGAAATAGCGGGCGATGAAATCCCCCGCCGCGCCCATGAAGACCTGCGTGTAGCTGGCCAGCAACGGCGTCTCCACCGAGAGCAGTGCCACCAGCGCACTCAGTGCCGGCGCCAGGATCAGCAGGCTTATGCCGCGATAGGCCAGATAGATCAGCAGCGCCAGTGCAATGACGATCGCGAAGATGCCGATCATTGCCCGCGGCCTTCCCTTGCGCCCGTGACCGGCCTCCGCTGGGGAGGGAGGGGGCGGAGGGCATCCCGGAACAGCTCGGCCAGATCGAAGGTGGAATGTTCGCCAATCGCGTTGAAACGCTTGTCCAGCCACTCACCGGCCCATGCGCGCCCCCGGTCGTGGAGCCGGGTGAGAAAACCCCATTCGGCGTTCATCTTGCTGGATGCGCTGAGCTCCTGGACTTCCTGCTCGACATGGATCAGGTGCAACCGCATCGCGCGATAGCTTTCCAGCTCCAGACCTTCGGCCTCGATCAACCGATGCAGCAAGTGGATAGAATGCAATTCCTTGATGAGGCTCGAATTGAAGGTGATTTCGTTGATCCGGTTCAGGATCTCCCTGGCGCTGACGGGCAGTTGCCGACGCACCATCGGATTGATCTGCACCACCACCAGATCGCGGCACAACTGGTCATCCACCAGCGGGTAGAGCGCCGGGTTACCGCTGTAGCCGCCGTCCCAGTAGGCTTCGCCGTCGATTTCCACAGCCTTGAAGGTGAACGGCAGGCAGGCGGAGGCCATGACGGTGTCCACCGATAGATGGGGCTGACGGAAGATGTGCGGGTGGCCGGTGCGGACATTGGTGGCTGTGACAAAGACCTTCAGCTTTCTGCAGGCGTTGACGCACCCGAAATCCACCTGCCTGGCGATCAGGTCGCGCAGTGGGTTGAAGCCGAAGGGATTGAGCCTGGCCGGCGGTATCAGTCGCGTAAGGCTCTCGAGGAACAGGTAGCTCGGCGAGCGATCCAGGTTGTAATTGCCGGTGAGCCGGTCCCAGAGAGTGCGCTGAATGGGTGAAAACCGCGCGGCGTCGCTTACCGCGCGCCAGAATGCACGAAGGGATTCGCGTGCGGCGTCACGGCCGCCGCGCTGCAGGCCGTCAGCCACGACGACGGCATTCATGGCGCCCGCGCTAGTGCCGCTGATGCCGTCGATTTCCAGGCGCTCGTCTTCCAGAATCCGATCCAGTACGCCCCAGGTCAGCGCACCATGCGCCCCACCGCCTTGCAGAGCGAGGTCGATGAGTTTGCGGTCGGTATTCGGCATGAGCGCTCCTGTCCCGACTCGAATACCCCTTTATGAATAGTAGGCTTTGCACAATGTACAAGGGTTCTGGCGCTATCCCGCGCCGCTCGCTGAACCGGAACATCGCCGCCAGGCATCCGGCACTACCCGGGCTGGCATGAAAACACGACTGCGCCGAACCCTCGAAGAGCTCGACGAGCACCAACTGCAGCATCGCCGGCCGGGCACACTGGCAGTGCCTGGCGCAATGCAGGCTACTTGCGTGACCTGGCGGGAAGCGACTCGCCCTGGCGAGGGCGATCGAAGAGTGCACGAAGCTCATTCTTGGCGGCTTCGAGGCATGCGCGCTGCTCCGCAGGGAGCTGGCTTCCGGCACGGTTGATGTAGAAGGTGAGCATCGACATCGCGGACCGGAAGGGCATCGACTTGCGACGCTGGCTGGCTTCCGCGGAGGCCTTGAGCGACTGGGCAATCGCGCGCGGATCGTCCCACGTAAATACGCCGGGCGCGAGATCCAGGGCATTGCTGTCCTGCGTGACCCGCTGAGACCAACGCTCCTGCTTGTCGGATGGGCGGTTTGGGTTGGGGGATGGGGCCATGGGGGTTTGATGGGTGCTTGGCGCCATCCCTTTCAAGGTCTTGCACGTTCCTGTCGGAAGATAGCCAAGGGAGTGAGGCCGATACCCGCTGGTAGGCAGCCGGTCGGCGCTCAGCCGAAGACCTTGAAAGGGCTGCTCCTTAGGCCATGAGCCTGCTTCGTAGAGAGTGCTCCAGCCCTCCGCATTCACTCGTCAAGTTCGAACGGTATCTGGAGCCCACCCGAGGTGAAAACTCGTATTCACAGGATTGGACCGAGTGTGGTGACGATCGTCCTGAAGCGATAGAGAAGAGTTTTCATGTTCCAGGTCGTCGGTATCGATGTCGCCAAGCACAGCTTCGACATCGCCACCCTGCAAACCAACGGCAAGTTCCGCACCAAGGGCAAGCTGAACAATGACGCGCAGGGCTTCCAGGTAGTCCACCAGTGGCTGAGCGAACACGCGCAGTCGGACGCCTGGATCGTGATGGAAGCGACCGGAACCTACCACGAGCCTCTCGCCGAACACCTGCATGGACTGGGCTACCGGATCTGTGTGATGAATCCCGCCCGGATCGCCAGCTATGCCAGGAGCGAATTGCAGCGAGTCAAGACGGACCGGCTCGACGCCAAGCTGCTTGTCAGCTACGGCCATCGTCATATGGACCAATTGCGCGCCTGGCAACCCGATCCTCCCGCGCTGCGTCGCCTGCGGGCGCTGGTGCGCCGTCTGCAGGATCTCAAGGAAATCGAGCAGATGGAGCGCAACCGCCTGGAGGTGTCGGATGCAAGTGTGCATTGCCGCCATCGCGGCCGGGCCGCTGGCCGGCGCTCACAGCCTTGCCAGCAGCTCGCTGGCGTTGCGGTACGGCAGACCGTGGGCCTCGGCCACGCTGGCACAGGTGAGCTGGCCGCGGGCCAGGTTGAGGCCGTCGCGCAGGTGCGGATCGTCCTCCAGGGCGCGGCGCACGCCCTTCTCGGCCAGGGCGACGACGAACGGCAGGGTCGCGTTGTTCAGCGCCAGGGTCGAGGTACGCGCCACCGCGCCGGGCATGTTGGCCACGCAGTAGTGCACCACGCCATCGACCACATAGGTCGGCTCGGCATGGGTGGTCGGGTGCGAGGTTTCGGCGCAGCCGCCCTGGTCGATGGCCACGTCCACCAGCACCGCGCCGGGCTTCATCCGCGCGACCATCTCGGCACTGATCAGCTTGGGCGCCGCCGCACCGGGGATCAGCACGGCGCCGATCACCAGGTCCGCCGCCAGCACCTGCTCGCGTATCGCCGCCCCCGTGGCGTGTAGGGTGGCGATGCGATTGCCGTACTGGGCGTCCAGCCGGCGCAGGGCGTCCAGGCTGCGATCGAGCACGGTGACGTCCGCGCCCAGGCCGACAGCCATGGCCACCGCCTGACTGCCCACCACCCCGCCGCCGAGGATCACCACCTTGCCGGCCGGCACGCCCGGCACCCCACCGAGCAGCACGCCGCGCCCGCCCTGGGCCTTTTCCAGGCAGTGGGCGCCGGCCTGGATCGCCATCCGCCCGGCGACCTCGGACATCGGCGCCAGCAGCGGCAGGCGGCCCTGGGCGTCGCTGACCGTCTCGTAGGCGATGCAGGTGGCGCCGCTGGCCAGCAGGTCGTCGGTCTGCACCCGATCCGGGGCCAAGTGCAGGTAGGTGAACAGGGTGTGGTGCGGGCGCAGGCGGGCGCGCTCCTCGGCCAGCGGTTCCTTGACCTTGACGATCAGCTCGGCGGCCTCGTAGAGCGCCGCACCGTCCGTGGCAAGGTGTGCCCCGGCGGCCCGGTAGTCCGTGTCGGTGAAGCCGATGGCGGCGCCGGCCTGGCTCTCGACCCAGACCTCGTGGCCGAGGGCGGTCAGCTCGGCCACCGAGGACGGCGTCAGGCCGACCCGGTATTCGTGGTTCTTGAGCTCCCTGGGTATCCCGATGCGCATGGCAGTCTCCTCGCCCGGCGGGCATTGCCTGTCGTTCCTCGACGGATTTCCTTCCACAACCCGACGCGCCGGTTTCATGGACCGGCTTCTTCAGTGTCGCAGGGAAACCGGCAGCCTGCAGAAGCCGGCGCCAGAGCGCTTTACGTCTTGCTCTCCCGGTCCCGGAGCAGCTGCAGCAATTCGATGGGTAGCGGAAAGACGATGGTCGAACTCTTGTCGCCGGCGATGGTGCCGAGGGTCTGCATATAGCGCAGCTGCATGGCGCCGGACTGGCGGCCGAGCATTTCCGCGGCCTGCATGAGCTTTTCCGAGGCCTGCAGCTCGCCCTCGGCATGGATCACCTTGGCCCGCCGCTCGCGCTCGGCCTCGGCCTGCTTGGCGATGGCGCGGATCATCGACTCGTCGAGGTCGACGTGCTTGATCTCCACGTTGGCCACCTTGATGCCCCAGGCGTCGGTCTGCACATCCAGCGCCTGCTGGATATCGCTGTTGAGCTTCTCGCGCTCGGCCAGCATGTCGTCCAGCTCGTGCTTGCCGAGCACCGCACGCAGGGTGGTCTGCGCCAGCTGGCTGGTCGCCGAGTGGTAGTCCTCGACCTGGATGATCGCATTCTGCGCATCGAGCACCCGGTAGTAGATCACCGCGTTGACCTTCACCGAGACGTTGTCGCGGGAGATCACGTCCTGGGTCGGCACGTCCAGCACAATGGTCCGCAGGTCGACCCGCACCATTTGCTGGATGCCCGGCACGATCACGATCAGCCCCGGTCCCTTGACCTTCCAGAAGCGGCCGAGCTGGAACACCACGCCGCGCTCGTATTCGCGCAGGATGCGGAACGCCGACAGCAAGAGCGCCACCAGCAGCGCCAGAATGAAGCCGAAACTTAGCTCGAAGCCCATGTCAGTCTCCTTGTGGATTAGGTTGCTCGGCCGCCGTCACCTCCAGCAGCAGTCCCTGGCGGGCCACCACGCGCACCGCCTGGCCGGGATGCAGTGGCTCCGGACTGCGTACCTGCCAGCGCTCGCCCTGCAAGTGCACCCAGCCGACCAGCGGATCGTCGGCCGCGACCGCGATCACTGCCGCCAGGCTGCCGATCAGTCCAGCGCCGCCGCTCTGCACCGCACGGTGACGTGCCTTGAGCGCCATGCTGACGATAAAGACGATCATTCCGGCGCTGACGACGGCCACGGTCAGGATCAGCGGCAGCGGGATGCCGAAGCCGGGCACTTCGGTATCGATCAGGATCAGCGCGCCGATAACGAAGGCGACCACCCCGCCGATGCCCAGCACGCCGAAGCTGGGCAGGAAGGCCTCGGCCGCCATGAAGGCGATGCCGAGCAGGATCAGACCGACCCCGGCGTAGCTCACCGGCAGCAGTTGCAGGGCGTAGAGAGCGAGGATCAGGCAGATGGCGCCGAGCACCCCGCCGAGACCGAAGCCGGGGCTCGAGAACTCGAAGAACAGCCCGTAGACGCCGAGCATCATCAGGATCAGCGCCACGCTGGGATTGGTGATCACCGCCAGCAGCCGGGTGCGCCAGTCCGGCTCGTGGTGGATCAGCTCGACGCCGGCGGTCTGCAGGGTCGCCATGCCGTCGGCCACCGCGTAGCGCTTGCCGTCTACCTGGCGCAGCAGGTCCGCCAGGTCGACCGCCTGGTGGTCGATCACCTTCAGCTCGAGGGCCTCCCGGGCGGACAGGCTGACCGCCTCGCGCACCGCCTGCTCGGCCCACTCGGCGTTGCGCCCGCGCAACTGGGCGAGACCGCGGATGTAGGCGGCGGCGTCGTTGATCTGCTTGCGGCTGAGGGCGTCGGCCGGCTCGCCGGTGGGCGCCGGCTCCTTGTCACCCTTGTCGTCCTTGTCCGCCGGTGGCGGCCGTCCGGGCTGCTGCGGCGGCGTACCGGGCATGCCGCCGATCTGCACCGGGGTCGCCGCGCCCAGATTGGTGCCCGGCGCCATGGCGGCGATATGGCTGGCATAGAGGATGTAGGTACCGGCGCTGGCCGCACGCGCGCCGCTCGGCGCCACGTAGCTGGCCACCGGCAGCGGACTGGCGAGGATCGCCTTGATGATCGCGCGCATCGAAGTGTCCAGCCCGCCGGGGGTGTCGATGCGCAGCACCACCAGCTGCGCACCTTCCTCCTCGGCGCGGGCCAGGCCGCGGATCAGGTAGTCGGCGCTGGCCGGACCGATCGCCCCCTCCACCGTCAGCACCGTGACCGGCGGGGAGGCGGCGAAAGCCGGCAGCGCGGCCAGCAGTAGCAACGACAGCGCCAGGGCCCGGCGCAGGCAACGGGCGGAAGCGGGCATGGGTTCCCCGACTGAGGCGTGTGGATGGGGAAAGGATAGACGAGGGGCTGTGTGGCCTGGGTGGTGACCTTGATTCAGTGCGCAAGCTGGGGATGTCGGCCCGTTCTCCAGGCGTCGTGCCGAGGAACGCGCGACGTCCGAACGCCGCGACCGAGGCCTCCCGTCCCACTCCCCCGCTGTCTACAATGACCCGCCCCCACCACCAGGCCGACCCCATGCCCTCGACCTCCCTCAGCCAGTCCCTTCGCCAGCTCTGGGCCCACCACGTCTTCAGCTACAGCCTGCGGGTGTTCATCGCCCTCACCGGCAGCATGGCGCTGTGCTGGACCCTGGGCCGCATGGATCTGCTCATCCCGCTGTTCCTCGGCATCATCGCCAGCGCCCTGGCGGAGACCGACGACAGCTGGGAAGGCCGCCTGCAGGCGCTGCTGGTGACCCTGGCGTGCTTCGCCGCCGCGGCCTTCGCCGTCGAGCTGCTGTTCCCCTACCCCTGGCGGTTTGCCGCCGCCCTGGCGCTGTCCAGCTTCGGCCTGACCATGCTCGGGGCGCTGGGCGAGCGTTATGCCACCATCGCCTCGGGCACGCTGATCCTGTCGATCTACACCATGATCGGCATCGACCAGCGCGGCGGGCCGCCGGTCGACCTGTGGCGCGAGCCCCTGGTGCTGGTCGCCGGCGCCGCCTGGTACGGCGTGCTCTCGGTGCTCTGGCAGGCGCTGTTCAGCACCCAGCCGATCCAGCAGAGTCTGGCCCGGGTGTTCCGCGAGCTCGGCCAGTACCTGAAGCTCAAGGCGTCGCTGTTCGAGCCGGTGCGCCATCTTGACGTCGGACAGCGCCGCCTGGAGCTGGCCCAGCAGAACAGCCGGGTGGTCGCGGCGCTGAACGCCGCCAAGGAGATCATCCTGCACCGGGTCGACAACGGCCGGCCGGCGCCGCAGGTGAACCGCTACCTGAAGCTGTACTTCCTCGCCCAGGACCTCCACGAGCGCGCCAGCTCCTCGCACTACCCCTACAACGCGCTGGCCGAGGCCTTCTTCCACAGCGACGTGCTGTTTCGCTGCCGCCTGGTGATCCGCCAGCAGGGCAAGTCCTGCCTGGCCCTGGCCCGGGCCATCGAGCTGCGCCAGCCGTTCGACTGCGTCGACCAGACCCAGGCCCTCGAAGACCTGCAGACCTCGCTGGCGCACCTGCGCCTGCAGAGCAATCCGGCCTGGCGCCACCTGTTGCGCTCGCTCGGTGCGCTGGCCGACAACCTCGTCCACCTCGACCGCCTGCTGCACGATGCGCGCAACCCCGACGCACTCGCCGACGCCCAGGACAGCAGCCTGTTCGACCGCGAGCCGCAGTCGCTCGGCGAGGCCTTCGGCCGCCTGCGCCAGCAGATGACCCCGGCCTCGCGGCCGTTTCGCCACGCCCTGCGCCTGGCCGTGGCGCTCTCCGCCGGCTACGGCCTGCTGCACCTGATCCACCCCACCCAGGGTTACTGGATCCTGCTGACCACCCTGTTCGTCTGCCAGCCCAACTTCGGCGCCACCCGCCGCCGGGTCCGCCAGCGCATCGTCGGTACCGTGCTCGGCCTGTTGGCCGGCTGGGCGCTGTTCGAGCTCTTCCCCAGCCTGCTGGTGCAGTCGCTGTTCGCGGTGATCGCCGGGGTGGTGTTCTTCGCCACCCGCGCCAGCCACTACACCCTGGCCACTGCGGCGATCACCCTGCTGGTGCTGTCCTGCTTCAACCAGGTCGGCGACAGCTACGGGCTGATCTGGCCGCGCCTGGTCGACACCCTGCTCGGCAGCCTGATCGCCGGCCTCGCGGTGTTCCTAATCCTCCCCGACTGGCAGGACCGCCGGCTGAACCGGGTGCTGGCCAACACCCTGGCCTGCAACGCCCGCTACCTGCGCCAGCTGATGCAGCAGTACCGCAGCGGCAAGCGCGACGACCTGGCCTACCGGCTGGCCCGGCGCGACGCGCACAACGCCGATGCGGCGCTGTCCACCACCCTCGCCGGGATGCTCATGGAGCCCGAGCATTTCCGCCGCGAGGCGGACGTCGGCTTCCGCTTCCTGGTTCTTTCCCACACCTTGCTGAGCTATCTCTCGGCGCTCGGCGCGCACCGCGAGCAACTGCCCGAGGCCGAATGCCGCCCGTTGCTCGACGAAGCCGCCGAGCGTCTGGCCGACAGTCTCGAGGAGATCGCCCGGGAACTCGCCGGCAGCCGCCCGGTGGCCATGCACAACGAGACCGAGCAGACGCTGCTCCAGCGTCTCGAGCAGTTGCCCGAGGAGCAGGACGACAGGCTGCGCCTGGTGCAGAACCAGTTGGCGCTGATCGCCGGCCAACTGATGCCGCTGCGCAGCCTCGCCGCGCCTCTGCAGCCGGGCCCGACACACTGACCTGCCGGCAGCCGGAGCCGAGCGTCCCGGCTGCCGGGCGTGCTCACGGCATTTCGCCCTCCCTGGCACGCTCGGCTATACCTGTTGCTGTTCCCCTGGGACATCCATCGCAGGAAAAACCC
Source organism: Azotobacter salinestris (assembly GCF_009363155.1). Classification (NCBI taxonomy): domain Bacteria; kingdom Pseudomonadati; phylum Pseudomonadota; class Gammaproteobacteria; order Pseudomonadales; family Pseudomonadaceae; genus Azotobacter; species Azotobacter salinestris. The sequence continues at coordinate 2,120,925 of NZ_CP045302.1, forward strand.
TATGAGCAGAGCAGCAGTAACAGCGGGCCTGGCGCTCCCCTTCACCCTGGCCTTGGGCTTGGCCGGCAGCGCCCACGCCGCGCCGGAGGACAGACCGACCAGCTACCATCCGGTGGTGATCACCGAAGACTTCGCCGCCATCAAGGAGCGCATGGAGCGCGAGAAGCCCAACCTGGCGCAGACCCAGCGGCGCCTGCTGGATGCGCGCTACGACCTCGCCGACCGCCCCGCCCCGGGCGTCACCATGAGCAAGGGCAAGCCGGTGCAGGGCGGCGTGCGGGTCAAGCTGCCGAGCGGCACCAACTGGGACGACCTGGGCCGGATGAGTCCCGAGGACATTCGCGGCAAGCACCTGTTCCCGGCCGGCTTCATGCCGCTGCCCCACCCCAACCACGCCGAGGGCGGCATGCTCTTCCCGCAGTTCGCCATCGACGAGATCAACAACCTGGAGCAGCGCGACCTGACCCGCTTCGACCTGGACTACGACCTGCCCGACCACTTCCTCCCCGAGTTCCCGGCACCGATCTTCCTCACCACCCGCCCGGACCTGGGCGACGTGTCGCAGGGCAAGCTGGTGAGCATCCGCAACTACTTCGAGCTGTTCAACGGCATCCTCAATCCCAAGCAGCTCGAAGGCCTGCGCCTGCTGGTCACGCCCTTCACCCAGCAGCAGTTCAACCCCACCGACGACCGCCGTAGCGAACATCCGCACCAGGGCGTGACCTGCCTGGACTGCCACGCCAACGGCCACACCAACGCCGCCACCCACCTGGTCGGCGACATCCGCCCGCAGGAAGCGCGCCACCGCCTCGACACGCCGACCCTGCGCGGGGTGAACATCCAGCAGTTGTTCGGCTCGCAGCGCGCGCTGAAGACGGTGGAGGACTTCACCGAGTTCGAGCAGCGCGCCGCCTACTTCGACGGCGACATCGTCATGGCCGCCAAGAAGGGGGTCAACGTGCTCGAGCGCGGCAGCCAGGTGCACTTCATGGGCGAGTTCCAGGCCCTGCTGGACTTCCCGCCGGCACCCAAGCTCAACGTCGAGGGCCGGCTGATCAAGGGCCAGGCCAGCGAGCAGGAGCTGCGCGGCGAGGCGCTGTTCCACGGCAAGGCCGCCTGCGCCGGCTGCCACGCGCCGCCCTACTACACCGACAACCTGATGCACAACCTGAAGACCGAGCGCTTCTTCGAGCCGCAGAACATCAACGGCCGCCTCGCCAGGGCCGACGGGCCGATCAAGACCTTCCCCCTGCGCGGCATCAAGGACTCGCCGCCGTACCTGCACGACGGCCGTCTGCTGACCCTGGACGACACCGTGGAGTTCTTCAACCTGGTGCTGCAGCGCGGCCTGACCGCGGAGGAGAAGGCCGACCTGGTGGCCTTCCTGCGCACGCTCTGAGGAGGCCGGGCGAGCAGACGCAAGACTTGCAGGCGCGCCCGGATCGCACTCCACTATCGGCCTCATGGCGCCGGCCGCATGCCGGCGCCCTCCGCCTGGCCGGACGCCGCCAGGCTTCCATTTCCCCCTGCCTTTCCGATACCTGCCGATGATGACCAAAGCCCACGTGTTACAGCTGATCCTCGCCCGCCTGGAGGACGACCTCGCCCTCGCCCGGCAGGCTGCGCAAGCCGCCCATGAGGCGGCGACCCATGAAGAAAGCCTCGCCGAGAACAAGTACGACACCCGCGGGCTGGAGGCGGCCTACCTGGCTGCCGGCCAGTCGCGCCGGGTGGAGGAGCTCCGCCAGGCCCTGAACCTCTATCGGAGTCTGCAGCTGCGCGCCTTCGATGCCGAACGGGGCATCGAGTTGACCGCCCTGGTGCGCCTGGTCGATGGGCAGGGGGAGGAGCAGACGCTGTTTCTCGGCCCGAACGCCGCCGGCCTCAAGGTGCAGGCCGGCGACCGGCAGGTGATGGTCATCACCCCGCGCTCGCCGCTCGGCCAGCGCCTGATCGGACGGAGCGAGGGGGATGAGATCGAGCTGACGCTGGCCGGGGCGAGTCGGTGCTACGAGGTGCTGGAGGTCGGTTGAAGGGCTCGGCCCGCCGTGGCCGGCGCACGCGCCCCGCACGCTCTCAGCGGCCGAAGGCTTTCATGATCCGCTTGACCAGCATGACGCCGGCCAGCACCAGGCCACCGGCGACGATGCCGACCAGCGCGTTCATCAGCATCGGCAGCAGCGCCGAGAGGATGCTGCCGACGGTCGGCAGGCCGTTGGTGGAGGCCTCCAGTCCGTGCAGCCAGTGGGCGAGGAACGGCAGGCCATGCACCAGGATGCCGCCGCCGACCAGGAACATCGCCGCGGTGCCGGCCACCGACAGGCCCTTCATCAGCCAGGGCGCCGCCGCCAGCAGGCCCTGGCCGAGACGGTTCGACAGCGCGCTCGGCTGGCGCTCCAGGTAGAGGCCGAGGTCGTCCAGCTTGACGATGCCGGCGACCAGCCCGTAGACGCCGACGGTCATGATCAGCGAGATGCCCACCAGCACCGCGACCTGACTGGTGAAGGCGGCCTGCGCCACGGTGCCGAGGCTGATGGCGATGATCTCGGCGGAGAGGATGAAGTCGGTGCGCACCGCGCCCTTGATCTTGTCCTTCTCGAAGGCGACCAGGTCGATATTCGGATCGACCAGCGCGGCGGTCAGCTCGGCGTGCTCGGTCACGTCCTCGGCGGCGCTGTGGGTCAGCTTGTGCGCCAGCTTCTCGAAGCCCTCGTAGCAGAGGAAGGCACCGCCCACCATCAGCAGCGGGGTGATCAGCCAGGGCGCCAGGGCGCTGATCAGCAGCGCGGCGGGCACCAGGATCGCCTTGTTCAGTAGCGAACCCTTGGCCACTGCCCAGACCACCGGCAGCTCCCGCTCGGCCTGCACGCCGGCGACCTGCTGGGCGTTGAGGGCAAGATCGTCGCCGAGCACGCCGGCGGTCTTCTTCGCGGCGAGCTTGGTCATCACCGAAACATCGTCGAGCAGGGTGGCGATATCGTCGATCAGGGTCAGCAGACTGCTACCAGCCATGGAGGAACTCCTTGTGGGGGATGGCCAGGAAGGTTGACGGGCCTGGCACGGGCCGTCAGTAAAGCAGGTCGGCAAGAGGCGGCAAAGATGGCCGGAGAAAGCGGAGGGGATTTTGCCGACTGCTCCGAAAGGCCCGACGGAATGCCGGGCCGGCAGGGGGTGAACTTCTCCCGAGGACCGAACCGCGCCTCGGAACGGCAGCGCTCCTGGCTATCAGTGGACGGCGTAGGTGGGCAAACGGAGGCGGCTCTGGCTCTGCAGCCTGGCGACCATCGGCGCCTTGCCGGCCTCGATGGCCAGATCGCGCTGTATGGCGCCGATCAGCCAGTCGAGCTGCAGGCTGTTCTGCATCTGAGTGGGAGACAGGGCTCGGCGCATCACCGGGTGCTCGTCCTGCTGCAAGGTGAAGAGCAGGCTGCCGTCCGGACGCTGCTCGAGGAGAACATCGTATTCGGGAAAGGCAGCGATAAGGGTTTCTTCTATCTGCTTCATGGGCTACTCCCTAATCATATGGTCCCGCGGCGGAGAGAAACGGCAGGTTTCATGCCAAAAGGCAATTACCCTATGAATCAATGAGTTGCGGAAAAAACCCTAGAAGCACATCCTGCAAAATGCAAGAAAACGCCCAAGCACAACGTGCATTTTGCAGGGTGGAGAGAGCGGACTCAGCGGCCCGCCAGGCTGCTCTGCCCGGGTAGATCGCGCCAGGTCAGGTAGACGCGCAGGTCGAACTCGAGCTGGTGGTACCCCGGCAGCATGTGCTCGCAGAGCTGGTAGAAGGCCTTGTTGTGGTCGAACTCGCGCAGGTGCGCCAGTTCGTGTACCACGATCATGTTGAGGAACTCCGGCGCCGCCTCGCGGAACAGCGCGGCCACGCGGATCTCCTTCTTCGCCTTGAGTCTGCCGCCCTGCACCCGCGAGACTGCGGTATGCAGACCGAGGGCGTTGCGCAGCACGTCCAGCTTGCTGTCGTAGAGCACCTTGTCGATGCCCGGCGCGTTGCGCAGGTACTGCTGCTTGAGGTCCATGGTGTAGGCGTACAGCGCCTTGTCGCTCTGCACGGCATGGCGGTCGGGGTAGCGCCTGGCCAGATAGTCGCCCAGGCGCTCCTCGGCGATCAGCCGGCGGACCTGATCCTGCAGATGGGGCGGGTAGGCGGCGAGGTACTTGAGCGGGGTCATGCTGGAGCCTTCCTCGATTGCACAGGCGATGCGGCAAGAGCGCCTTCCCGGGCGGCGTCAGCCCCGCAGCCTACCAGCATCCGGGCCGCAGGCCCATCGGACAGCCGGCCACCACGGCAGGCCCGCCCCTATCCCAATGGCCGGCCGCATCGCCGCCAGCTTCGAGAACGGCTATCCCGATCCCGGCGACAGATCACTTAAGGACACTTAACAAAGTATTTGACCAAGGCTTTTTTAGCAGAATACGCTTAATATCACTTATAAAAATGCACAATCACTTGAAATGAATGCCGTGACCCAGGAAGAGCGCCTCGCCGTCATCGTCAACCTGCTGGAGCGCCAGCAGCGCATCACCCTGGATGAGATCTGCCGGCACTTCGGCATTTCCCGCGACTCGGCGCGGCGGGACCTGATCAGGCTGACCGAGCAGCCCCGCTTCCAGCGCATCCGCGGCGGCGCCCGCCTGCTCACGGTGGCCAGCGAACCGCTGCCCTTCCAGCAGCGTCCACGCAACGGCACCAAGGTCGCACTCGCCAGGCGCACCCTGGAAGTGCTCCAGCCCGGCGCCAGCCTGTACCTGGACGCAGGCAGCACGCTGCTGGAACTGGCCCGGCTGCTCGCCGCCCAGCCCCGCCCCTTCACCCTGGTCAGCGCCGCGCTGGATGCCCTGCAGCTGCTGAGCCAGAACCCGGCACTCGGCCTGCATGTGCTGGGCGGGGAGTTCGATCCGCTGCAGCGCATGATGCTGGGGGCGGAAACCGAACGGCAGCTCGGCCAGTTCCGCCTGCAGCACGCCGTCATGGGCATCTGCGCCCTGAGCGAGCACGGCCTCAGCGCTCCGACGGCCGCCGAGGCCACTCTGAAACGCCGGGCGATCGCCCAGTCCGAGCACCTGATCGCAGTCGGCAGCGCCGCCAAGTTCGACACCCAGCAGCTGCACCAGGTCTGCGAGCTGGCCCGGCTGGATTTGCTGGTCTGCGATGCCATGCCCGCCGGGCCGCTGCGCCAGGCGCTCGCCGACCTCGAGATTCCGATCCTCACCCTGGAGGCCCCCGTTGATTAAGACCGCCGTGATCGGCTACGGGCTGTCGGCCCGCATCTTCCACCTGCCCTTCATCCACCACCAACCCGAGCTGCAACTGGTGGCCATCAGCAGCAGCCAGGAACAGCTGCGCCAGGATTACCCACGGCTGCAGCATTACGCCGATGGCAGCGAGCTGATCGCCCACAGCGATGCCGAGCTGGTGATCATCACCTCGCCGAACCACAGCCACTATCCGCTGGCCCGGCAGGCCCTGCTGGCCGGCAAGGACGTGCTGGTGGAGAAGCCCTTCGTGGTGACGGCGGCGGAAGGCGAGGAACTGCTGGCCCTGGCCGCACGCCAGCAGCGGATTCTGGCGGTCTATCACAACCGCCGCTTCGACGGCGACTTCCTGACCCTGCAGCACCTGCTGCGCGGCGGCCAATTGGGCGAGATCCGCCATTTCGAATCCCACTTCGACCGCTTCCGCCCGATCCCGCGCGCCCGCTGGCGCGAGCAGGCCGTTCCCGGCGGAGGCATCCTCTACGACCTCGGCCCCCACCTGATCGATCAGGCGCTGCTGCTGTTCGGCCCGCCCGAAGCCATTACCGCCCGTTGTCGCCGGTTGCGCGCCGGCGCCGAGGCCACCGACTACTTCCATCTGCAGCTGCACTATGCGGACAAGGAGGTGGTGCTGCATTCGAGTCCGTTCTGCGCCGCGCCCACCCCGCGCTTCGTGCTGCAGGGCACCCTGGGCAGCTACCACAAGTACGGGCTCGATCCGCAGGAGGATGCGCTGCGCGCCGGCGCTGCGCCGGGCGGCCCGGACTGGGGCCTGGAGGCGGAAAGCCAGCATGGCCGCCTGTACACGGAGCAGGAAGCCTGCACGCTGCCAACCCTGGCCGGCAACTACCAGCTGTTCTACCGGCAACTGGCGCAGGCCTTGCAGCGGCGCCTGCCGCCGCCGGTGACGCCTGCCGACGCCCTGCTGGGCATCCGCCTGATCGAGCTGGCCTGTCGCAGCTACGAACAGGGCCGCACCCTGGAGGTGAGCCGATGAGCCCGTCCGAGCTGCTGGAGCAGGAGGCGCAGTTGCGCCTGCCCGCCTTCGACCTGAGCGGAGCCTGGCAGCTGGGCCGGCACCTGCACCGGCTCGCGACCGCCGCCCAGGCCCCGGCCGTGCTGGAGATCCATGCCTACGGGCGCATCGTCTTCAGCGCCGCCCTGCCCGGCTCCAGCGCCGACAACCACGACTGGGTCCGGCGCAAGCGCAACACGGTGCTGCGCTACGGGCACAGCTCGATATATCTGGGGGAGTACAACCGCAGCAAGGGGCGGGAATTCGAAACCCAGCCCCATATCGATGCGCGGGAATATGCGGCCCACGGGGGCAGCTTTCCGCTGCGCCTGGGTAACGGGGAGCTGATCGGCGCCCTGACCCTGTCCGGCCTGCCGCAGTGGGACGACCACCGGTTGGTGGTGGAGGCGCTGCAGGCCTGGCTGAAGGAAGACCGGCCCGCCTAAAGCACGAGGCCCGCGCGAAGCGGGCCTCGTGGGACACTCCGGGGCTCAGTTGACCTTGGCGGCCAGTTCGCCCTTGGCATAGCGCTGGAACATGCCTTCCAGGGAGATCGGCTTGATCTTCGAGGCGTGGCCGGCGGTGCCGAAGGCTTCGTAGCGGGCGATGCAGATGTCGCGCATGGCCTCGACGGTCTTGGCCAGGTACTTGCGCGGGTCGAACTCGCTGGGGTTCTGGCCCATGAAGCGGCGGATGGCGCCGGTGGAGGCCAGACGCAGGTCGGTGTCGATGTTGACCTTGCGCACGCCGTACTTGATGCCCTCGACGATCTCCTCGACCGGTACGCCGTAGGTTTCCTTGATGTCGCCGCCGTATTCGTTGATCACCTTCAGCCAGTCCTGCGGCACCGAGCTGGAGCCGTGCATCACCAGGTGGGTGTCGGGGATGCGCTTGTGGATTTCCTTGATGCGGTCGATGGCGAGGATGTCGCCGGTCGGCGGCTTGGTGAACTTGTAGGCGCCGTGGCTGGTGCCGATGGCGATGGCCAGGGCGTCGACCTGGGTTTCCTTCACGAAGCGCGCGGCCTCTTCCGGGTCGGTCAGCATCTGGCTGTGGTCCAGGGTGCCCTCGGCGCCGACGCCGTCTTCCTCGCCGGCCTGGCCGGTTTCCAGGCTGCCCAGGCAGCCCAGCTCGCCCTCCACGGACACGCCGCAGGCATGGGCGAACGCCACGGTCTGCCGGGTCACGCGCACGTTGTACTCGTAATCGGCCGGGGTCTTGCCGTCTTCCTTCAGCGAGCCGTCCATCATCACCGAGCTGAAACCGAGCTGGATGGAGCGCTGGCAGACGTCCGGGCTGGTGCCGTGGTCCTGGTGCATGCACACCGGGATGTGCGGGAACTCCTCGATGGCGGCGAGGATCAGGTGGCGCAGGAAGGGCGCACCAGCGTATTTGCGCGCGCCGGCGGAAGCCTGGACGATCACCGGCGAATCGGTCTTGTCGGCCGCTTCCATGATGGCGCGCATCTGCTCGAGGTTGTTGACGTTGAAGGCCGGCACGCCGTAGCCGAATTCGGCAGCGTGGTCCAGCAGCTGACGCATGCTGATAAGTGCCATCTTTCTACTCCCAGTGATGATCGTTGGATCGCTGCCCGGCTGGCCGCGGGGGCACAGCCAGGGTCAAGAATTTCGGATAGCGCGCCCGTAGGAGCGAGCTGATCGTTCCCACGCTCCCGCGTGGGAGCCATCAAGACACGGGTATTACTTGGCGCGCTCTTCCAGCACCGCCACGGCCGGCAGCACCTTGCCCTCGACGAACTCGAGGAAGGCGCCACCCCCGGTGGAAATGTAGGAGATTTTCTCGCCCACACCGTACTTGTCGATGGCTGCCAGGGTGTCGCCGCCGCCGGCGATGGAGAAGGCCGGGCTCGCGGCGATGGCCTCGGCCAGGACCTTGGTGCCGTTGCCGAACTGATCGAACTCGAACACACCGACCGGACCGTTCCACAGGATGGTCCCGGAAGATTTCAGCAGTTCGGCGAACTGCGCGGCGGTCTGCGGGCCGATGTCGAGGATCATGTCGTCGTCGGCCACCTCGCCGATGGCCTTGACGGTAGCCTCGGCGGACTCGGCAAACTCCTTGGCGACCACCACGTCCACCGGCAGCGGCACGCTGACCTTGGCGGCGATGGCCTTGGCGGTGTCGACCAGGTCGGCCTCGTAGAGCGACTTGCCGACCTTGTGGCCGGCCGCGGCGAGGAAGGTGTTGGCGATGCCGCCGCCGACGATCAGCTGGTCGCAGATCTGGCTCAGGGAGTTGAGCACATCGAGCTTGGTGGACACCTTGGAGCCGGCGACGATGGCGGCCATCGGCCGCTGCGGGTTGTCCAGCGCCTTGCCCAAGGCATCCAGCTCGGCGGCCAGCAAGGGACCTGCGCAGGCGACCCTGGCGAACTTGGCGACGCCGTGGGTCGAGCCCTCGGCACGGTGGGCGGTGCCGAAGGCGTCCATCACGAACACGTCGCAGAGCGCGGCGTACTGCTGCGCCAGCTCATCGCTGTTCTTCTTCTCGCCCTTGTTGAAACGCACGTTCTCGAACAGCACCACCTGACCCGGCTGGATCTCCACGCCGTCGAGGTAGTCCTTGAGCAGCGGCACCTCGCGGCCGAGGGCCTTGCTCAGGTAGTCGGCGACCGGCTGCATGCTGTTCTCGGCGGAGAACTCGCCCTCGGTCGGGCGGCCCAGGTGCGAGCAGACCATCACCGCCGCGCCCTTCTCCAGCGCAAGCCGGATGGTCGGCAGCGAGGCGAGGATGCGGGCGTCGCTCTTCACCACGCCGTCCTTCACCGGCACGTTGAGGTCTTCGCGGATGAGTACGCGCTTACCCTTGAGGTCGAGGTCGGTCATCTTCAACACGGTCATGCGGTCGGTCCTTCCCGGAGGCAGAAAATTTTATTGTCGTGCAGCAGCGACGCCCAGCCAGTGGCCGGCGACGTCGAGCATGCGGTTGGCGAAGCCCCACTCGTTGTCGAACCAGGCCAGCAGGTTGACCAGCCGGGGGCCGGAAACGCGGGTCTGGCTGCCATCGACGATGGCCGAGTGAGGGTCATGATTGAAATCGCAACTGGCGTGGGGCAATTCGGTGTAGTCCAGCAATCCCTTGAGCGGACCCTGCTCGGCAGCCTGGCGCAGTACGCGGTTGACTTCCTCGGCCGAGGTGTCGCGGGCAGTCTGCAGGGTGATGTCGAGGCAGGAAACGTTGAGCGTCGGCACGCGCACGGCTTTGGCCTGGATGCGCCCGGAAAGTTCCGGAAGCAGGCGCTCGATGCCGCGGGCCAGCCCGGTCGACACCGGGATCACCGACTGGAAGGCCGAGCGCGTGCGGCGCAGGTCCTCATGGTGGTAGGCGTCGATGACCGGCTGGTCGTTCATCGCCGAATGGATGGTGGTGATGGAGATGTATTCCAGACCGATCGACTCGTTCAGCAGTTCGAGCAGCGGCACGCTGCAGTTGGTGGTGCAGGAGGCGTTGGAGACCAGCCGCTCGGCGCCCGTGAGGCGCTGCTGGTTGACCCCGTAGACGATGGTGGCGTCGACGTCGTGCTCGCTGGCCATCGGCTGGGAGAACAGCACCCGCGGCGCGCCGGCACGCAGGAAGCGCTCGCCGTCGGCGCGGCTGTGGTAGACGCCGGAACACTCCAGCACCAGGTCGATGCCCAGCGCCGCCCAGTCGACGGCTTCCGGCGTCGACGCCCGCAGCACCTGCAGGGCGTCGCCGTTCAGGCACAGCCGGTCGCCCTCCACCCGCACCGCGCCGGGGAAGCGCCCATGGGTGGAGTCGAAGCGGGTCAGGTACTCGATACTCGCCTGGTCGGCCAGGTCGTTGAGCGCGACGATGCGGAACTCCGACGTCGCGCCCCGTTCATAGTGGGCACGCAAAACGCAGCGGCCGATGCGGCCATAGCCGTTGAGGGCAACGCGGTAGGGAGGGTTGGGCATGAGAGGTCTCGGAGATAGGCGGTTCGCGCCCTCTTCCCCGCCGGGGAGGGGGCCGGGGAGCGGGCGGCGCCGGCCACTCCCTCTCCCCCGCCCCCTCCCCCGCGCAGGGGAGAGGAGAGCCGGCACATCAGTCTTCGAGCAATTCCTCGACGGTGGCCAGCACGTTGTCGAGGGTGAAGCCGAAGTGCTCGAAGAGCGCAGTGGCCGGGGCGGATTCGCCGAAGCTGGTCATGCCGATGATGCGGCCATCCAGGCCGACATACTTGTACCAGAAGTCGGTATGGGCGGCCTCGATGGCGACCCGGGCACCGACCTCGAGCGGCAGCACGGCCTGCCTCCAGGCGGCGTCCTGGCGGTCGAACACGCTGGTCGAGGGCATGGAGACCACGCGCACCCGGCGGCCCTGCCCGCTCAGCCTTTCACAGGCCTGCACGGCGAGCGCAACCTCGGAACCGGTGGCGATGAGGATCAGCTCCGGCGTGCCAGCGCAGTCGCGGAGCACGTAGCCGCCGCGGGCGATATCGGCCAGCCGCTGGGCTTCGCGCGCCTGATGCGGCAGGCTCTGACGGCTGAACACCAGGGCGCTCGGGCCGTCCTGACGCTCGATGGCGCATTTCCAGGCCACCGCGGCCTCCACCGCGTCGCACGGACGCCAGGTGTCGAGGTTCGGCGTGCTGCGCAGGCTGGCCAACTGCTCGACCGGCTGGTGGGTCGGGCCGTCCTCGCCGAGGCCGATGGAGTCGTGGGTGTAGACGAACAGCACGCGCCGCTTCATCAGCGCGGCCATGCGCACGGCGTTGCAGGCGTACTCCATGAACACCAGGAAGGTGGCGCCGTAGGGAATGAAGCCACCGTGCAGGGCGATGCCGTTCATGATGGCGCTCATGCCGAACTCGCGCACGCCGTAATACAGGTAGTTGCCGGCGGCATCGTCCGCCTTCACCCCCTTGCAGCCTTTCCACAGGGTCAGGTTGGAGCCGGCCAGATCCGCCGAGCCGCCGAGGAACTCCGGCAGCAGCGGGCCAAAGGCGTTCAGCGCATTCTGACTGGCCTTGCGGCTGGCGATGCTTTCTCCCTTGCCGGCGACCTCGGCGATGTACTCGGCGGCCTTCGCGGCGAAATCGGCGGGCAGCTCGCCCCGGCTGCGACGCAGGAACTCCGCGGCCAGCTCGGGGAACTCTGCCTGATAGGCGGCGAAGCGCTGGTTCCACTCGGCCTCGCGGGCGGCGCCGACGGCCCGGGCGTCCCAGGCGGCGTAGATCTCGGCGGGGATCTCGAAGGGCGCGTGCTTCCAGCCCAGCGCGGCACGGGTCAGGGCGACTTCCTCGGCGCCCAGCGCGGCACCGTGGCACTCCTCCTTGCCCTGCTTGTTCGGCGAGCCGAAGCCGATCACCGTCTTGCAGCAGATCAGGGTCGGCCGGTCGCTCTTGCGCGCGGTCTCGATGGCGGTCTTGATCTCGTCGGCGTCATGGCCGTCGACATTGCGGATCACCAGCCAGCCGTAAGCCTCGAAGCGCGCCGGGGTGTCGTCGGTGAACCAGCCCTCGACCTCGCCGTCGATGGAGATGCCGTTGTCGTCGTAGAAGGCGATCAGCTTGTTCAGCCCCAGGGTGCCGGCCAGCGAGCAGACTTCGTGGGAGATGCCCTCCATCAGGCAGCCGTCGCCGAGGAACACGTAGGTGTGGTGATCGACGATGCGGTGGCCGGGCCGATTGAACTGCGCGGCCAGCACCTTTTCCGCCACGGCCATGCCGACGGCGTTGGCCAGCCCCTGGCCGAGCGGGCCGGTGGTGGTCTCGACGCCGGCGGTGTAGCCGTACTCCGGGTGGCCCGGGGTGCGACTGCCGAGTTGGCGGAAGTTCTTCAAGTCGTCGATGGAGAGGTCGTAGCCGGTCAGGTGCAGCAGCGAATAGATCAGCATCGAGCCATGGCCGTTGGACAGCACGAAGCGGTCGCGGTCCGCCCACTGCGGGTTGCCCGGGTTGTGGCTGAGATAGTCGCGCCACAGCACTTCGGCGATATCCGCCATGCCCATGGGGGCGCCGGGGTGGCCGCTGTTGGCTTTCTGCACGGCATCCATGCTGAGGGCACGAATGGCATTGGCACGCTCACGACGGCTGGGCATCGCTGGATCTCCTGCGGGGGGTACTGAATCGAAAAAGTCGGCTATTTTCGCCCAGCCGCACGGGCAGCGGCAATCGCAGATGGTCGAAGTGGCCGCAACCGGCCAGATTAGCAACCTGTAGCGGAGCTGCACCCTTGCCTGCGGGCATTCCCGACCAAGCGCAGCGGAGCTCGCCGCCCTGGCGCGCACGCTCTGCGGCAAGGCCAATATCAAAACTTTTTGATACAGCCTTGCTGGGCGAAAATCGACCGACTAGACTGCCGGCCCCATGAACCTGCGTGTCCCCACCCTGCGCCGTGACGACGATTGCGACGAACTGGCCGCCCTCTGCAAGGCGGGCGGCGATGCGCTGCGCCTCAAGGTGCTGCGTGTGCTGGCCAGCGATTCCTTCGGCGTGCTGGAGCTGGCGCAGATCTTCGCCATCGGCCAGTCGGGCATCAGCCACCACCTCAAGGTGCTGGCCCAGGCCGGGCTGGTGGCGACGCGGCGCGAGGGCAACGCGATCTTCTACCGCCGCGCCCTGCCGGCCGCCGCCGGCTTCGGCGGCATGCTGCGCACGGCGCTGCTGGCGGAGGTCGACGCCCTGGAGCTGGAGGACGCCATCCGCGCGCGGATCGGCGAAGTGCATGCCCAGCGCGCCGCGGTCAGCCGCGACTTCTTCAGCCGCATGGCGGACAAGTTCCAGGCGCAGCAGGACCTGATCGCCGGCCTGCCGCAGTACCGCGACAGCCTGCTGGTCCTGCTCGATGCGCTGGGCTTCGCCGGCTCGGCCTGCGCGCTGGAAGTCGGCCCCGGCGACGGCGCCCTGCTGCCCGAGCTGGCGCGACGCTTCGCGAAGGTGACGGCCCTGGACAACAGCCCGGCGATGCTCGAGGTGGCGCGCCAGCGCTGCGCCCAGGAGCAACTGGAGAACGTCGAACTGAAGCTCGCCGACGCGCTGCAGGACGCAGAGGACAGCGCCGACTGCGTGGTGCTGAACATGGTGCTGCATCACTTCGCCGCACCGGCCGAGGCGCTGAAGCGGCTGGCCGGGCGGGTCAGGGCGGGCGGCAGCCTGCTGCTGACCGAGCTGTGCCGCCACGACCAGGCCTGGGCCCGCGAGGCCTGCGGCGACCTCTGGCTCGGCTTCGATCAGGACGAGTTGGCGCGCTGGGCCGCGGAGGCCGGCCTGGAACCCGGCGAAAGCCTGTACATCGGTCTGCGCAACGGCTTCCAGATCCAGATACGGCACTTCGCCAGGACACCGCCGGGCGCCTTCGAACGACAGTGCCCCCCTTGAACATTGGATGACACGGCCGCGAGGCCGACTCAGCCACCGGTAAACAACAGGAACCGATAGATGAGCGAATACTCCCTTTTCACCTCCGAGTCCGTGTCCGAAGGGCATCCGGACAAGATCGCCGACCAGATCTCCGATGCGGTGCTGGACGCCATCATTGCCGAAGACAAGCACGCCCGGGTGGCCTGCGAGACCATGGTGAAGACCGGGGTCGCCATCGTTGCCGGCGAGATCACCACCAGCGCCTGGATCGACCTGGAAGAGCTGGTGCGCAAGGTCATCGTCGACATCGGCTACGACAGTTCCGACGTCGGCTATGACGGCCATACCTGCGGCATCATCAACATCATCGGCAAGCAGTCGGTGGACATCAACCAGGGCGTCGACCGCGCCAAGCCCGAAGACCAGGGCGCGGGCGACCAGGGCCTGATGTTCGGCTACGCCAGCAACGAGACCGACGTGCTGATGCCGGCGCCGATCTGCTTCTCCCACCGCCTGGTCGAGCGCCAGGCCGAGGCGCGCAAATCCGGCCTGCTGCCGTGGCTGCGCCCGGACGCCAAGAGCCAGGTCACCTGCCGCTACGAGAACGGCAAGGTGGTCGGCATCGACGCGGTGGTGCTGTCCACCCAGCACAACCCGGAGATCACCCAGGCCGACCTGCAGGAAGCGGTGATGGAGCTGATCATCAAGCACACCCTGCCGGCCGAGCTGCTGCACAAGGACACCCAGTTCCACATCAACCCGACCGGCAAGTTCGTCATCGGCGGCCCGGTGGGCGACTGCGGCCTGACCGGACGCAAGATCATCGTCGACTCCTACGGCGGCATGGCCCGTCACGGCGGCGGCGCCTTCTCCGGCAAGGACCCGTCCAAGGTCGACCGCTCGGCCGCCTACGCCGGCCGCTACGTGGCCAAGAACATCGTCGCCGCCGGCCTGGCCGAGCGCTGCGAGATCCAGGTGTCCTACGCCATCGGCGTGGCCCAGCCGACCTCCATTTCCATCAACACCTTCGGCACCGGCAAGATCGGCGACGACAAGATCGTCCAACTGGTCCGCGAGCATTTCGACCTGCGCCCCTACGCGATCACCCGCATGCTCGACCTGCTGCACCCGATGTACCGGCCGACCGCGGCCTACGGTCACTTCGGCCGCACGCCGCTCGAGATGACCGTCGGCAACGACAGCTTCACCGCCTTCACCTGGGAGCGCACCGACAAGGCCGAGGCGCTGCGCGCTGCTGCCGGCCTGTGAGGTCCCGACGACCGTCGTCACAGTGGCGGCGGTCGTCGTCTTCCCCCTCTGCAGCCGAGGACTACAATCGGCTAAGATCGCCCGTCGATGCTTCCTCCCCAGGCCGCCGCGCACGCCAAGCGACGAACGTCCTGCGGTGATCGTGACTCGATCGTTGACGATCGCGTCAACATGGACATCCCAAATTCCGCTTCGGCGTGCCCGATCCGACA
This sequence comes from Azotobacter salinestris, assembly GCF_009363155.1. NCBI lineage: Bacteria > Pseudomonadati > Pseudomonadota > Gammaproteobacteria > Pseudomonadales > Pseudomonadaceae > Azotobacter > Azotobacter salinestris. Next base: position 2,136,022 of record NZ_CP045302.1, read on the forward strand.
GGTCCGGACCCCGGACCGCAGCGCGGATCGGCAATCTGGCAGTGACCGGCCCCCAATTCCGGAGCCTGCAATTCTCTTGCGTGAGGAGTTTTTCGAGCTATGTCTCGCTTACCTGTCATCGTTGGTTTTGGTGGTTACAACTCAGCCGGTCGCAGCTCCTTCCACCACGGTTTCCGTCGCACCGTCATCGAGTCCCTCGACCCCCAGACCCGCCAGGAAACCCTTGCCGGCCTGGCCGTGATGATGAAGCTGGTGAGCGTGGTCGACGGCGAATACCGCGACAGCGATGGCTCTCCCCTCACCCCGGCGGAGATCGAGCGCCGCCACGGCGAACAGATCCTCGCCTCCACCCTGATCAGGCGCATCGAGCGGCACTACTTCGACGTCGACGCCGCCCACTGGCAGAAGAGCCTGACGCTGTCCGGCGAAGGTGAGCCGCTGCACTTCACCACCAGCGCCAAGCAGTTGCCGGAGCCGCTGCCGGCCAACTGGAGCGTCGAGCCCCTTGAAGACCATCAGGTACGGGTGACCATTCAGGGCAGTTGCGAATTCAAGGTCGACAGCTACCGCGAACTGCCGGTGAAGTCCGCCGGCCAGTTGCCCACCGGCTTCGAGCCGGGAGAGCTCTACAATTCGCGCTTCCACCCGCGCGGCCTGCAGCTGTCGGTGGTGGCCGCCACCGACGCCCTGCGCTCCACCGGCATCGACTGGCAGACCATCCTCGACCACGTGCAACCCGACGAGGTGGCGGTGTTCTCCGGCAGCATCATGAGCCAGCTCGACGAGAACGGCTACGGCGGCCTGCTGCAGTCGCGCCTGAAGGGTCACCGGGTTTCCGCCAAGCAGCTGCCGCTGGGCTTCAACAGCATGCCGACCGACTTCATCAACGCCTACGTGCTGGGCAGCGTCGGCAGCACCGGCAGCATCACCGGCGCCTGCGCCACCTTCCTCTACAACCTGCAGAAGGGCATCGACGTCATCACCACCGGCCAGGCGCGGGTGGTCATCGTCGGCAACGCCGAGGCGCCGATCACCCCCGAGATCGTCGAGGGCTATGCGGCCATGGGCGCCCTCGCCACCGAGGAAGGCCTGCGCCACATCGAAGGCCGCGACGAGGTGGATTTCCGCCGCGCCAGCCGGCCCTTCGGTGCCAACTGCGGGTTCACGCTGGCCGAGGCGGCGCAGTACGTGGTGCTGATGGACGATGCCCTGGCCCTGGAACTGGGTGCCGATATCCACGGCTCGATATCGGACGTGTTCATCAACGCCGACGGCTTCAAGAAGTCCATCTCCGCCCCCGGCCCGGGCAACTATCTGACCGTGGCCAAGGCGGTGGCCAGCGCCATGCAGCTGGTCGGCGAGGACGGCGTGCGCCAGCGCAGCTTCGTCCATGCCCACGGCTCCAGCACGCCGGCCAACCGCGTCACCGAGTCCGAGCTGCTCGACCGCGTCGCCGAGTCCTTCGGCATCGCCGACTGGCCGGTCGCCGCGGTCAAGGCCTATGTCGGCCATTCCCTGGCCACCGCCAGCGGCGACCAGCTGATCTCCGCCCTCGGCACCTTCAAGTACGGCCTGCTGCCGGGCATCAAGACCGTCGACCGCTTCGCCGACGACATCCACGACAAGCACCTGCACCTGTCCACCCGCGACGTGCCACGCGACGATCTGGACGTCTGCTTCATCAACTCCAAGGGCTTCGGCGGCAACAACGCCACCGGCGTGCTGCTGTCGCCGCGGGTCACCGAGAAGATGCTGCGCAAGCGCCACGGCGAGGCCGCCTTCGCCGACTACTGCGCACGCCGGGAAGCCACCCGCGAGGCCGCCCGCCGCTACGACGAGCAGGTCCTGAAGGGACGCTTCGACATCCTCTACAACTTCGGCCAGGACATGATCGACGATCACGCCATCGAACTGAGCGAGGAAGGGATCAAGGTGCCCGGCTTCAGACAGGCGATCCGCTTCAGGAAGGACGAGCGTTTCAGCGACATGCTCGACTGAGCCTGCCTCGCCCGGCGGGGCCGCGCCCCCGCCCTCCCCCCTCACTCCAGCGTCCGCGCCAGCTCGAGCAGCCCGCCGCGCCACTCCGCCGCCCGCGGCAGGGCCAGGAACGACGGGTTGAGATAGTCGGCGCGCGCCGCATAGTCCAGCCTCCGGCCCTGCAGATCCAGCACCTCGCCGCCGGCGCCCTCGAGTACGCCCTGGGCGGCGGCGGTGTCCCACTGCGACGTCGGCGCCAGGCGCGGATAGAAGTCGGCACGCCCCTCGGCAAGCAGGCAGAACTTCAGCGAACTGCCGACACTGGTCAGCTGCAGGTTGCCGAAGCGCGTACCGAGCCCCTGCAGCAGACGCTCCTGGGCCGGGCTGCTGTGCCGCCGGCTGGCGACCACGGTGAAGGCCTCGCCCGGCGCATTGCGCACGCCGATCGGCTGCTCCATGCCCGGCGCCTCGCTGCGCCAGGCGCCGAGCCCGGCACCGCCGAAATAGCAGCAGCCGGTCGCCGGCACGCCGACCACGCCGAGCTGCACCCGGCCTTCCTCGATCAGCGCGATATTGACGGTGAATTCCTCGCTGCCGGCGATGAACTCCTTGGTGCCGTCCAGCGGATCGACCAGCCACCAGCGCCGCCAGCCGGCGCGCTCGGCCAGGGGGATCGCGCACCCCTCCTCGGAGAGCACCGGAATCGTCGGCGCGAGCGCCTGCAGCCCGGCACAGAGGGCACGGTGCGCGGCCAGGTCGGCGGCGGTCACCGGCGAGGCGTCGTCCTTCTCCTGAACTTCGATATCCATGCGCCAGTACGACAGGATGGCGGCACCGGCCTGGCGCACCAGATCGATCAACGGGGCGAAGGGAACGGCGCTCACAGGACCAGGGCTCCGCGCTGGACCAGCAGATCGCGCGCCAGATAGAGCGCGGCCAGGGCCCGACCCTCGCTGAACTGCGCGTGCCGCACCAGGCCGGACAGCTCGCGCAGGTTGACCCGCTCGACCCGCATCGGCTCCGGCTCGTCGCCCGGCAGGCGCTTGGGATAAAGGTCGCGGGCCAGCACCACCTGGATCTTCTGGGTCATGTAGCCGGGCGACAGGGACAGCTCGGTGAGATACTCCAGCTGATGGGCACCGTAGCCGGCCTCCTCCTTCAGCTCGCGGTTGGCCGCCACCAGCACGTCCTCGCCCGGCTCGATCAGCCCCTTGGGCAGGGACAGCTGGTAATCGTCGGTGCCGGCGCAGTACTCCTCCACCAGCAGGGCGTGCTGGTCGTCGATCAGCGCGACGATCATCACCGCGCCGTAGCCGCTGCCGGTGCCCACCAGACGCTCATAGGTGCGCTCGACGCCGTTGGTGAAGCGCAGCTGCAACTCCTCGACGCGAAACAGGCGGCTGGTCGCGACGATCGCTCGAGCGAGTACGGTGGGTTTCTGGCGCATAGTCATTCCTCGACTGGGTGGGAGGCTCGATTGGCATTCTTCTGGAGCCCTGTGGCTGGTTATCATACCCCGGCTTGCAGCGCGGCTCGCCCTTGGCCGATGGCGCGCAGATCCTTCGCATGCCACGCTTCCCGAAGCCTTCACCGACAAGAGCCGCCATGTCCCCGCCACCCTGGAGCGAAATCGATACCGTCCTGCTCGACATGGACGGCACCCTGCTCGATCTGCATTTCGACAACCATTTCTGGCTGGAACACCTGCCGCAGCGCTATGCCGAGCAGCACGGCATCAGCCGCACGATGGCCGAAGCGGAACTGCTGCCGCTGTTCCGCGAACATGCCGGCCGGCTGACCTGGTACTGCCTGGATTTCTGGAGCGCCGAGCTGAAGCTGTCGGTCGTCGAATTAAAGCGCGAGGTCGCCCACCTGATTGCCCTGCGCCCGGGCGCCGACCGCTTCCTGACGGCCCTGCGTGAGGCGGGCAAGCGCGTCGCGCTGATCACCAACGCGCACCGCGACTCGCTGTCGCTGAAACTGGAGCGGGTCGAGCTGGCGCCCTGGTTCGACCGCCTGATCAGCTCCCACGACTACGGCTTTCCCAAGGAGGACCAGCAGTTCTGGTTCGCCCTGCAGCAGGACTTCGGCTTCGCGCCGGCACGCACGCTGTTCATCGACGACAGCCTGCCGGTCCTGCGCAGTGCCCGGCGCTACGGCATCGCCCACCTGCTGGCCGTGCGCCAGCCGGACAGCCGCCAGGAGCCGAAGGACACCGAGGAGTTCGCCGCCGTGGAGAGCTATCCGGCCTTGTGCGAAGGGCTCTGCTGAAGAGCCTGGGCAGCACAGGGAGGGAGGCGCGCCCCCGGGCACCGGCTCGAGAAGGGGACGAAGAAGGATGCCCCAGAATTGGGTTGACCGCTTCGCTTTGAGAAAGTTCCTTTTAAAAAACAGCAAGTTACAAAGGAATAAAAAAACCTGCAGATCGGCAGAAAATGCTTGCAAGCGGCTTTTACGGCGGCGAGGATCGCCTCGTCATCTCCACTGAGGTACCCCTCGTCATGAAGTACGCATCCATAGTTCTGCTCTCCTTCGGCCTGGCCAGCGGCGCGGCATTCGCTGGCGGCAACACCGAGGCAGCTGTCGGCGGCGCACTGGGCGGCACACTGGGTTCGGTCGTCGGCGGCGCCCTGGGCGGCTCCACCGGCGCAGTGATCGGTTCAGGGGTCGGCGGCGCAGCCGGTGCCGGCATTGGCGCCGACCGCCGCAGCCGGACCGAAGCGGCCATCGGCGGCGGGCTTGGCGCAGCCGGCGGCAACGTCATCGGCAATTCGGTCGGCGGTCGTACCGGCGGCGTGATCGGCGCCGCACTCGGTGGCGCCGGTGGCGGCGCCCTGGGCAATGCCTACGGCGACGATGACGACGACCGCGGCGGGCGCCGCCGTGTCGAGCACCATCACCACTACCACGACAACGGTTACCACCGCGGCCACCACAAGCACAAGCGTCGCCATCGTCACGACGACTGAGCCGACGAACCCCGATCCGGAAGAAGCCCGCCCGCCATGGCGGGCTTTTTCGTTTCAGAGAATCGGCGAGATCAGCCGTGCCACCCGCATGCCCAGGCGCTTCAGGCGATGCGCCCGGCGGCTCTCTTCCCGGTCCAGCTCGCGGGAACGGCCGAAATCCTCTTGCAGCATGGACTCCACCTCACCGGCGAAGACGGGGTCGATGACGAACAGGGTCAGTTCGAAATTCAGCCGGAACGAGCGGTTGTCCAGATTGGCGCTGCCCACCGCCGCGGTATCGTCGTCGATCAGCAGCACCTTCTGATGCATGAAGCCTGGCAGGTAGCGAAATACCCGGATGCCCGCCTCGAGCGCCTCGAAGGCGTACAGACTGGAGGCGGCATAGACCACCCGGTGATCGGCCCGTGCCGGCAGCAGCAGGCGCACCTCCAGTCCGCGCAGCGCCGCCAGGCGCAGGGCGGCGAACACCGACTCGTCCGGCACGAAGTAGGGGCTGGCCAGCCAGATCCGCCGGCGCGCCGCGTTGATCGCCGCGACGAACTGCAGCGAGCCGGTTTCCTGGGGATCGGCCGGGCCGCTGCCGACCAGTTGGCAGAGCACCCCGCCGGCCGGATAGCGCTCCGGCAGCAGCAGCGGCGGCAACTGCCGGGTAGTCCAGAACCAGTCCTCGGCGAAGGACTCCTGCAGGCAGGCCAGTACAGGGCCACTCAGCTCCACCTGGGTATCGCGCCAGGGCGAGAGGCGCGGGTTGCTCCCCAGATAGTCGTCGCCGACGTTCAGCCCGCCGAGAAAGCCGCGCCGGCCGTCGACCAGCACCAGCTTGCGGTGGTTGCGGAAATTCAGCTGGAAGCGGTTGAGCAGGCCGCTGTGCGCGGAGACCGAGAAGGCATGCATCGCCACCCCGCCCTCGCGCAGGCGCTGCACGTAGCGACGCGGCAGGGCGTGGCAGCCGATGCGGTCGTAGAGGAAGAACACCTGCACGCCGCTGGCGGCCCGCTCCAGCAGCAGACGCTGCAGATTCCGGCCGAGACGGTCGTCGCGGACGATGAAGAACTGCAGCAGGATCACCTGGCGCGCCTGGGCGATGGCCTCGAAGATTGCCGCGAAGGCATTCTCGCCGTCGATCAGCAGGCGTACCTGGTTGTTCGCCAGAGGCGGCTGGCGGCCGAGGCGCGCCAGCACCTTGAGGTTCTGGTTCTGCGCGGCCTCGCTGTCGTGGGCCGTCAGGGCCTCCTCGACCCAGGGCCGCCAGTCCAGCTCGGCCATCGCCCGGTGCATCTGCAGGTCGGCCTGGCGGCGTGCTTCGATATAGGCATCGAAACGGCTGCGACCGAACACCAGATAGGGCAGCAGGGTGAGATAGGGCATGAACAGCAGGGAGATGGCCCAGGCGATAGCCCCCTGGGCGGTGCGCACGGTGAACACCGCGTGGATGGCCGCGGCCACCCCCAGCGCCTGAATCAGCACCAGCAGATAGCCCAAGAGCTGGAAAGCGCCTTGCTCCATGCCTCACTCCTTCGAGATGCCGCCCCTGAGCATAACAGGCAGGCCTCGCGGCAGAGACGGTGGGCAGGCATGAAAAAGCCGCCCGGAGGCGGCTTCTTCAGGAGGCACAGCGGCTCAGAGCAGCGGGCCGGCGTTGCGGATGGCGTCGGAGACGTCGAACTTCTTGAAGTTCTCGATGAACTGCTTGGCCAGGACGCGGGCCGCCTCGTCGTAGGCGCTCTTGTCGGCCCAGGTGTTGCGCGGGTTGAGCAGCACGCTGTCGACACCCGGCACGGCCTTCGGCACGTCCAGGTTGATGATCGGCAGGCGCTCGGTCTCGGCGCCGACCAGGGCACCGCTCTGGATCGCGGCGATCACGCCGCGGGTGGTCGGAATGTTGAAGCGCTTGCCGATGCCGTAGCCGCCGCCGGTCCAGCCGGTGTTGACCAGGTAGACCTTGGAATCGTAGCCCTGGATGCGCTTGATCAGCAGCTCGGCGTATTCGCCGGCCGGACGCGGGAAGAAGGGCGCGCCGAAGCAGGTGGAGAAGGTCGACTTGATGCCGTCGCCCGAGCCCATCTCGGTGGAGCCGACCAGTGCGGTGTAGCCGGACAGGAAGTGGTAGGCCGCCTGCTCGTTGTCGAGAATGGACACCGGGGGCAGCACGCCGGTCAGGTCGCAGGTGAGGAAGATCACCGCGTTGGGCTCGCCGGCGCGGTTGTCCGCCACGCGCTTCTCGATCAGCTCGCGCGGGTAGGCGGCGCGGGTGTTCTGGGTCAGGCTGCTGTCGGCGTAGTCGGGCTGGCGCGAGCGCTCGTCGAGCACCACGTTCTCCAGCACGGCGCCGAACTGGATGGCCTTCCAGATCACCGGCTCGTTCTTCTCGGACAGGTCGATGCACTTGGCATAGCAGCCGCCCTCGATGTTGAACACGGTGCCGACGCCCCAGCCGTGCTCGTCGTCACCGATCAGGTAGCGGCTCGGGTCGGCGGACAGGGTGGTCTTGCCGGTGCCGGACAGGCCGAAGAACAGGGTCACGTCGCCCTCTTCGCCCATGTTGGCGGCGCAGTGCATCGGCAGCACGTCGACCTCCGGCAGCAGGAAGTTCTGCACGGAGAACATCGCCTTCTTCATCTCGCCGGCGTACTGCATGCCGGCCAGCAGGACCTTCTTGGCGGCGAAGTTGATGATCACGCAACCGTCGGAATTGGTGCCGTCGCGCTCCGGCACGCACTCGAAGTAGGGCGCGTTGAGGATCTGCCACTCGCTCTTGCCGGCGGGGTTGAACTTCTCCGGGTTGATGAACAGGCAGCGGCCGAACAGGTTGTGCCAGGCGGTCTCGGTGGTCATCTTGACCGCCAGGTAGTACTCGGGATCGGCGCCTACATGGACGTGCGAAACGAAACGCTCACGCTCGGCGAGATAGGCTTCGACGCGCTGCCAGAGGATATCGAACTTGTCGCTGGGGAACGGACGGTTGATGCTGCCCCAGGCAATCTTGTGCTGAGTTCCCGGTTCCTCGACGATGAAGCGGTCGCTCGGGGATCGCCCGGTGCGATGGCCGGTCCGCACCACCAGGGAACCGTTGGCGGCCAGCTCGCCCTCTCCTCGGCGGATGGCTTCTTCTACCAGTTGTGCGGCGCTGATGTCGGTAAACACGGCTTGAATGGCTTGCGTCATGTGCGTCCGATCGGCTTGTGGCCGATTCCTCCATACGTTTTGTAGCGCGACATCCGGTCGCGCTACAGGGAAAAGATAAAAAAAGTGCGGCGATCATACCAGAAAAGCCGACGACACAGTAGGAGCCGCCAGTCTGGCAAAGGTTCCCTGCCGCCATGCGATCGGCCGGCCCGGGACCGACGCTGCCGAGGTTTTCCGAAGACAGGCCGGCCCCGGCCTTGCCCGGCAGGCCCTTTCCGAAACATGGGTTGCATCAGGACCGACCGATCACCGGCGGCCCGGCCATTCAATGCCGGGTCGCCGAGGGCGCCTCGCTGCCGCCGCCGGCGAACAGCTGGGCGATGTCGGTGGCATCGAACTCGTAGCGCTGGTTGCAGAACTGGCAGTCGACCACCACCACACCGCTCTGCTCGCGCAGCAGCTGTTCGGCATCCGCGTGCCCCAGGCTGGACAGGGCGTTGGCCGAGCGCTCGCGCGAGCAGCTGCAGCGGAAACGCAGCGGCAGCGGCTCGAACAGGCGCACCGCCTCCTGGTGGTAGAGCCGCCGCAGCAGGGTCTCGTTGTCCAGCCCGAGCAGCTCCTCGGCGGTCAGGGTATCGGCCAGGGTGACCAGGTGCTCCCAGTTGCCCACGCGCGCCTCGGCGTCCTTCTGGCGGTCGGCGGGCAGTTGCTGGAGCAGGAGACCGCGGGCGCGGCGGCCGTCGGCGTTGAGCCAGAAGCGCGTCGGCAGCTGCTCCGAGTTGGCGAAATAGCCGGACAGGCAGTCGGCCAGGCTTTCGCCCTGCAGCTCGACGATGCCCTGGTAGCGCTGGCCCCGGGCCGGATCGATGGTCAGGGTCAGAAGGCCCTCGGGCATCAGTTCGCGCAGCCCGGCGCCGGACTCCACCTGCTCGGCGTGATAGCGGGCGATGCCGCGGACCTCGCGCTCGCTGGAGCACTCCACCATGAGCAGGGGAACCGGCCCCGAGGAGCGCGCCTGCAGCACCAGCAGGCCGTCGAACTTGAGGGTGCCGACCAGCAGCGCGGCGGCGGCGAGCATCTCGCCGAGCAGCTGGGCGACCGGTTCGGGATAGGGGTGCTTGGCCAGCACCTCGGCGTAGCTGCCGCGCAGGTCTGCCAGTTCGCCGCGCACGTCGGTGTCGTCGAAGAGAAAGCGTTGGGTGAAATCGAAATCGGGCATATCGGCGGGCCATGACTGGGGAAAGAGCTGGCGCACAGCCAGTCCTCGGAATCGACAAAATTGCCACAAGCGGTCGACTCGTGGGGAAATTCTAGGAAGAAAGGGCAAAGCCTCCAAGTTTTCCGTCATTTCCGGCTCTCGGCGAGCCGCACCGCTCGTCGGCTGATCTGATAATTGCCCGCTCCTAACCAATACTCCAACCGCTCAGAAAAACATAAGGAGTTAATAGGTTACGGCTGAAAGTGGCTATCGCTGTGCCATCCAGAGAGTGTCAAACAGATATCGAGCCATCTGCTTGACACTGTCCTTATCCGACCGCCTATACCTGTATCACCGCATTCCCCTCAACCACGAGGCACGCCAACATGGACGTGAGCGTTTTCGGTACCGGATACGTCGGCCTGGTTCAGGCTGCAGCATTGGCCGACGTTGGCCATCGCGTACTCTGCATCGACATCGACGAGCTGAAGATCAGACAGTTGCAGCGGGCGGTTCCGCCCATCCAGGAGCCCGGCCTGTCCGTCATGATCGACGACAACCTGCGCGAAGGACGGCTGTCCTTCAGCACCCAGGCCAGCGATGCCGTGATCCACGGCCAGCTGATCTTCATCGCCGTCGGCACCCCGCCGGACGAGGACGGCTCCGCCGACCTGCGCCACGTGCTGGAGGCGACCCGCGAGATCGCCGGGCACATGCAGGAAGACCGCACCCTGGTGATCAAGTCCACCGTGCCGGTGGGTACCGCCAGCCAGGTGGAGGCGGCCGCCCGCGCCGAGCTCGAGCGCCTGGACAAGGGCCATCTCGTGGTCCGCGTGGTGTCCAATCCCGAGTTTCTCAAGGAGGGCAGCGCGGTCAACGACTGCATCCGCCCCGACCGCATCATCGTCGGCAGCGACGACGAAGTGGCCCGCGCCCAGCTCGCCGAGCTCTACGCGCCCTTCTGCCGCAGCCGCGACAAGCTGATCTTCATGGACAACCGCAGCGCCGAGCTGACCAAGTACGCGGCCAACGCCATGCTGGCCTCGCGCATCAGCCTGATGAACGAGCTGGCCAACCTGGCCGAGCGCCTGGGCGCCGACATCGAGGCGGTGCGCCGGGGCATCGGCGCCGATCCGCGCATCGGCTACCACTTCATCTACCCCGGCTGCGGCTTCGGCGGCTCCTGCTTTCCCAAGGACCTGCGCGCCCTCTTGCACACCGCCACGGCCAGCGGCCATCCCCTGCGCCTGCTGCAGAGCGTCCAGGAGGTCAACGAGGCGCAGCGCCTGGTGCTGTTCGAGAAGCTGCGGAAGTTCTACCCCGAGGGGCTGGCCGGCAAGTCCGTCGCCCTCTGGGGCCTGGCCTTCAAGCCGAACACCGACGACATGCGCGAGGCGCCCAGCCGCTACCTGATGGAGGCGCTGTGGCGCGAGGGCGCGACGGTGCGCGCCTTCGATCCCGAAGCCATGTCCGAATGCCGGCGCCTGTACGGCTACCGCGACGACCTGGTGCTCTGCCCGACCCGCGACGACACCCTGCAGGATGCCGATGCGCTGGTCATCTGCACCGAGTGGAAGACCTTCCGGGTGGTCGACTTCGAGCTGCTCGCGCACAAGCTGCGCGACCGCCTGATCGTCGACGGGCGCAACCTCTACAACCCCCAGCAGGCGGCTGCCGCCGGCCTGCGCTACCTGGGCATCGGCCTGCCGCAGGTCGATCCCCGGGCAGGTGTGCAATGAAGGCCCTGGTCACCGGCGCGGCCGGCTTCATCGGGGCCCACTGCGTGCGCCGCCTGCTGCTCGACGGCCACGAGGTCATCGGCCTGGACAACTTCAACGACTACTACGACCCGGCCCTGAAGGAGGACCGGGTACGCTGGGTATGCCGGGAGGCCGGCGACTTTCCCCTGTGGCGGCTGGATCTCGGCGATGCCGACGGCGTCGCCAGCCTGTTCGCCAGCCAGCGCCCGGAGGTGGTGGTGCACCTGGCCGCCCAGGCCGGCGTGCGCCATTCGCTGGACCATCCGCACGCCTACGTGCAGAGCAACCTGGCCGGCTTCCTGAACATCCTCGAGGGCTGTCGCCGGCAGCCGGTGCAGCACCTGGTCTACGCCTCGTCCAGCTCGGTGTACGGCGCCAACCAGCACACCCCCTATTCGGTGCAGGACAACGTCGACCACCCGCTGTCGCTGTACGCGGCGAGCAAGAAGGCCAACGAGCTGATGGCGCACTGCTACAGCCACCTGTTCGGCATTCCCGCCACCGGCCTGCGCTTCTTCACCGTCTACGGCCCCTGGGGCCGGCCGGACATGTCGCCGATCCAGTTCGCCCGGGCCATCGTCGAGGGGCGGCCGCTGCGCCTGTTCAATCACGGCCGGCACCGGCGCGACTTCACCTACATCGACGACATCGTCGAAGGACTGGTACGGCTGCTGCCGCAGCCGCCCCGGCCCGACCCGCACTGGGACCGCGACCGGCCCCGGGCGGAAACCAGCATGGCGCCCTGGCGCCTGTACAACATCGGCGGGCATCGGCCGATCGCCCTCACCGACTACATCGACACCTTGGAAAGGCATCTGGGCCGCAGGGCCCAACGGGAATTGCTGCCTTTGCAGCCCGGGGACGTGCTCGACACTTTTGCCGACGTCTCGGAATTGCAGCGGGACACCGGCTTTCAGCCCCAGGTAAGTCTCGAAGAAGGTCTCGCCCGATTCGTATCCTGGTTTTGCCACTACTACAGGATCGACAGCCCCGATGCCTCGGCCATTTCATCCGCCGCTGCGGACGGGGAACTGTCGCGTGAGGTAATGCGCAATGAATGCCCCGGAAAACTCGCTCCAACAGCCCAGCTTCGCTAAGGACGGCCATTACCCTTCCACGGAAAAACGCACCGATCCCTCGCAGCGGGAGAAGATCCAGAAGGCGCTCTGGGTGCACAACTGCGGCTGGCTCAGCGGTCGCCAGGGCGGCTGCCCCTGGACCCTGTCCCGCACCAAGCGCGTGAGCGAGGCTTTCGCCGCCCTGCTGCTGCTCTTCCTGCTCTCCCCCCTGCTGCTCGGCATCGCCCTGCTGATCAAGCTGGGCAGCCCCGGCCCCGTGCTGTTCGTCCAGCAGCGCACCGGCTTTCGCGGGCGCCGCTTCGGCATGTACAAGTTCCGCAGCATGGTGGCCGACGCCGAAGCCCTGAAGGAATCGCTGCGCCACCTGAACAAGCACGGCCCCGACGCCATCGACTTCAAGATCGATGCCGACCCGCGGGTGACGCCGATCGGCCGCTGGCTGCGCCGCACCAGCCTGGACGAGCTGCCCAACCTGATCAACGTGGTGCGCGGCGAGATGCGCCTGGTCGGGCCGCGGCCCACCTCGTTCAACGCCAGCCGCTACCACGAGCACCACCTCGGCCGGCTGAGCATCTATCCGGGCATGACCGGCCTCTGGCAGATCTCCGGTCGCAGCGACATCGACTTCGACGACCGGGTCGAGCTCGACATGACCTACATCCGCCGTCAGGGCCCCCTGCTGGACCTGTGGATCCTCCTGAAAACCCCCATCGAAGTGTTCCACGGCCATGGCGCCAGTTGAACCTTCATTCCTCCAGGCAGTGCACGCATCAGGAGTCAGCCCATGACCATGCTCCGTTCCGAGCAAACCACGCTATTGCTGGAGCAGGACCATCGCGTTCTCCCCCCCAGCGAAGTCAACCTGGCGGCCACGGTACTCGACCAGAGCTGCCGTACCCTGCTGCTGATCGCCCCGACCAGCGGCTGCGGCACCACCACCAGCGCCCTGAGCATGGCCCGGCAGCTGGCCAACTCGGCCAAGGGCAAGCTCCTGCTGGTCGATGCCAGCCCCTCGGCCACCGGCCTCAGCTCGCGCCTGGGCATGGCGGCCGACCGGGGCCTGTTCGAGCTGTTGCAGAGCCCGCATCCGGAGGGCGAGCTCAGGCACTGCATCCAGCGCCATCCCGAGCTGCCCTTCGACCTGCTGCCGCTCGGCCTGCCCTCGGCGGCGGCCGGCCGCTTCACCGCCGAGGACCTGCAGTACCTGCTCGACTGCCTGGCCGCCCGCTACCGCTTCGTGGTGATCGACGCCGAGGCCGTCTACAGCGGCACCAGCGGCCTGACCCTGGCGGCCATGGCCGACGCCGTGGCGCTGGTGGTCCGCGCCGAGGAAACCCGCTGGGAAGTCGCCCAGGCCGCCGTGCAGCGCCTGCGGCAGGCCAATGCCAAGCTGCTCGGCAGCGTGCTCAACGCCCGCCGGCTCTACATGCCGAAGTGGCTCTACAGGCTGCTCTGATCACGGATCACACCTACAGGACGTACGCCATCATGAACAAGCCGATATTTTTCCTGCTCGCCTCCCTGGCCATGGCCGGCTGCAGCAGCCATCGCTCGATTCCTGCATACATCCTCACCGCCCCCGAGGACCAGGCCACGCGGAGCGAACTGATTCCGGTGACTCAGGTGCTTCGTCCGCAGGACGTGCTCGACGTGATCTTCCACATCGAGATGGATTCCCCCGACGCCTACCGCATCCAGCCGGGCGACCAGCTGGAGGTCCACTTCGCCACGGCCAAGGGCATGACCGGCATCAAGACGGTGATGCCCGACGGCACCGTCAACCTGGAATACGTCGGCAGCCTCAAGGTCGCCGGGCTCACCGTGGAGGAAGCCCAGGCGCTGATGGTCGAGAGCTACAAGGAAACCCTGCGCACGCCACTGATCACCGTTTCGGTGGCCAAGGCGCAGACCCGCGCGCAGCACCTGCGCGACACCCTGTTCAACCCCGCCACCGGCATGAGCCGGGACATCACCATCGGTGCCGACGGCCGCGCCACCTTCCCGATGCTCGGCAGCATCCGCCTGAGCGGCATGGGCCGCGACGAGCTCGAGGAACTCCTGAACGAGCGCTACCGCAAGGAAGTCGGGCCGATCCAGGTCGACGTGCTGCTCAAGTCCACCGCCGCCAACGAGGTCTACATCCTCGGCGAGGTCGGCCAGCCCGGCGCCTATCCGGTGCGCCGGCCGATCTCGGTGCTCGAGGCGCTGACCCTGGCGCGCGGGCACAACCCGGTCACCGCCAACCTGGAATCGGTGCTGGTCCTGCACCGTCAGGGCGACCAGGTGGTGTCGCGCACCTACGACATCGAGAAGCTGCTCGACAACGACGCCGACAACGTCGCCTACCTGCAGCCGGACGACCTGCTCTTCGTGCCGCGCAGCGGTCTCGCCGGCGCCGCCGACACCATGCGCCAGCTGGCCGACGTGATGCTCTTCAGCGGCTTCAACTTCGGCTTCTCCTATCAGGTCGACAACAAGGACGGGGACGACTAGCGATGGATGCCCTCAAGCGCGAGAACTACCTTTACACCTTCTTCTCCACCCTGTTCGCCAACCGCCGGCTGATCAAGCGGGTGTTCCTGGCCTTCGCCGTGCTCACCCTGCTGCTGCCGCTGCTGCTCAGCCGCTCCTACGAGATCAGCGCCGAGGTCATGGTGCAGTCGAAGAAGGTGGCCCAGACCGAGCCCAACAGCGCCAGCCTGCAGCAGGAGACCGACAAGTTCCTGCCGCCGACCCTGGCCGACATGGAAACCGAGAGCAGCATCCTGCGCTCGCCCGAGCTGGTCCGGGCGACCCTCGACTCGCTGCTCAAGGAAGGCCACTTCGCCGAAGAGGACGGCCCGCTCAAGCAGGTGCTGCGCGAGTACCTGGTCGATCCTTTGCGCACGCATGTGCTCGACCCGCTGCGCGCCGCCTTGGGCTTCGCCGCCGAACCGCCCCGCGACAATCGCCTGGACACACTGACCCTGGCCACCCTGGAGGACCTCGAGGTCGTCCCGCTGCCCGGCTCCAACGTCATCGCCGTGCACTACCGGGCCGGCGAGCCGGCCCTCGGCACCCTGTTCGTCAACCGCCTGCTCGACACCTACCTGACGCGGCGCCACGCACTGCACTCCAACGACCTGCCGGAAGCCTTCTACGAACAGAAGAAGGCCCAGTACCAGGACCAGTTGAACGGCCTCGAGGCCCAGCGACTCGCCCTGCTCGAGCGGATCCGCGCGGCCAACCCCGAGGAGGAGATCACCTTCCGCCTCAACGCCATCAACCAGGAAGAACAGGCCCTCAACCAGTATCGCGACCGCCTGCTGGAGAACCAGCGCTGGGTCGACTACCTGCAGGGCAGCCTGGCCGTGGCGCGCAAGGCCAGGCTGACCGAATACGGCTTTCCCTACACCTTCGCCAGCACCATCGACAACGCCGCCTTCGAGGACCGCGAGATCCGCCAACTGGGCGACCGGCTGATCGAGCAGATCGGCCAGTACGGCGCCGAGACCGACGTCTACAACCCGAACAGCGAGCCGATGAAGAACCTCTACGCGCAGATCAGCCGGACCCGCCAGCAGTTCCTCCAGGTGATCGGCAACCGCATCAGCGAGCGCAACAAGGAGCTGGAGATCATCTCCGGGGTGATCGCCCAGAAGACCTCACGCATCGAGGCCTACCAGGCGCGCATCCGCGAGCTGCAGGACGCGCAGAGCGGTCTGCGCCAGCTCAACACCGAGATCGAGGCCCTGCACCAGGCCTTCTTCACCTACACCCAGCGCTACGAGGAAAGCCGCAGCCGCGCCCTGCTCGACGGCGGCCTGTCCAACGCCAAGGTGCTCAGCCGGCCCTTCGAGCCCAGCGAGGCGAGCTTTCCCCAGCCGATGCGGATCATCCCCCTCGGCCTGCTCACCGCCCTGCTGCTGGCCATCGCCGTGGGCTACATCCGCGAGTTCTTCGACCATCGCTTCAAGCATCCCGAGCAGCTGCTGACCCAGCTCGGCCTGCCCGTACTGATGACCATCAACGCCGAGCAGCCCGCCGCGCTGCCCAATCCGCACAAACCCGGGAGCCTGCCATGGATTCGACACTGGGCGAGCGACTGAGCGCTCGTCACAAGGAAGCGCCGCTGCGGATCGCCCACCTGCTCGGCAGCGGCGGTTTCTACGGCCTGGAACGGATGCTGCTCGAACACTGCCAGTACGCTCCCGGCAGGCACCGGGTGCTCCTGCTGGGCGGCCCGGAGTCGCTGGCCCAGCGCTTTCGCGAGGCCGGCGTGGAGCTGACCCGCTGCACCGGCCTGGGCAGCCTGCTGCGCCAGCTGGGGCAGCCCGATGCACGGCCGACGCTGCTCAACGGCCACGGCTTCAAGGGGCTGGTCTACGGCTGGCTGGGTGCGCTGCTGCTCGGCCTGCCGCTGGTCGTCACCCAGCACGGCTTCACCCCGCGCAGCCGCAAGCAGCGCCTCTACACCTGGCTCAGCCTGCAGCTGTGCCGCACCCCGCAGGTGCGCACCGTGATCTGCGTGGCCACCAGCATCGCCCGCCTGCACCGCCAGGCCGGGGTGCGCACCGGCAAGCTGCAGGTGCTGCCCAACGGCCTGCCGCCAGCGCCTGCGGTCACCTACCTGCGTCCGCCGGGGGCGCCCGGCGCGCCGCTGATCGGCTTCATTGGCCGCCTCAGCACGGAGAAGGGCCCGGACCTGTTCGTCGAGCTGGCCATCGAGCTGTGCAACCGCGATCCCCAGCTGCACGCCGTGCTGCTCGGCGAGGGCTCGCTGCGCGACGAACTGCAGAAGGCCATCGACGACGCCGGCCTGCGCGAGCGCATCCTCCTGCCCGGCTACCGGACCGACCTGCAGGCCTGGCTGCGCGCCCTCGACGTACTGGTCATCAGCTCGCGCAGCGAAGGCACGCCGATGGTCCTGCTGGAGGCCATGCAGGCCGGGGTGCCGGTGGCGGCCTTCGCCGTGGGCGGCATTCCCGACGTGCTCGAGCACGAGGCCACCGGCCTGCTCAGCCCGCCCGGCGAGGTCGGCGACCTGACCCGCCAGGTGACGCGCCTGCTGCTCGACAAGGCCCTGAGCCGGACGCTGACCGACCAGGCCCGGCTCGCCCAGCTGCGCCACTACCACCTGCCGGCCCAGGCCGAACGCTGGCGCCAGCTGTACCGCAACGCGGTCCGGGAGTGACGAGATGGTCCTGATCCTGCCCCTGGCGCTGATCGCCGGCCTGGCCTGCCTGCTGCTGCTGGCCAGCCCCCACCCCTTCCTGGCGCCGCTGGCGCTGCCCGGCCTCGCCGTGCTGGTCACGCTGTACCGCCAGCCGGTCTGGGGCCTGCTGCTGATGCTCGCCCTGGTGCCCTTCGAGGGCCTGTTCGCCGCCGCCGATGCCGCCGGCGACGGGGCTGGCGGTGGCGGCTTCTCCCTGAACAAGCTGCTCGGCCTGGCGCTGATCGCCATCGCCGGGCTGCAGCTGCTGCTGCGCCAGTTGCCGGCACAGCGCCTGCGCAGCAACCTGTGGCCGCTGATGCTGGCCTTCCTCGCCTGCTACCTGCTCAGCCTGACGTTCAGCATCCACTCCGGCCTGTCGCTGCAGCACCTGCGCCAGCTTGTCGTCGGCCTGGTGCTGTTCGCCCTCGCCGTGCTGTTCGGCCGCGACCTCGACCTGCCGACCCTGGCCCGGGTGCTGGTGCTGTCGGTGGCCACCACCTGCGCGATCGCCCTGGTGTCCAGCCGCGGCCAGCCGGACACCCGGGCCATCGGCCTGCTCGCCGACCCCAACTATTTCGCCCTGCTGATCAGCATCGCCTTCCCGCTGGCGCTGCTGCTGGCGGTGCGCGCGCCGCGCTGGCCGCAGCGGCTGTTCTGGATGGCGCTGCTGGTGCTGCTGCTGGCCGCCCTCGCCCGTACCGGCTCGCGCTCCGGCCTGCTGGTGGTGCTGCTGACCGCCCTCATGGCCGCCTGGCACTACCGCGCCCACATGAGATCCCTGCTGACCCGCCACCTCGGCTGGCTGATCCTCGCCATGGCGATCGTCGTGCCGCTCTCTCCCAAGCTGCTGCCGGACAGCCTCGTCCAGCGCCTGGAGGCCTTGGCCAGCCTGAAGTCCGGGGTCAATGCCCATGCCGACCCCTCCCTGGCCCGGCGCAGCGCCTACCTGCTGGTGGGCAGCCGGATCATCGCCGAGCACCCGCTGCTCGGCAGCGGTCCCGGCACCTTTCCCCTGGAGTTCGCCAAGACCGGCTACGCCATCGCCTTCTCCTATAAGGGATTGCCGGTCGAGCTGTACCGCGAGGCGCACAACACCTACCTGGGCATGTTCAGCGAGATCGGCGTGCCCGGCGGCCTGCTGTTCGCCGCCCTGCTGCTGGCCAGCCTGCGCAACTGCCAGGTCGCCCGCCGCCACTGGCTGAGCCGCGGCGATCCCGAGCGGGCGGCGCTGGCCACCCACTTCGGCCTGTCCTGCGTGGCGCTGGCCTTTTTCCTGTTCTTCCTCAGCGTGCCGAGCCACAAGTACCTCTGGGTGATGCTCGGCATAGCCAGCCTGCTGCGCCTGCAGGCCGACGACGATGCCGCAGGAGCACGCCCATGAAAC
Organism: Azotobacter salinestris; assembly: GCF_009363155.1. Classification (NCBI taxonomy): domain Bacteria; kingdom Pseudomonadati; phylum Pseudomonadota; class Gammaproteobacteria; order Pseudomonadales; family Pseudomonadaceae; genus Azotobacter; species Azotobacter salinestris. The sequence goes on from NZ_CP045302.1 coordinate 2,154,709, forward strand.
GGATCTCCATCGTCATTCCGACCCTCGACGAGGCCGCCCACCTCGGCCGCACCCTGGAAGCCGCGCGCCGCGCCGCCGAGCACGCCGGCCTCGAGCATGAGCTGATCGTCCCGGACAACGGTTCCCGCGACGGCAGCCAGGCGCTGGCCCGGCGCTTCGGCGCCCGGGTGCTGGACTGCCCTGGGGTGAGCATCGGCGCCCTGCGCAACCGCGGCGCCGCGGCGGCCAGCGGCGACTGCCTGGCCTTCCTCGACGCCGACATGGAAGTACCCCAGGACTGGCTGACCACCTGGCGTGCGGTGCGCAGCGAGGACCGCGCCGACGTGCTCGGCCTGGTCCACCAGGCGCCGCCCCAGGCGCCCTGGTACGCCCGCGCCTGGCTGCAGCGGCTGGCCGCCGAGCGCGACCGCCCGGCACTGCTGGACTGGCTGCCGACCGCCAACCTGTGCCTGGAGCGCGTCTGGTTCGAGCGCGTCGGCGGTTTCGACGAAAGCCTGCGCAGCGGCGAGGACAAGGACTTCGGCCTGCGCCTCGGCGAGGCCGGCGCGCGCCTGCTCAGCCTGCCACGGCCGACGGTGCTGAACTGGGGCTTCGAGGGCAGCTGGAGCGAATGGCTGGGCAAGGAGCTCTGGCGCCAGAACAGCCAGACGCGGCTGCTGCGCAAGGGCGGCGCCAGCCTGCGCCTGCTGCGCTTCCCGCTGCTGGCGGCCGGGCACTGGACACTCGATGCGCTGGCGCTGCTCTGCCTGCTGCTCGGCCAGCCGCTCGCCGCCCTCGGCACCTTCGCCCTCGGCTGGCTGCCGGCCGGCCTGCTGACCCTGCGCCACGGCTATACCCGCCGGCGTCCGCTGCTGGCGGCGCGCCTGGCGCTCCTGCACTGGCTGCGCCTGCACGTCGCCGGCATCGCCCTCGTGATGGACCTGATCAACCTGACCGCACGGAGGCCCTCCCGTGGCTGAAGCGATCTTCTGGCTGTGCCTGTTACTGCCGCTCTTCGCCTACCTGGGCTACCCCCTGCTGCTGGCCCTGTGCGCCCCCTTCCGGCGCCCCGCGCCCGCCGGTGCGCCACAGCCGCTGCCGCTGCCGCGGGTCAGCGTGATCGTCGCCGCCTACAACGAGGAACGGAACATCGAGGCCAAGCTGCGCTCGCTGCTAGACGACAACTACCCGCGCGAGCGGCGGCAGATCATCGTCGCCAGCGACGGCTCGAGCGACGCCACCGTCGCCCTGGCCCGGCGCATCGCCCAGCTCCGCCCCTGGGACGACATCCGGGTGCTGGACCTGCCGCGCGGCGGCAAGGCCGCGGCGCTGAACAGCGCGGTGGCGCTGGCCGACGGCGAGATCCTGGTGTTCAGCGACGCCGACACCCTGTGGACCGGCGACACCCTGCGCCAGCTGATCGCACCCTTCGCCGACCCGCGGGTCGGCGCCACCGCCGGCAACGTGACCATTCCCGCCGCGGGCAAGGCGCTGGCCATCGGCGACCGGCTCTACCGTGCCTACGAAACCTGGCTGCGCCGCCTGGAGAGCCGCACCGGCTGCATGGCCTCGGCCGACGGCGGCCTGCAGGCCCTGCGCCGCGAGCTGTTCCAGACGGTGCCGGCGGATGTCACCGACGACTTCTTCCTGACCACCTGCGCGTCGGTGGCCGGACAGCGCATCGTCTTCGCCGAGGCCGCGCGGGTCATCGACCACGGCGTGGAGTCGGCGCAGGGCCAGTTCCGCCGGCGCCGGCGGATCACCGTCCAGGGCCTGCAGAGCCTGGCGCGGCGCCGCGAGCTGCTCGACCCGGGCCGGCACGGCCTGTTCGCCCTGGCGCTGATCACCCACAAGCTGCTCCGCCGGCTCGCGCCGGTGCTGCTGGTGCCGCTGCTGCTGAGCAACCTCTGGCTGTGGGACGAAGGCGGGTTCTACCGCATCGCCCTGCTCGCCCAGCTCGCCGCCTACGGCCTGGCGCTGATCGGCCTGCTCGGCCGGCACCGGCGCCTGCCCAAGCCCTTCCGCCTGGCCGCCTACGTCCTGGTGACCCTGAGCGCCATGGGCGCCGGGGTCTGGCAGTTCCTCAGCGGCTACCGCTACCGGCAATGGAATCCCCAACAGAACCGATAGGGACGTCCCATGGCGCTCAAGCAACTGATCAAGGCCGGCACCGGCTGGCTCTACCTCAACACCCCCGCGGGACGGCGCCTGCTGCGCGGCTCCGGCACCATCCTGATGCTGCACCGGGTGCTGGCCGAGGACGCCCGGGCGGACCTGCCGCACCGCAAGGACCTGTGCATCGGCACAGCGGCCTTCGACCACCTGCTGCACTGGCTCGGGCAGCACTTCGAGTGCGTGCCGCTCGCCGAGCTGCTCGACCCGGCCGCCCCGGCGGACGGACCGCCGCGCCTGGCCCTGACCTTCGACGACGGCTGGCGCGACAATGCCCTGCATGCCTTCCCGCTGCTCAGGCAGCACCGCATGCCGGCGAGCATCTTCCTGTCCACCGACTTCATCGGCAGCCCGCGACGCTTCTGGTGGGAGGCCATCGGCGAAACCCTCTGGGGCAGCTTCGGCGAAGAGGCCCGCGAGCAGCTCTGCGTGCAGCTGCGCCGCCATCTCGCCCCGCCGGCCGAGCTGTGCACGGCGGCACCCGACCATTCGCGCAGCCAGGCCCTGGGCCGCTTCCTGCAGCGCCTCAAGAGCCTGCCGGCGACCACCCTGCAGGTGCTCGCCAACAGCTGTCCGAACCCGCCCGAGCCGCACGCCCTGGACTGGCAGCAGGTGCGGGAGATGGAGGACTCGGGGCTGGTGCGCTTCGGTCCGCACGGCGCCAGCCACGCGATCCTCACCGGGCTGGACGATGCCGGCCTGCAGGCCGACCTGCGCCGCTCCCACGAAGCCATCGCCGCGCACTGCCGCCATCCGCTGCCAGTCTACTGCTACCCCAACGGCGACCATGACGGGCGCGTCTGCGCCGCTCTCGCATGCCTGGGCTACAGCCATGCGCTGAGCACCCGTCCCGGCCTGCACCACGCCCGGCATGGAGCGCTGCTGTCGCTGCCGCGCATCGGCGTCTGCCAGCACAGCGCGCGCCAGCCCGCCCTGCTCGGCTGGCGCATCCTGCAGGGCGCCCACCGACGTGGCATGCCGGCCCTGCACACGCTGCACACCAGCGAGGCGGCGGGGCGATGACACGCAACGAGTACATCCGCCACCTGCTGCTCAGCGTCGGCACCAACCTGGCGATGCTGGCCCTGCGCCTGTTGCGCAACGTCCTGCTGGCGCGCATCCTCGGCCCCGCCGACCGCGGCCTGTTCGCCCTGCTCAGCGCCCTGCCGGAGCTGATCGGCGCGGTCACCAGCGGCGGGCTGAACACCGCCGTCGGCTACCAGGCCGCGCGCCAGCACCCGATGGGCCTGCTGCTGACGCTGATGCTGCTCTACGGCTGCCTGGCTTCGGCGCTGGCCACCCTGCTCGGCCTCCAGGCGCTCGACGCCTTCGGCCAGGAGCTGGCCATCACCCGGCAGCTCGGTCCCTTTGCCGCATTGCTGCTGCTGGCCGTGCCGCTGTTCGTGCTGAAAAGCGCCCTGTTCACCCTGCACAACGCCGACGGCCGGGTCGGCACCTTCAACGGCCTGCGCCTGCTGGAATCGCTGACGCCGCTGCTGCTGTTCCTCGCCCTGTTCTGGATGTGGCCGCACGCCGCGCTGAACGCCGCGCTGATCAGTTGGCTCGGCGGCCTGGGCCTGGTGGTGGCGGTCGGCCTCTGCCTGCTCGCCCGCTACCACAGCATCCGCCTGCGCTGGGACCCGGCCAGCCAGGGCCAGCTGTTGCGCTTCGGCGGGCGCAGCCATCCCGACGTGCTGTTCCAGCAGTTGCTGATGCGCGCCGACTATCTGCTCATCGAGCTGTTCCTCGGCAGCGAGGCGCTGGGCTACTACGCCATGGCCACCGCTGCCGCCGAACTGCTGTTCATCGTCCCCGAGGCGGTCACCACGCCCTTGATGAAGCGCCTGCTGCAGCAGGGCGAGGGTATCGAGCAGCTCACCCCGCTGGCGCTGCGCCTGACCGGCACCGCCATGCTCCTCGCCTGCCTGGGCATGGCGCTGATCGGCGAGTGGCTGATCGTGCTGCTGTTCGGCGACGCCTTCCGGCCCGCCTACCCGGCCCTGCTGGCCCTGCTGCCCGGCATCTTCAGCCTGTGCTACTCGAGCATCCTGCACCTGGACCTGCTCGGCAAGGAGCGGCCCGGCGCCCTGTCCCTCTTCGCCGGCGGCGCCGCGGCCCTGAACCTGCTGCTGGCGGTGCTGCTGATTCCAAGCTGGGGCATCGTCGGCGCCGCGATCGCCTCGTCGGTCGCCTACGGCGCCCTGGCCCTGGCCATGCTGCTGCTCTACTGGCGGGTCAGCGGGGTCGACATCGGCCAGACCCTGCTGATCCTGCCCAGCGACCTGCGCCTGCTGCGCGCACAATTGGGGACCGCAATATGAACGACTGGCGCATCCTGGTGTTCAGTGGCCTGCTGCTCGGCGCGCAGCTGCCGGCGGCGCAGGCCCAGGAGTGGACCGGCATCCGCGACGGCGCGCTGTACCTGCGCGCGTCCCAGGACGATGCCCTGCAGATCGACTGGCAGCCGGCCTGGCAGGCCGAGGCCAACGTCGAACACCTCTACCTGCAGGCCGGCGACGGGCGCCTGCTTGCCCAGCGCGACATCGCCGCCGAGGAGGTTCGCGGCCGTCAGCGCTGGGCGCTGTCCCCCGGGAACGGCGACCTGCGCCTGGAGATCCCCGGCTACAGCTTCCGCCTCTACCGGGTCCGCCACGCCGACGACACCGCCGCGCTGTTCGAGCCGGTCAAGCAGCATTTCTGTGCCGAACTGCCGGCCGGCACGCAGCTGCACTTCCGCGTGCGCGCCGGCGAGCGCGCGGTGCTCGCCGGCAAGTACCACGGTGGCGTCGACGGCCTGCACGCCCAGCGCCTGAGCGACGGGCACGGCCTCTACCTGCCGCTGTCGCGCGACAGCCACTACACCCGGAGCGACCGCATCGAGCTGCCCGTGTCCGACCAGGACCAGGTCTGGAGCCTGCGCCTGCGCGGGCGTGGCAAGGCCGCCTTCTGGCTGGACGGCAGCGCCAACCTGTTCGCCCAGCGCCCCGAGCACCTGTTCAGCCCCGAGCTGACCCCGGGCCAGGTCGGGCTCAGGCTGCACGACGAGGTGGTCGGCCTCACGCCCCGGCTCGGCGTGGGCCTGCCCTACACGCCGCCGGAGGCGCCCGAACTGCTCGCCCGGCTGGCGCCGCGCGCGGCCAACCACTACAGCTTCATCGACGTCACGGTGCGCCGCCCCCACCACGAGCAGGCCTTCCGCCCGCTGTACTTCAAGCGCTACGGCATCGATGCCGACAGCACCCTGCTGTCGCAGACCGGCCGGCGCTCGGTGCTCGAGGCCGGCGACGCCAGCCGCGCCGGCCTCGCCGCCTGGATCGACGGCATTCGCGAACTCGGCGGCGCAGGCCTCCACTACATCTCCTTCGCCGACGAGCCGAACCTCAGCTATCCCGACTACGCCAGCTTCGCCCGCTACTTCGCCGCCATGGCCCGCCAGGTGCGGGAGACAGCCGGCGCGCGCGAGGCCGGCGTCCGCGTCGCCGTGCCGGCCTCCTCGCGCCTGGTCAACGGTCCGACCACCGACGACGCCCGCTCGCGCCGCGGCCTGGACTGGGCGCGCCGGCTGCTGGAGGAACACGGCGAAGGGATCGACGCCCTGGCCTGGCACGAATGGATGATCCGCGACCTGCGCGCCACCCGCGTCTACCGCGACAACGTGCGCCAGGCGGCGCAGCTGGTCGGCCTGGACGAGCGCGGCCGGCCGCGCAAGGCCCTGCTGCTGGAGCAGACCAACCTGTCCAGCGGCAACAACGTCAGCCCCTACGAGCAGGAAACCCGCTTCGCCGCCCTCTGGTGGGCCTCGGTGGCGATCAACGCGGCCCAGGACGGCCTGCTGGAGCAGCTCAACTGGTTCCTCGCCACCGACGACGACGAGCACTTCAAGGGCATGATCGGCCGGGCTGGCGACGGCCGCTACGTGCTCAAGCCGGTCGGCGAGGCCATGGCCTTCATGCAGCAGCACTGGCAGGAACAGGTCCTGCGCCTGGACAACGACGCCTTCGAGGTGGATGCCCTGGCCATGCGCTCCGACTCCCGGATCGTGCTGTTCGGTGTGAACAAGGCGCCACGGCGCCAGGAGGTACGGCTGAGCGGCGAACCGCTCGCCTGCCATGCCCAGGATCCGCCGCGCCTGCAGCTGTTCGGCGCGGCGGAGCCCGGCACGGGCGCTGTCGATTGCACGGAGCAGCCATGGCGCTTCAGCTTGCCGGGAGAAACCCTCTTCGTCCTCGAATGGGAGGCGCCATGAACCCCAGGGATCTGAAGGTCAAGTTGCGGCACAAGGGCCTGCCCGGCCTCCTGCGCCAGCTCTGCGCACACTGCCTGTACGGCCAGCGGCGCCTGCTCTGGATGGAGCGCGACCTGACCCTGGAAGCCCCCCGATTGCAACGCCCGCACCACTGGTGCTACCCATCGATCACCCGGGAGCTGCTGCCGGCCTTCGAGCGCCACTTCTCCCGCCACCTCGCGGTCATCGACGATCTGCTCGAACAGCCCGGCGTGCAGGGGCTGGCCGCCCTGGACGGCGAAGGCCATGTCTGCGCCTTCGTCTGGTACAGCGACCGCGACTACTACGACCGCCACTACTATCGCTGCTGGTTTCCGGTCACGGCGTCCGGCGTCTACCTGTTCGCCATGGAGGTGGCCTGCGAGCACCGCGGCAGCGCGCTGCTGCTCGGCGGCCAGGAGCATCTCTGGGGCCTGTTGCGCGCCGCCGGCCACCAGCGCGCCCGGGCGGTGGTCGACACGCGCAACGCCTGCGCCCGCAAGCTGCTCGGCCACCTGGGCTTTCAGCCGCTCGGCTGGCAGACCCGGGTGTTCACCCTGTTCGGCCGCCTGCGCTTCTGCCATCAGCCTCCGGCGGTGCGCGATCAGCTCGGCAGCCATACCGGCAGCAACGCCTGGTACCGCTTCCAGCAGCCCTTCAGGCGCTTTCCGTAGGGATAGAGATCGACCCACAGATCGCCCGCCAGGGTGCCGCTGCTGAGCACGAAGGTGCACAGCGACTTGCGCTCCAGCCACAGGCGGTTGCTCAGGGCGCTCTCCGGGGACGCGCAGGAATCCATCCATTGCACGCCCTCGACCTTCAGCTCGTGCAGCAGGCGGATGCACTCGAGCTCGAGAAGCGCGCCGGGGGAATAGTGGGCGTACTCCTCGTCGAAGGCGACCTTGAAGGCGAAGGCCCCCGGCGGGGCGAGGAAGTCGCAGAGCATGGCCAGCGGCCGGCCGTCCAGGGATAGCTCGAGCATCCGCAGCTGGCCGCGCGCATGGGCGGCCCTGGCGACCTCCTCGAAGTAGCGGCGGCAGGCGTCGCGGCAGCTGATCGCCGAGCGCGAGCGCCCCTTCCAGCCCTTCGATTCCAGGGCGACGAAGGCCGACAGCCAGGCCTCGAGATCCTCGCCGTGCGCTTGCAGCACGCGCAGGCGCAGATCGCCCAGCTCGGCCAGGCGCCGGTGCAGCCGCCGGTACTCGCGGCGCCGCTTGCCCGGCAGGGCGCGCTCCAGATAGCCCTCGGCATCGTCCCCCGGCTCGATTAGCGCACGCGCGCTGCGGGCACCCTCGTGGAAATGCAGGCCCTCGTCGGCCAGGGTGCTGCGCAGAGCCGTGGCCAGCGGCCCGTCGGCGGGCGCATCGCGCAGCACCAGCAGCGAATACCGGCGGCGGTACGCGTGCAGCCAGCGCAGGAAGGCGCGCATGACCGCCCGCTCGCGGCCCTGGCGCACCAGGGGCGCCACCGAAAAGCAGTAGCGGTGGCGGAACATCCTGGCCACCCGCAGCGGCGACAGGGCGCAGCCGGCCGGCTCGAGCAGGGGGAAGAAGCCGTCCAGCACCGGCTCCTCCCCGGCTCCGGCCGGGCGGATCACGAACACCAGCGCGAAGCGCCGGTCGCCGCTCAGATGCTCGAGGGCCGGCAGCAGGGCCCAGGGCGAATAGAACACATTGGGCTCGGCGGCCGCGCGGGCCAGTTCCTCCCAGTCCTCCAGGCAGGGGCCGAGATCCTCCGGGGAACGGGCCAGCGCGATGCGGTAGCCGCCGTAGAGGGGTATGGTCGAGGCGTGATCGAGGGCCTTACGAAGCATGATGTTCGCGCATCCTGCACGATTGAGCATGAAAGTGGCATGAACGGGCATCAGCGACCGCCGTACCGCCACTCCCGCGCGGATCCGCTCAGGACTATAGACGGCCATGTGCGATACGCGAGGGGAGAAACGTATCCATGTTATTCACAGCGCCGGGATACCCAGCTGCTACGCTGCTCTACAGCAGACCAGGAGCTGTCGTCGTTTTGGCGTGAGCCACGTTGCCGCAGGAATCGAGCCTACCCTGAGGCGTCGACAGACCCCGAGCGAGCCCCCATCGAGAACGGACCTCATCATGGACTATCGCTTTCAATGGACGACCAGCCTCTGCGCCCCCGACTTCCCCCACGAGGCCTATGCCAGGCTCCATGCGCTGGTGCCGCAGGCCACTCCGTTCAATCACCTCGGCTGGCTGCAGGCCGCCGAACGCGCCCTCGAACCGGGACAGCGTCTGCATGTGCTGCTGGCCTGGGCGGACCAGGAGCTGCGCCTGTGCCTGCCGCTGGTCTGCAGCCGCGAGCGCCGCTTCGGCCTGCGCTGGACGGTGCTGCGCCATCTCGGCTATCCGCTCGGCGACCGCATCGCCCTGCTCTGCCGGCTCGACGAGCACGGCCGGCGCCAGGCGCGGGCGGCCATCCACCGCCATCTGCCGCACGCCCTCCTGCAACTGCACGAACTGGTCGAAGGCGGCGAGCAGCAGGTCCTGCTCGAGGGCTGGGCCGCGGCCAGCTCGACCCACGAACGGCGCCCGACCTGCCGGGTGCCGGTGCATGCGATCGACGAGGACGACCGGCACGAGCCGTCCGGCGACCTGCGCTACAAGCTGCGCCGGGCGCGCAAGCGCACGGCCGCCTGCGATGCCCGGGTGCGCCGCCTGACGCCGGACGGCGCGAGCATCGACGCCGCACTGGAGGCCATCGCCGCGGTCGAGCAGGCCAGCTGGAAGGGCGAGCAGGGCGTCGGCATCTTCTCCGGCGAACGGCGCCGGCAGTGGATGCGCGAGGCCTTCGCCGATCTCGCCGCGGCCGGCCTGGTGCGCATCGTCCTGCTCGAACACCAGGGCCGCTGCATCAGCTACCGCCTGGGGCTTCTGGAGCGCGGCCGGCTGTACGACTACAACCTGGCCTTCCTGCCCGACTACGCCGAGCTCGGCAGCGGCCGCCTGCTGCTGGACGAGTGGATCCGCTGGGGCCTGGAGGAAGGCTGGCAATACATCGACGCCTCGCGGGTCAGCCTCTACAACTCCAGCCATCAGCTGCACGAGCGCATGACCGGCGAGGTCCTGCAGCTGCGCTGGAGCCTCTACTCCTGGCGCCCCGACGGCATCGCCCTGGGCCTGGCCTATCGCCTGTGGAGCGCCCTCAAGGCCCGGCGCCCGGGCATCGCGGCCCCCTCCTCGCCGAGTGCCGGAGAACGCCCATGCCCAGCCGAGTGATCATCAACGCCGACGATTTCGGCCTGGACCGCGAAGAGAACGCCGTCATCGTCCGCGCCTTCCGCTGCGGCCTGATCAGCTCGGCGACCCTGATGGCGAACATGCCGGCGTTCGCCCAGGCCTGCGCGCTGATCCATGCCGAGGGCCTGCACGGCCGGGTCGGCCTGCACGTCAACCTCACCTACGGCCGCCCGCTGAGCAGCGCCATCGCCCACCTGTCCTGCTTCTGCGACGAAGCCGGCGAATTCCGGCTGCGCCTGCCGCGCCATCGCCTGTGGCTGGGCCGCGCCGCGCGCACGGCGATCGACGAGGAACTGGAAGCGCAATGGCAGCATTGCCTGCACCACGGGGTGCGGCCCAGCCACCTGGACTCCCACCAGCACGTGCACAACATCTGGCCGATCGGCGAGCAGCTGGCGCGCTTCGCCGCCGCCCGGGGCGTGCCGCTGCGCCTGGCGCGCAACCTGGGCGGCAATTTCAGCCCGGCCAAGCGGCTGTTCAAGACCCTGCTCAACCGGCGCCTGCGCCAGCTGGCCGGGCGCTGCGCCGAATACGTCTGCACCCCGGCCGACCTGCGCGACCAGCCCCTGCCGGCGCAGGGCACCCTGGAGGTGATCGCCCACCCCTGCAACCTGGGCGGGGACTTCGGCGACGCCTACCTGACGCCCGGCGAATCCCTCGCCGCCCTGCTCGAGCGCCGCCTGGGCAACATCCCGCGGGTCGCCTACAGCACCATGGAAACGCCCGCGGCCGCCCCGTGCCTCCCGTGACTGGCCGTCTCCTCATCGGCCGCCGGGGACGGCCCGGTAGTGCATCGACCAGCCCAGGCGCAGGCGCTGCCCGGGCGCCAGCAGCCTGAGTCCGGGCCGTCCCGGCAGGTGGTGGGCGTTGACCGGGTGGCTGACCGGCTCGAAGCAGAAGAAGTCCCTCCCTTTCGGGGTGTAGAGCAGAAACAGTCCGGCGCCCTCGGCCCGGCACTCCAGCGCATGGCCGGCATCCGCCTGGAGGATGCGGCAGCGCCCGTCCCAGCCGTCGAAGGCATGGTCGACCGTCGCCTGCGGCAGGGCGCGCGGCTCCCTGAAGTTCCACTCCGCCGGCAGGTCTATGAAGCGCTCGGGCAGCCGGCGACCGTCCTCGTGCCAGACGCCGCTCGCCAGCGCCTGCAGGCGGGTGGCCGGAGTGCGCGGCAGGTAGGGGTGCAGGCCGAGGCCGTACCAGGCCGGCGCGCTGCCCAGATGCTGTACCTCCAGCGCCAGGTCGAGCCGCCCCTCGTCGAGATCGATGCGCTGCTCGGCGCGGTAGGGGAAGGGGCTGGCGCTGTCCAGCGCCAAGCGGGCGTGCTGCGCCCCCTGCTCGAGGACCCTCCAGGGCTGCTGCCAGGCGCTGCCGTGGATCGGCAGGGGCTCGCCCGGGCTGTTGGGCGCCAGCGCCAGCCAGCCGTCCGGGTTGGCGAAGCCGCCGCGGTCGATGCGGTTCGACCAGGGCACCAGCGGATAGCAGGCCAGCCGGCGCGGGCTGCCGCTGGCGAGGTCGTCGGCCGACGCGGGGCGCAGCAGGGGCCGGCCGGAGTCCAGCGCCTGCCAGCCGGCCAGGCTGCCGCCGATCTCCGGAGCCAGGGTCAGGCGGGTCAGGCGGTCTTGCAGGATCAGCATGGGAGCCTCCTGAAACGTGCACATGAGAATGCCCGCCGGAGGCGGGCATGGGCTGGAGCAGGCGGTGCGTTTAGAGCACCGGACTCGGCAGCCGGAAGGAGATGGCCGGGCTGTAGGTGACCGCCAGCAGCCCGGCGGACAGCCCGGGATAGAACGGCGGCAGCGCCTGCACCGAGCCGCTGGCCGTCATGGAAGGTGCGCGCGGGTGGACCGGCGACAGGCCGCGCATTTTTCCTACCCACCGCCATGCCGACTACCGAAGTGCCGGAATTGGCAGCCCGGAGTGGAGCAAAGCCAGGAAAACTTCAATTCAAGTACCTGGAACATGACAACGCCTTGCCGAAATGATCGGAGACTATGTTTATATTTATCTGGCGACCGCCAGGAATATAACCCCCCGGCTTTGCCGGGGGATACTTGCGCTATTTGGCTTCTATTTTTTCCAACGGCACGGGTTTTAGCCGCGGAGTCAGTAGATGGATGGCAAGCAGCGCTATCAAGTAAGTAGTTCCGGCGACTATGAAGATTGGCTGGTAAGACTTGAATGCTTCCAGAATGTAGCCATTGTAAGTCGACATCAACATCCCGCCGATGGCTCCGGCGGTACCTCCTATGCCAATGATGGAAGCCACTGCCTCTTTTGGAAAAAGGTCCGACGGCAAGGTCATCAAGTTGGCCGACCAGGCCTGGTGTGCAGCCGCAGCGCAGCCGATGATCAGGACGGCGAGCCACACACTCGATACGAACTGGGCAGTGATGATAGGCACGACCATGCAAGCACAGACGAGCATGGTGGTTTTTCGCGCCACGTTCGCGGAGCGGCCAGCTCTCATTTGAGTCGAAGAACCCCAGCCACCGATGATCGAACCCGCATCTGCCAAGAGATAGATGGCGATCAGTGGCGGTCCGAATGTTTTCAGGTCAAGGCCGTAAGTCTTGCCGAGAAAATCCGGGAGCCAGAACAGGTACAGCCACCAGATCGGATCGGTCAGGAATTTTCCGAGCGCGTAGGCCCACGTTTCCTTGAATGTCAGGAGCTTAAGCCAGGATATCTTCACCGGGGCGGTGGTTCCCGAGGATATTAAAGATCCATCGTTGGAGTGAATATGCGCGAGCTCCGCAGCGCCTACTTTCGGATGCTCATGCGGACGGCGATAGATCAGCAACCAGGCAACCAGCCACAGGGAGGTAATCACGCCGATGGAGATGAATGCCGCACGCCAGCCCCAGACCAGGGTGATGGCCGGAATAAGCAGCGGCGTGATGATAGGGCCCAGCGCGGTGCCGGCATTGAAAATGCCGGTAGCCTGAGCACGTTCCTTTTGCGGGAACCATTCCGAAACAGCTTTCAGGCTGGCCGGAAAACTGCCGGACTCACCAAATCCCAGGGTGAAGCGTGCTATGGCAAATTGCGCGACCGTATGGACAAGCCCGTGTCCGATGGTGGCAATCGTCCATATAGTAAAGGCAATCGCATATCCGACACGCACGCCAAGCCGGTCGATGATTCGCCCAAAGGTTAAAAAGCCAATGGCATAGGCGCACTGAAACCAGAAAACGATAGAGGCGTAATCGGTTTCGGTCCATTGCAGATCGGCCTGCAAGGTAGGCTTGAGGATGCCTATCATCTGGCGGTCGATATAGTTGATACCAATGCCAATGAACAGAAGTGCGCAAATAACCCATCGGTATTTGCCGATCAAGGTTGTTTGGGGTGGAGCAATCTGAGCTGTCATCGCTTTGTCCCAGTTGTTTTTATTGTATTGCCGTTGGAAGTATTCAAAGAAAAATAAGCCGGCATCTTTCTGTATATGCCCAGCCAGACTGCCGAAATGCGTGGACTGCAGTTCGGGGCAGTGCAAATCCGGAAAACTTCCGTTCAGATATTCAGCAGGGGCTCTTGGACTAGCCGGACGAAGCGCACAGGGTCAGGACCCTGGCCAGACCGGGCAAGCGGAAGGCGAGCAGGAGGACGAGCAATGGCTTGTTGCGTTTGCCGATCATGGAACGAATCTCCTGGTTGTTCTTGTTGGAGAGGCTGGTGGAACCGCCGGGCCCGGCTCAGCCCCGGAAGGCGGGCTCTTCCAGGCCGCGAACGCCGGGATGCAGGGCGAACACCCCGCCGGCCAGGGGCTGGTCAGCGAGGTCGACGCCCTGCGGTCGGATCGAGGTGACGAACAGGGTGTCGAGGCCGGGGCCGCCGAAGGCGCACATCGCCGGCTTCTTCACCGGCACGGCCAGCGAGCGGTCGAGGCGGCCGTCGGGAGTGAAGCGGTGGACCAGGCCGGCGTCGTTGGCGCAGATCCAGTAGCCGCCGTCTTCGTCCACCGCCGCGCCGTCGGGACGGCCGGGATGCTGCCGCATGTCGACGAACAGCCGGCGGTTGTGCGGGACGCCGTCGTCCGGGTCGTAATCGAAAGCCCAGATGGCCTGTACCGAGGGATGCGAGTCGGACAGGTACATCGTCCGCCCGTCGGGGCTGAAGCCCAGGCCGTTGGGGACGACGAGGCCGTCCAGCCAGGTCAGCAGCGGTGCGCCGCCGGCCTCGCCGACGAAGCGGTAGAGCACGCCGGCGCAGTGCCCGGCGGCCATGTCCTGGTGCATGCTGCCGACCCAGAAGCGCCCCTGGCGGTCGCAGCGCCCGTCGTTGCAGCGCATCCCGGGCAGGGCATGGCGAGTGTCGGCCAAGCGGGTTCCGGCCAGACGGCCGTCGGCGCCGGGCTGCAGGTGGAACAGGCCGCTCTCCAGGCCGGCCAGCCAGCCGCCCGCCGGGTGGCGGGCGATGCAGGCGAGCATCTCGTCGGCCTCCCAGCTCGCCGTGGCGTTGTTCGCCGGGCGCCAGCGGTGCAGCCGTCGGGCGGGGATGTCGACCCAGTAGAGGGCCTGTTCGGCCACGCTCCACACCGGGCTTTCGCCGGTGCCGTTGCGGGCGTCAAGCACGAGTTCGGCTTGCATGGCGGCGCGGTCTCTTGTCGTTATGGGCGCAGGCGCGGGCGGCTCAGTCGTCGAACGGGCCGGCCGCGGTGAAGGCGCCGCCCTGGTAGACCGCCACCGGATCGTCCGCGGCCGGGGCCGGCTGGGCCTCGACCCTGGCGCGGAAGATCTCCGAGCTGTCCTGCGGCGCGAAGCCCAGGTGCGCGGCCAGGCGGTTGTCCCACCAGAGGTCGCGGTTGTTCGAAGCGCCGTAGACGATGGTGTGGCCGACATTCGGGGTGAACAGCGCGCGGCCGATGAGGTCGGTGAGGTCGCGATAGCTCAGCCAGGTGCTGAGCATGCGGCGGTTCTGCGCCTCGTCGAAGGAGGAGCCGATGCGGATGCTCACCGTCTCGATGCCGTAGCGGTCGAAGTAGAAGCTGGCCATGTCCTCGCCGTAGGCCTTGGACAGGCCGTAGTAGCCGTCGGGGCGGTGGACGGCGCTGGCGTCGAGCGTCTCGCTCTGCTTGTAGAAGCCGATGACATGGTTGGAGCTGGCGAACACCACACGGCGGACGCCGTGCCGGCGTGCCGCCTCGTAGATGTGGAAGGTGCCGCGGATATTGGCCTCGAGGATTTCCTCGAAGCGCCGCTCCACCGACAGGCCGCCGAAGTGGACGATGGCGTCGACGCCCTCGACGAGGGCATGGACCGCGGCCTTGTCCGCCAGGTCGCAGGTGATCACTTCCTCGTGGTCGCCGGCGGCCGGCGCCATGGGACTGATGTCGGACAGGCGGAGGATGGGGGCATAGGGACGCAGGTTTTCCCGCAGGATCTTTCCGAGATTGCCGGCTGCGCCGGTGAGCAGGAGACGATCGAGGACGGGACTGTGAGCAGGATGAGGCATGGCTGGAACCGCTCCGATTGTTATTGTTCAATATTCATAAGTCGTCGTATGACTTTGTCGAATTATCGACAGCACGCCTCGTCCTTGTCAACGTGATTCGGCGAACGGTCGAACGGAAAACGGCGGCTGCCGCCACACCCCGACACTCACGCAAAATAGCCATTATTCTTCGCCCCATGCCTGTCCGC
This sequence comes from Azotobacter salinestris, assembly GCF_009363155.1. Lineage (NCBI taxonomy): Bacteria > Pseudomonadati > Pseudomonadota > Gammaproteobacteria > Pseudomonadales > Pseudomonadaceae > Azotobacter > Azotobacter salinestris. Next base: position 2,170,032 of record NZ_CP045302.1, read on the forward strand.
CACATCGCGGGACAGGCTCCGTGCGCCTGCCGCGTGCAGCCGGGAGAGCCCATGAAAAGGCTGGCTGCCACACTCCACGTCATATGACAACAGAGCCCCATGCCGCCTGCCTGGCCACCTCAGCTCCCGCAGTCGCCCCTCCTCTCCCCAATACCCGCCCGGTCGACGGCACAGGAAGGACTCCAAACCGCCTGGAGCGGCGCCCGAGGCGGCAAGACCAGCAGTACCGACGCGAGGAGCCAGACGCATTCCGGCCAGGCGAGCATGGGAAACGACGCGGGCAGTCGGAACGACATGAAAGAAAAAGGGGCACTCGTGGTGCGCCCTACTGCAAGAGTCAGCCAATGTGCGAGGGTCGCACCTTATGGCGCCGCCGCCCAGAGCGGCGCCATAACCGACAGGGAAAGGCGTCAGACCGGAGTCAGCAGCTCTCCCTTGTCGATGAACGCCTGCAGGTTGGCGACGACCAGCTCCTCCATCTGCAGGCGGGTTTCCTCGGTGGCGCTGCCGATGTGCAGCAGCAGCACTACGTTGGGCATGTCCAGCAGCGCCGCCGGTACCTGCGGCTCGCGCTCGAAGACGTCGAGGGCCACAGCGCCGAGCCGGCCCTCGGCGAGCGCGGCGACCAGCGCCGAGCCGGCCCTCGGCGAGCGCGGCGACCAGCGCCGCCTCGTCGACCACCGAGCCACGCGCCACGTTGACCAAGAGGCCCTTCGGCCCCAGCGCCGCGAGCACTTCGGCATCGATCAGGTGATGGGTCGAAGGTCCCCCCGGGCAGGTCAGCACCAGGAAGTCGGCCCACTGCGCCAGCTCCACCAGGGAAGCTGCGTAGCCGTAGGGGCAGCCGGCCAGTGGCCGGCGGTTGTGGTAGCGCACCTGCATGTCGAAGCCGCTGGAGCGCCGCGCCAGCGCCTGGCCGATGCGGCCCAGGCCGACGATGCCCAGGCGCTTGCCGCTGACCCGGGTAGCCAGCGGGAAGTTGCCGATCAGCCACTGGCCGGCGCGGACGAAGCGGTCGGCCTCGGCGATCCGTCGTGCGCCGTCGATCAGCAGGCCCATGGCCAGGTCGGCGACGCACTCGTTGAGCACGTCCGGCGTGTTGCTGAGGCGGATGCCGCGCCGGCGCACCGGCTCCAGCGGGATGGCGTCGTAGCCCACGCCGAAGCTGCAGATGGCGCGCAGGCTGGGCAGCGCCTCGAGCATCGCCGCCGTGCAGCCGAAGCGCGCCGAGGTGACCAGCACCTCGAACTCCGCACCGCGCCCGGCCAGAAAGGCCGCGCCGTCGGCGTGCTTCCAGTACGCCTCGGCGCCGTACTCCGCGGCCATGCGCCGGTTGAACCGCTCGCTCAGGGCGCCGACCTGCAGCACCTTCAGTCCCTTCATGGCAGATTCCTCGATGGCTTCGAACGTCGGACGGCCTCAGGTTACCGGCGCCGGATTGAACAGCACCAGATCGTTGTGCAGGCGGTGCCGCTCGGCCCAGGTGCGCGTGCGGCCGCTGGCCACGTCCAGGTAGAGGCGGAAGATCTCCCAGCCCAGCTCCTCCAGCGACAGCCGCCCGGAGGTCACCCGCCCGGCGTCCACGTCGATCAGATCCGGCCAGCGCTCGGCCAGTTCGCTGCGGGTGGCCACCTTGATCACCGGCACCATCGCCAGGCCGTAGGGCGTGCCGCGCCCGGTGCTGAAGATGTGCAGGTTCATCCCGGCGGCCAGCTGCAGGGTGCCGCAGATGAAGTCGCTGGCCGGGGTGGCGCAGAACTGCAGGCCCCTGCCCCTGACCTTCTCGCCCGGCGGGACCACGCCGGCGATGGGGCTGGAGCCGGACTTGGCGATCGAGCCCATGGCCTTCTCGACGATGTTGTTCAGCCCGCCCTTCTTGTTGCCGGGGGTGGTGTTGGCGCTGCGGTCGGCCATCCCCCGCTCCAGGTAGCGGTCGTACCAGTCCATCTCGCCGATCAGCGCGTCGGCCACTTCCGGGGTCGCAGCGCGCGGGGTGAGCAGGTGGATGCCGTCGCGCACCTCGGTGTTCTCCGAGAACATCACGGTGGCGCCGGCGCGCACCAGGAGGTCCGCGGCGACGCCCAGCGCCGGGTTGGCGGTGATCCCGGAGAAGGCGTCGCTGCCGCCGCACTGCATGCCGACCACCAGTTCGGAGGCCGGGCAGGTCTCGCGGCGCCGCGCGTCGAGCACCTCGAGGCGCGCCTCGATCAGGCCGAGGATCTGCTCGACCATGCCGGCGAAACCGTTGCCCGACTCCTGCAGGCGGTACAGCCACTGCTGCTCGCTCATCCCGCTGGTCAGCGCGTCGCCCGGCATCAGTTGGACCGGCTGCAGCTTCTCGCAGCCGAGGCCGATGACCAGCGCCTGGCCGCCGAGGTTGGGGTTGCGGGCGAGGTTGAACAGGGTGCGGATCGGGATCACCGCATCCGGCGCGTTGATCGCCACGCCGCAGCCGTAGCTGTGGGTCAGGGCGATCACGTCGTCGACGTTGGGGTACTTGGGCAGGAGCTCCTTGCGCGCCCGCTCGACGCAGTGCTCGAGCACCCCGGCCACGCACTGCACGGTGGTGCTGACGCCGAGCAGGTTGCGCGTGCCGACGCTGCCGTCGGGGTTGCGGAAGCCCTCGAAGGTGAAGCCTTCCAGCGGCTCGAGCGGCGCGGCGGCCTGGGTCGCCCGCGGCAGGTTGTCCAGCGCCGGCGGCTCGGGCATGCGCAGGTGCGCCTCGGTCACCCAGCTGCCGCGGGGGATCGGCTGCAGGGCGTAGCCGATGACCTGGCCGTAGCGCACCACCTCGGCCCCTTCGGCGAGGTCCGTCAGCGCCACCTTGTGGCTCTGCGGGATGTGCTCGACCGCCTGCAGACCGTCGGTGAAGCGGCTGCCGGCCGCCACGCCCTGGTCGTTGACCACCACGCCGACGTTGTCGTCCGCGTGCAGGCGGATGTAGCGCGGCGAATCCTGATGTTCGATCAACATGACACTATCCTCGTACAGATTTCAGGCGGACGCCGCGCTGCCTTGGGGACCGAGCGGAGCGGCCGGGGCCTCCTCCCGGCGGGCCGAGCCGCCCTGGGTCGGGCCGTCCTTGAGTTCGACGCGCTGGATGCGGCCGACGATCACCAGGTAGCTGAACACCGCCACCAGCGCGTTGGCGCCGACGTACACCAGCGCCCACTTGAAGGAGCCGGTGGCGCTGATGATGTAGCCGATGACGATCGGCGTGGTGATCGAGGCGATGTTGCCGAAGGTGTTGAACAGGCCGCCCGACAGGCCGGCGATCTGCTTCGGCGAGGTGTCCGCCACCACCGCCCAGCCCAGTGCGCCGAGGCCCTTGCCGAAGAAGGCCAGGGTCATGAAGCCGACCACCATCCATTCGGCCTGAACGTAGTTGCAGAACACCATGCTGGTGGAGAGCAGCAGGCCGGTGACGATGGGCAGCTTGCGCGCCAGGGTCAGCGAGTAGCCGCGGCGCAGCAGGGCGTCGGAAATCACCCCGCCGAGCACGCCGCCGATGAAGCCGCAGAGGGCCGGCAGCAAGGCGATGAAGCCGGCCTTGAGGATCGACATGCCGCGCTCCTGCACCAGGTACACCGGGAACCAGGTGAGGAAGAAGTAGGTGATGCCGTTGATGCAGTACTGGCCGAGGTAGACGCCGACCAGCATGCGGTTGGTCAGCAGCTGGCGGATGTAGTCCCAGCGCGGTCCCTGGCTGCCCGACTTGCGGGCGCTGTCCATGTCGACCAGGCCGCCGTTCTGCTCGATGTGCTCCAGCTCGGCCGGATTGATGCGCGGGTGTTCCTTGGGGTTGTAGATGGTCTTCAGCCAGATCCCGGAGAAGACGATGCCGAGCACGCCCATCATGACGAACACGTGCTCCCAGCCGAACTTGTGGACGATCCAGCCCATCAGCGGGGCGAACAGCGCGGTGGCGAAATACTGCGCGGAGTTGAACACCGCCGAAGCCGTGCCGCGCTCGGCGGTGGGGAACCAGGCGGCGACGATGCGCGCGTTGCCGGGGAACGACGGCGCTTCGGCGAAACCGACCAGAAAGCGCAGCATGAACATGGTGGTCACCGCCCAGGCCACCGGCATGCCGCCGACGAAGCCCTGCAGCAGGGTGAACAGCGACCAGGTGAAGATGCTCACCGCATAGACGCGCTTGGAACCGAAGCGGTCGAGCAGCCAGCCGCCGGGAATCTGCCCCAGGACGTAGGCCCAGCCGAAGGCGGAGAAGATGTAGCCGAGGGTCACGGCATCGAAGCCGAGATCCTTCTGCATGCTGGATCCGGCGATGGAAATGGTGGCGCGGTCGGCATAATTGATCGTCGTCACCAGAAACAGCATCAGCAGGATCAGGTAACGCACGCGGGTTTGCTTGATGGCTTGCATGACGTCGGTTCCACGAATTGTTTGTTGTTGTGTGGACGGCCGGGAGAAGCGGCTCCTCCGGAGACGAAGCCGCTTCGGGGGCGCGCTGAGCTTACTGCGGGCCGAGCTTCCTGATCAGCGCGGCAAGGCGCTCGTACTCGTCGGGCAGCAGGTCGGTCAGCGGCACGCGCACGGGGCCTGCGCCGTGGCCGACGATCTTCGCCCCGGCCTTGACCATGCTCACCGCGTAACCGGCGCGGCGGTTGCGGATCTCCAGCAGCGGCAGGAAGAAGTCGTCGATGATCTTGCCCACGGTTTCGTGATCGTCGGCGGCGATGGCCTTGTAGAACTCCATCGCGGTGCGCGGGATGAAGTTGAACACCGCCGAGGAGTAGACCGGCACGCCCAGGGCCTTGTAGGCCGCGGCGAAGACTTCGGCGGTCGGCAGGCCGCCGAGGTAGGTGAAGCGCTCGCCCAGGCGGCGGCGGATCGACACCATCAGCTCGATGTCGCCCAGGCCGTCCTTGTAGCCGATCAGGTTCGGGCAGCGCTCGGCCAGTTGCTCCAGCAGGGTCGGGGTCAGCCGGCAGACGTTGCGGTTGTAGACCACCACGCCGATCTTCACCGCCTTGCAGACCGCCTCGACGTGGGCGGCGACGCCCTCCTGGCTGGCTTCGGTCAGGTAGTGCGGCAACAGCAGCAGGCCCTTGGCGCCCAGGCGCTCGGCCTCCTGGGCCATGTGGATGGCCTGGCGGGTCGGGCCGCCGACGCCGGCGAGGATCGGCACGCTGCCGGCGCAGGTGTCGACCGCGGTCTTGATGATCTGCGGGTACTCGTCGAGACCCAGCGAGAAGAACTCGCCGGTGCCGCCGGCGGCGAACAGGGCGCTGGCGCCGTAGGGCGCCAGCCACTCCAGGCGGCGGGCATAGGACTCGGCGTTGAAGTTGCCGGCGGCATCGAAATCGGTGACCGGGAAGGACAGCAGACCGGAGGAGAGGACGGACTTGAGCTCTTGTGGAGTCATTGGTCGAGCACCCTGCTTGGTGAGGTGGAAATCTCCGGTCGGCGACCGGGCTTTGAAATAAGTTATCGTATGACTTTCGTAAAAACTAGCCCCTCTCCGTGCCTTTTCCAGCATCTCCGGCGCCTGGCCGGCGTCTATCGAAAAACCAAAAAACCTCTACATTTTGATAAATTTATTTATAAATCATCGATTTATTGAGTTATTGCGGCAGCTTTTCGGAGCAACCCAGCCTCTCGAATTCGACAAGCAGTCATCGTATCTTTTCACAAGAAATACTGTGAGCAGGAGCGAAACCGCGGCGGCGTGCGGCTATGCCTGCCTGAGCGGGAGCGGGAGCAAATACTCGCGGCATCGCAGGCCGACGCCGGGGATTTCCGCGATGCGCGGTGAGAAGCCGGTACCGGCGCGGCCGGCGAGCAGTCGCGAAAACAGGTCATCGCATGACGATGGAGGCTTGTACACGCCGCGCCGGCTTCGGTCCGGGCGCTCTGCGCTGCAAGGGAAGGATGGCGAAGGACCAGGCCGGCGCGGACCGCGATCCGTACGCCGGGGCGGGAATCAGGCCGGCTCGGAACCGGCCTGCTGGGATTCGGCCTCTTCGTGGGCCTGGCGCAGACGTTCGCGGCTGTTGGTCAGGTGCAGGCGCATGGCGGCGCGGGCCGCATCGGCATCCTGACGGGCGATGGCCTCGTAGATTTCCTCGTGCTCGCGGCTCAGCCGCGCCTGGTACTGCTGCTGGTCGGCATGGGCGATGTGCGCCGAATCCAGCCGGGTGCGCGGAATGATGCTGGTGCCGAAGTGGCTCATGATGTCGGTGAAATAGCGGTTGCCGGTGGCCATGGCGATCTGCAGGTGGAACTGGAAGTCGCTGGCCACCGCATCGCTGGCATGACTGGCACGGTTGAAGGTGTCCAGTGCCGCGCGCATCGCGGCCAGTTCCTCGGCGCTGCGCCGGCGGGCGGCCAGGCCGGCGCACTCCACCTCGAGACTGACACGCAGCTCGAGGATGGCCATCACGTCGCGCAGAGTGACGATGGTCGCCGGGTCGATGCGAAAGCCGCTGGGGCTCGACGCATCCAGCACGAAGGTGCCGATGCCGTGGCGGGTCTCGACCGTGCCGGAAGCCTGCAGGCGCGAGATGGCCTCGCGCACCACGGTGCGGCTCACCCCGTGGGCCTCCATGATTTCCGACTCGGTCGGCAGCTTCTCGCCGCACTTGATCTGCCCTTCCCGGATCTGCCGGGTCAGCTCGACCACCAGTTCCTGGGCAAGGCTGCGGTTCTTGCGCCGCGGGCGCGGCAGTGTGCTTTCGTTGCTCATCTCGATGCTCGGTTTCGGCAGTGTTCCGGAGACGTCATCATACGCCTAAGTTGTATGACAATACCGCCCTGTTTTCGCAACTGCCGTCGATGACGCCCGCTCCGCTGGCGATACTCCAGCAACGTGCCAGCAGCCTGCCTTTATTGGCTATTCCGGATGCCTCCCCGCCTGTCGCCAACCTAGCCCCTCAGTCGCGACACAATGACCCGGCCACACGCCCTCGTACCCGGACGCCAGCCGGACAGCCCAGAAGGCATCCCCGTCGAGCCCTCCCCCGGGCGGGCGACACGCAGCCTCAACCCTTCGCTGCCGCCACCCGCCCTTTCACCATGGCATCCAGCCGGCTGATCTGGCGACCGCCCCATGGCCCGGCATCATCCCCGCCACGGAGGCCTTGCCGCCCCGGCCGTCGCGCCCCCCCCAGACAGACGCGACAACTGATCGTGTCATATGATGACATTCAACACCCGAAGCGTTACAGTTGCCCCGCTCCGCCCTGACATTCCAACCGGACGATTGCCCGGGCACCCCGTCAACAACCGCCAAATCCTTATGGCCAGAGGAGTTAAAGCAATGCGGATCGAAGGCAAGAACTACATCGCAGGAACCCGCAGCAGCGAGGGCGACGTCATCGTCCACAGCTTCGACGCGACCACCAGCGAAAAGTTGTCCTATGACTTTTACCAGGCCACTCCCGCCGAGGTGAACGCCGCCGCCGAGGCCGCCGCCGCTGCCTACCCGGCCTACCGCGCCCTGCCCGCCGCCCGCCGCGCCGAGTTCCTCGAGGCCATCGCCGCCGAGCTCGATACCCTCGGCGACGACTTCGTCGCCCTGGTCGGCCGCGAGACCGCCCTGCCCGCCGCGCGCATCCAGGGCGAGCGCGGCCGCACCAGCAGCCAGATGCGCCTGTTCGCCCAGGTCCTGCGCCGCGGCGACTTCCACGGCGCGCGCATCGACCGCGCCCTGCCCGAGCGCCAGCCGCTGCCGCGCGTCGACCTGCGCCAGTGCCGCATCGGCCTCGGCCCGGTCGCGGTGTTCGGCGCCAGCAACTTCCCGCTGGCCTTCTCCACCGCCGGCGGCGACACCGCCGCGGCCCTGGCCGCCGGCTGCCCGGTGGTGTTCAAGGCGCACAGCGGCCACATGGCCACCGCCGCGTGCGTGGCCGACGCCATCCTGCGCGCCGCCGGGAAGACCGGCATGCCCGCCGGGGTGTTCAACATGATCTACGGCAACGGCGTCGGCGAGGCGCTGGTCAAGCACCCGGCAATCCAGGCGGTCGGCTTCACCGGCTCGCTCAAGGGCGGCCGCGCCCTCTGCGACATGGCCGCCGCCCGGCCGCAGCCGATCCCGGTGTTCGCCGAGATGTCCAGCATCAACCCGGTGCTGCTGCTGCCCGCGGCACTGAAGCAGCGCGGCGAGCAGATCGCCCGGGAGCTGACCGCCTCGGTGACCCTGGGCTGCGGCCAGTTCTGCACCAACCCGGGGCTGATCGTCGGCCTGCGCTCGGCGGAGTTCTCCGCCTTCCTCGCCGCCTTCGCCGCCGCCATGGCCGACCAGGGCCCGCAGACCATGCTCAACGCCGGCACCCTGAGAAGCTACGAGCAGGGTATCGCCGCCCTGCACGCCCATCCGAAGATCAGGCACCTGGCCGGGCAGAAGCAGGAAGGCCAGCAGGCCCGGCCGCAGCTGTTCCAGGCCGACGTCGCCCTGCTGCTGGAGGGCGACGCGCTGCTCCAGGAGGAGGTCTTCGGCCCGACCAGCGTGGTCGTCGAGGTGGCCGACCGGGACGAGCTGCTCCACGCCCTGCACGGTCTGCACGGCCAGCTCACCGCCACCCTGATCGCCGAGCCGGCGGACCTGACCGCCTTCGCCGCCGTGGTCCCGGTGCTCGAGCAGAAGGCCGGGCGCCTTTTGCTCAACGGCTACCCGACCGGGGTGGAAGTCTGCGACGCGATGGTCCACGGCGGCCCCTACCCGGCCACCTCGGACGCCCGCGGCACCTCGGTGGGCAGCCTGGCGATCGACCGCTTCCTGCGCCCGGTGTGCTACCAGAACTACCCGGACGAACTGCTGCCCGAGGCGCTGCAGAACGCCAACCCGCTGGGCATCCTGCGCCTGGTCGACGGCCAGCCGAGCCGCGAGGCGCTGTAAGGTCCTCTCTCGCCCCCTTCCCTGCCTGGGAGGGGGCGCCATCCGTGACAACAACAACTAAACGGAAAACCCGCATGACCACTTCGAACCACGCTCGCCGCCGCATTCCGCCACACAGCCACACTTCCGGCACGCCGCCGGGAACGCCGCTCGCCTGATCTGCCAGCCCCGGTCACCGTCGCCGGGCTTTCCCCCCTTTCGCCCAATGCATCCGCGCCCGCGGAGGGGGCCTTTTTGCGCCTTTTCCACCGATCTTCGCCGGTAACAACAACAATGAAGAACAGCCTCTCGCATTTTTCGCTCCGTCCGTCCGCCGCTCTTGCCCTGGCACTCGGCGTCACGGGCTTCCTGCCCAACGCCCAGGCGGCCTTCGTCGACGACGCCAAGGGCAGCCTGACCCTGCGCAACTACTACATGCAGCGCAACATGGTCGACCGCGCCACCCAGGCCAAGCGCGAGGAATGGGCCCAGGGCTTCATCCTCGATCTCAAGTCGGGCTATACCGAAGGCCCGGTCGGCTTCGGCATCGATGTGCTCGGCCTGTGGGCGATCAAGCTCGACGGCGGCAAGGGTACCGGCGGCACCGAGTTGCTCCCCGTCGGCAAGGACGGCAAACCGGCCGACGACTTCGGCCGCCTGGCAGTGGCCGGCAAGTTGCGCTTTTCCGAAAGCGAGCTGAAGGTCGGCGAATGGAGCCCGGTGCTGCCGATCCTCAACTCCAACGACGGCCGCCTGCTGCCGCAGACCTTCCGCGGCGGCATGCTGACGGTGAAGGAAATCAAGAACCTGACCCTCCATGCCGGCCAGATGCGCGAGAACAGCCCGCGCAACGACTCCAGCATGGAGGACATGTCGATGAACGGCGTATCCGGCGCCACCTCCGACCGCTACAACTTCGGCGGCGTCGAGTACAGCTTCAACGACAACCGGACCACCGTCGGCGCCTGGTTCGGCCAGCTCGAGGACATCTACAAGCAGCGCTACTTCGAGATCCGCCACCTGCAGCCGCTGGGCAAGGACTGGTCGCTCTCCTCGCGGGTGGGCCTGTTCGACGGCGAGGAGGATGGCCAGGCCAGGGCCGGCGACCTGGACAACCGGACCCTGACCGGCCTGTTCGCCCTCAAGACCGGCGCCAACACCTTCACCTTCGCCTTCCAGCGCCTCACCGGCGACGACCGCTGGATGCGGGTCAACGGCACCAGCGGCGGCATGCTGCCCAACGACGGCTTCACCACCACCTTCGACAACGCCCGCGAGGAGTCCTGGCAACTGCGCCACGACTACAACTTCGCCGCCCTGGGCGTGCCGGGACTGACCCTCATGAACCGCTACATCAGCGGCAAGAACGTACATACCGCGACGGTCAGCGACGGCGAGGAATGGGCGCGGGAGAGCGAGCTGGCCTACGTGGTGCAGAGCGGCACGCTGAAAAGCCTCTCCGTCAAGTGGCGCAACGCCAGCCGGCGCGCCGACTGGGGCAGCAACAACAGCTACGACGAGAACCGGCTGATCGTCCAGTACCCGCTCTCGCTGTTCTGAAGGCTCGAAGCGGAGTCCGAAGCGTGCGACATGCTCAGGAGCCAGGCCTCTGCCCGGCTCCTGCCTCTCATCGGCCCGCCCGTCCGGCTCCGGCGGCCACTCTGCCGGCAGCCAGCCTCTCGACGAGGCGGACGGTCGTCAGCGCTCCTCGCGGAACTGGAAAATCTGCCGGCGCTGCTTCTTGCTCGGTCGCCCGGAGGTCTCCAGGCCGAGGGCGCCGGCCTTGCGCAGCGCCGCGGCCTCCTCGCGACGGGCCTGGCTCTCGGCGGTTTCCTCGTACAACTGTTGCGCTTCGGGAGCGCCGCGGCGCACCGCGCTGAGCGCGCGGATCACCACGGTGCGCTCGTCGAAACCGGTGCGGATCGTCAGTTCGTCGCCGACCTTCGGCTCCTTCGAGGGCTTGCAGCGCTCGCCACGGCAATGCACCTTGCCGCCTTCGATGGCCTCCTTGGCCAGCGCCCGGGTCTTGTAGAAACGTGCCGCCCAGAGCCACTTGTCCAGACGGACCTTTTCGTCATCTTTTTCGTTCATGCTTGCAGATCACCTCTACCATGCCGACTCCGCCGGCCATCGGGGCCGGCCCAGACAGGTGCGGTTGTCGGTCGTGCCGATTAGAATGCCTCACACCGACTGTGGAGCGCCGCCTTCTTGAAGACATTCGACCAACTTTCGGTGATTGGTCTGCGCGAATGGATCGATTTGCCCGAACTCGGCGTCGCCGGACTGCGGGCGAAGATCGACACCGGCGCCAGCACCTCGACCCTGCACGCCACCGAGGTGGTGCGGTTCGAGCGCGACGGACGCCCCTGGGTGCGCTTCACCGCCCATCTTGGCACCCTGGTGCAGCTGCGTCATCGCCATTGCCAGGCGCCCCTGGTGGCGGTGAAGACCATCAAGAGCTCCAACGGCCAGACCCAGACCCGCTACGTCATCCTCACCACCCTGGCGCTCGGCGATCGTGCCTGGCCGGTGGAGTTCACCCTGACCTGTCGCAAGGCCATGCGCTACCGCGTGCTGCTCGGCTCGAAGGCCCTGATCCAGGGCCAACTGGTGGTCAACCCGGCGCTGACCTACGTGCAGGACAAACCCTCTCTTCCCAAGCTGCTTGGTGTCCAATGAAAATCGCCGTGCTGTCGCGCAACCCACGTTTGTACTCGACCCGCCGCCTGGTGGAGGCCGGCGAGCAGCGCGGGCATCAGGTGGTCGTGATCGACACCTTGCGCGCCTACATGAACATCGCCAGCCACAAGCCGCAGATCCACTACCGCGGTCGTCCGCTGGAGGGCTTCGACGCGGTGATCCCGCGCATCGGCGCCTCGGTGACCTTCTACGGCTGCGCGGTGCTGCGCCAGTTCGAGATGATGGGCGTGTTCCCGCTCAACGAATCGGTGGCGATCAGCCGCTCGCGGGACAAGCTGCGCTCGCTGCAGTTGCTCTCGCGCAAGGGCATCGGCCTGCCAGTGACCGGCTTCGCCCACTCGCCGGACGACATCCCCGACCTGATCGCCATGGTCGGCGGCGCGCCGCTGGTGATCAAGCTGCTGGAGGGCACCCAGGGCATCGGCGTGGTGCTCTGCGAAACCCAGAAGGCCGCCGAATCGGTGATCGAGGCCTTCATGGGCATGGAGCAGAACATCATGGTCCAGGAGTACATCCAGGAGGCCGGCGGCGCCGACATCCGCTGCTTCGTGGTCGGCGAGAAGGTCATCGCCGCGATGAAGCGCCAGGCCAAGCCCGGCGAATTCCGCTCCAACCTGCACCGCGGCGGCACCGCCAGCCTGATCAAGATCACTCCGGAAGAGCGCATGACGGCGATCCGCGCCGCCAAGGTGATGGGCCTGAACGTCGCCGGGGTGGACATCCTGCGCTCCAATCACGGCCCGCTGGTGATGGAAGTGAACTCCTCCCCCGGCCTGGAGGGCATCGAGACCACCACCGGCAAGGACGTCGCGGGGATCATCATCGAATACCTGGAAAAGAACGCCGAACACGGACTGACGCGGACCCGCGGCAAGGGCTGAGCCGGAAACAGGCAACGCATGCGTTGCCCTGGCGAACACGCCTCACACCGCATCGCGCGGCAGCATCAGTCCCAGTGGCAGACAGACGCGCGCCTCCAGACCGCCGCCCGGGCGGTTGCGCAGCTCGACGCTGCCGCCGTGCTGGGCGGCGATGCGCTTGACGATGGCCAGGCCCAGGCCGGTGCCGGAGCCGCCGCGGGCCCGGTCGCCGCGGGTGAAGGGATTGAAGATCTCGCTCATCTCCGCCGGGTCGATGCCGGCGCCGCGGTCGAGCACGCTGAGCACCACGTAGGGCGCGCTCTGGTCGCCGGCCAGGTAGGCCGCGACCTCGACCTGCTCGCCGCCGTGGCGCAGGGCGTTCAGCACCAGGTTGCACAGCAGACGCTTGATCGACACCCGGCGCAGCGGGAACGGCGGGATCGGCTGCAGGGCCAGGCGCACCGTCTCGCCCTTCTGGTTGAACGGTGCCACCACCTCCTGCACCAGCTCGCCCAGCTCGAGCTGCTCCACCGGCTCGTCGCGGCCGTCGCGGATGAAGGCGAGGAACTGGTCGAGGATGGCGTCCATGTCCTCGATGTCGCGCACCATCTCCTCGGTCAGCTCGGAGTCGTTGCCGAGCAGTTCCAGGGACAGGCGCAGGCGGGTCAAGGGCGTGCGCAGGTCGTGGGACACCCCGGCGAGCATCAGTTCGCGCTCGCGGCTGGCCTGCTCGACGTCGGCGGCCATCTGGTTGAAGGCGCGGTACAGCTCGGTCATCTCGCTCGGCGTGTCGCTGACCGGCAGGCGCACGCTGCGCCCCTGGCCGATCTGCCGGGCGGCGAATACCAGCAGCTTGAGCGGCGCGCTCAGTTGGCGGACGAAGATCCAGGCGGCGGCGGTAGAGAGCAGGCCGATGCCGAGGAACCAGCCGAGCACGCTCCAGATCCGCTGGCCGCGCAGCGGATGCGGATACATGGGGATGCGCACCCAGTCCTGCCCCAGGTTGGGCGCATGGACCCAGAGCGCCAGGTTCGGCTGGGCGCGCATGCGCACCTGGGTTTCCGGTCCCAGCTCGTCCTGCATCTGGCGCTGGAAGATCTCGCTGTACGGCCAGTGGTGCTCGCCGAGCGGCACGTTTTCCGGCGCGCCGCGCACCAGGCCGGCCGCCTCGGCGATCCGCGGCTGGTCTCGCTCGTCCGCGGCCCAGTAGGCGCGTAGGGTCAGCGCAGCACCGTGGCTGTACTGGCGATCCACCAGCACATCCTCGTTCAGCATCAGATAGACGAGGGTCAGCGCCTTGGAGAACAGCACGGCGATCAGCACCAGCCAGAGGGTGCGGGCGAAGAAGCTTTGCGGGAACCAGACCGGTGTTTTCATCGATGGCAATCACGAGATAGGCGGCAGGGCGGAACACCCTGCCAGGCGGTTTTCCACCGCTCGGCCCGGTGGGGAAAGGCGAGCGGCCGTCTGGCGCCCTACGACTTGGCGCCGTCCGGCACGAAGACGTAGCCGACGCCCCAGACGGTCTGGATGTAGCGCGGCTTGGACGGGTCCGGCTCGATCAGCCGGCGCAGGCGCGAGATCTGCACGTCGATGGAGCGCTCCAGCGCGTCCCATTCGCGGCCGCGGGCGAGGTTCATCAGCTTGTCGCGGGTCAGCGGCTCTCGGGCATGCTGGACCAGCGCCTTGAGCACGGCGAACTCGCCGGTGGTGAGCATCTGCACCTGGTCGCCCTTCATCAGCTCGCGGGTGGCCAGGGACAGGCGGTAGTCGCCGAAGCTGACGATCTCGTCCTCGCTGGCCGGCGCGCCCGGCACCACCGGCGTCTGGCGGCGCAGCACGGCCTTGATCCGTGCCAGCAGCTCGCGGGGGTTGAACGGCTTGGCTAGGTAGTCGTCGGCGCCCTGCTCCAGTCCCAGGATGCGGCTGCTCTCGTCGCCCTTGGCGGTGAGCATGATGATCGACACCTGGTTGTCGCTCTCGCGCAGGCGGCGGCAGGCCGACAGGCCGTCCTCGCCGGGCAGCATCAGATCGAGGACCACCAGGTTGAAGAGTTCGCGGCCGAGCAGGCGGTCCATCTGCTCGACGTTCTCCACGGCCCGCACACGGTAGCCCTGCTCGCTGAGAAAGCGCTCCAGCAGGTGCCGCAGACGGGGGTCGTCGTCGACGACGAGGATCTTTTCGCCTTCCGGCGTGGCGCTGGCTGTGCTGTTCATCGGAACTCCTGGCAACGGTCGGACGCCATTATATGACGCCGCCCCGAGGGCCGTTCGGCCGACCATTGTTAGCAGATTTTACCCGGCGCCGGGCATCCCGCCAGCGCGGCTTCCCAAGGCACGAGCGAACCTTGGCCAACCGCGTCGCCCGGAGCGGGGACGCGGTTCGTCCTTATTGGATTGTCGTCGTATTTCCATCGACCGCCGACAAGGTCGGCACTAATTCGCCAGCCCCGTTCACCGACCATCTGCTACAAAAGGTCACGCCTGCCCGAGGAGCCTTTGGAACTATTGTTCGTGATAACAAACTAATGTAGGTTTGACATCAATCCGCAACCGTGGACGGAATCGTCAAAAAATCGACGATACCTGTTGCCGCGCCTTCCCGATGACCGTTCCCACCACAACCGACGCTTGTGCATGCGCGGGCTTTCGAGCCGCGACGCACGGGTACGAACCTGGAGTTGATCGTGCAGGACGATGTAAAACGACTGATGCAGCAGACGAACGGCTCGCCGGGCGCCTATCGGGAGTTCACGGGCGACGCCACCGGCCAGGCATCCCCATGGGCGCTGCTGCAGGCGGTACAGCAGGAAAGCGACGTGCTCCTGGAAGCGCCGCGCATGCCGAATGCCGCTCCCCGGCCGAGCCCGTTCCCGCTCGAAAGCGTCGCTCCTGCACCGGCTGCCGCCCGTCCCGCGCAGGCGATGGATGCCCCGCCCGCGCCGGCGGCCGCAACGTTCTTCGGCGCTCAGGAGCCTGCCCAGGTCGCGGCGGGCAATCCCTTCGGCAGGCTCTTCCGGAGCACCCCGCCGAGTGACCGGGACAGCCACCAGGAACAATCCGAAGTCTCCCTGAAAAGTCTCCTGCGAGACATCGGCACATGCCGCTGATCTGCGTCGCCTCCCCCAAGGGCGGGGTGGGCAAGACCACGGTCACGGCGGGTCTCGCCTTCGCCCTGCAACGGCTCGGCCTGCCGGTCACGGTCATCGACTTCGATGTGCAGAACGCCCTGCGCCTGCATTTCGCCGTCGCCCTCGGCGACCTGCGCGGTTACGTGGCTCACGCCGAGCAATCCGACTGGCGGCGACTGGCGCTCCAGACCTCCGGCGGCATCGGGCTGCTGCCCTACGGCATGGTCGGCGAGGCGCAAAGACTGCGCTTCGAGGCCCGCCTCGCCGAGACGCCGGGCTTCCTAGAAGAGGCCCTGCGGGGAATCTTGTCGATCCCGCGCATGGTGGTGCTGGCCGATACGCCGCCGGGCCCCTCGCCGGCGCTGAATGCCCTGAATGCCATCGCCGACATCCGCATCGCAGTCCTGCTGGCCGACGCCGCGTCCGTTTCGCTGCTGCCGCAGATCGAGCAGGGCTTCTTCTATGTACCGCAGGCCACCCGGAGTCCCCTGCCGGTCCTCTACATCATCAACCAGGTCGATCGTCGCCGTCGCCTGAGCGCCGACACCACGGAACTCATGCGCACGCGGCTGCAGGGGGCGCTGCTCGGACTGGTGCACCGGGACGAAGCCCTGGCCGAGGCACTCGCCTCGCAACAATCGATTTTCGCTTTCGACCCCGGCTCCGCGGCCGCCCACGATCTCGACACGATCGCCCGCCGGCTCGGGCGACTGCTCGGAGACCTGGAGCCCCACGCCTCCGGCGTGCGCCGCCAGGGATGAACGGCCGATGTCCCGCAGGTAACTCATCATGCCTCCCCCCTCCCGGAAAGCAGGGCTGTCGGCCTTCATTCTGATACTCGCCGCCAGTCCGGCCCTACTGCTATTCGTCACCGTGCCGCTCGACATTTCCACGCAGGTGGGGATGGGCGTATGCATGATCCTGCTCATGCTGCTGCTGGGCCGGCTCCAGTCCTATACCGTCACGCTGATCCTGATCGTCGTTTCGGTCGCCGTCTCCACCCGCTACCTGTACTGGCGGACCACCCAGACGCTGGTATTCGACAATGGCCTGGAGGCCTTCCTGGGCGCGGGGCTCTATCTGGCCGAAGTCTACGTCTGGGTGATCCTGACGCTGGGCTATTTCCAGACCGTCATGCCGCTGAAACGGCCGATCCGGCCGCTGCCGCAAGACCTCTCGCAATGGCCGACGGTCGATGTCTACATCCCGACCTACAACGAAAGCCTCGACGTCGTCCAGGACACCGTGCTGGCCGCGCAGAACATCGACTATCCGGCGGACAAGCTGCGCGTCTACCTGCTCGACGACGGCAGGCGCCCCGAGTTCGGCGCCTTCGCCGCGGCGGCAGGGGTCGGCTACATCACTCGCGCCGACAACCGGCACGCCAAAGCTGGCAATCTGAACAACGCCTTGGGCCTGACGAATGGCGAGCTGATCTGCATCTTCGACTGCGACCACGTCAGTACACGCGCCTTCCTGCAAGCCACGGTCGGGGCGTTCCTGCAGGATGCCAGGCTGGCCTTGGTGCAGACCCCCCACCACTTCCACTCCCCCGACCCGTTCGAGCGCAACCTCGCCACTGGACGGGAGGTTCCCAACGAGGGCGAGCTGTTCTACGGCCCCGTACAGCAGGGCAACGACTTCTGGAACGCGGCGTTCTTCTGCGGCTCCTGCGCGGTGATCCGCCGCAGTGCCCTGGAAGGGATCGGCGGCTTCGCCGTGGAAACCATCACCGAAGACTCCCATACCGCACTCAAGCTGCAGCGCAGGGGCTGGAACACCGCCTTCCTGCCCATCCCGCTGGCCGCCGGCCTGGCCACCGAGCGCCTGGCCCTGCACATCGGCCAGCGGATGCGCTGGGCGCGCGGCATGACGCAGATCTTCCGCATGGACAATCCCCTGCTGGGCCGCGGCCTGCGCCTACCGCAGCGGCTCTGCTATCTCAATGCGATGCTGCACTTCCAGTTCGCCCTGCCGCGCATCGTCTTCCTGACAGCACCGACCGCCTACCTGATACTCGGGCAGAACGTCATCGCTGCCTCCGCTCCTGCGGTCTTCGCCTATGTGCTTCCGCACCTGGCGCACTCGATCATGACCAACGCCAGGATCCAGGGCCGGCATCGACACTCCTTCTGGGGCGAGCTCTACGAGACGGTGCTGGCCTTCCATATCCTCAAGCCGACCCTGGTCACCCTGATCAGCCCCAAACGCGGCAAGTTCAACGTGACCGACAAGGGCGAATTGCTCGACCGGGGTTTCTTCGATTTCGCCCTGGTCAGGCCGCACCTGCTCGCCGCGGCGCTGCTGGCGACAGCCATCGGCGTGGGCCTGATCCGCTACTTCTATATCGATTGGTTTCCAATCGATCCCAAGGTGCTCGCACTGAACATCGGCTGGGCGCTGTTCAGCCTGGTCATCCTGCTGGCCGCTTCCGCCGTGGCCATGGAGAGCCGGCAACTGCGCAGCACCACCCGGCTGAAACTGAAATTGCCGGTCGTCCTGCATTTCGACAATGGGCGAAGCTGGCAGGGGGAAACCCTCGACATCTCCATGGGCGGCCTCAGGGTCATTCCGACGCAGACCGGAAAGCCGCTGCCAGGCCGGATCGAGTGCATCGAAATTTCCTGCAACGGAGGTTCCGCGCTGTTTCCCGCACGCCTCGTGATGACCGGCGACCGGGAATTGCGCCTGAGCTTCGGCCCGCTCGACGTCGACCGACGGCGCGAACTGGTACGCATCGTCATGGGCCGGGCGGATGCCTGGCTCCCCGATGCTCCGAAACGGACGGACCGGCCCCTACGCTCGTTCTGGAGCGTGCTGAAAAACGCCCTGACGCTGCTCAGGACCGGCAGACAGCAAAAGGACGCGGCTCCAACGATCAGCGCGAAAGTTCCGCATACGCAAGCCGGCCCAACAGCGCCGAACTCCCTCCTGCTGCTTTTCCTGTGCGTCTTCTGCCTCATCGCAGCCCCCCCCCTGCTGGCCGGAGAACTGGAACTCCCGCCCCCGCCAGCATCGGCGCAGCCGACTACAGCGGCAAGCCTGATCGAAGTCCTACACTTCGAGCAGTTGGGCATCAAGGACGGAACGACGCTGCGCGGAGCACGGGCCGAAGTGGGCATCCCTTTCTCGATCGGTCGCCAGCAGATCGTCAGCGAAGCCCGGCTCGACCTGCATATCCGCCATTCGGACAAACTGCCAGCCAATGCCCACCTGGAGGTTCTGCTCAACGGCGAGGCGATCGACGACCTGCGCCTGACGGCCGGCGCGCCGCTCGACGACTTCGTCGAGATAGAGGTTAACCCCCTGTTGCTGCTACCCCACAACAGTCTGAACCTCAGGCTGCGCAGCGACGAGCGGCGCTGCGAGTCGCCCGAGCGCTCGCCGCTGCAGGTCGCCATCGGCAAGGACTCCAGCCTCTCCCTGGAACTGCGCCGGCTCCCCCTGGCGAACGATCTGGCGCTCCTGCCCGTCCCCTTCTTCGACGAAGCGCAGCTCGGCGAGCCGCGCCTGCCTACGGTCCTGGCCGGACAACCCGGCGAGAAAGTCCTGCGCAGCGCCGCGCTGGTAGCCTCGCATTTCGGCGCGCTCGCCCGCTACCGGAGCCTGGACTTTCCGGTAACGGTCGGCACGCTGCCGCTGGGCAACGCCCTGCTGTTCGCCCTCGCCGAGCAGCGCATCGACGGCCTGGAACTGCCGCCCATCGAGGGACCGACGCTGGCCGTGCTGGACAGCCCCCGCGATCCGCACGCCAAGCTGCTGCTGATCGCCGGGCGCACCCCGGACGAGCAGCACGCGGCGGCGCTCGCCCTGGTCCTCGGCGCCGGCCGCCTGAAAGGCACCAGCATACTGCTGGAAGAACCACCCGCGCCGCCGCGACGCGCGCCCTACGATGCGCCGCGCTGGCTTCCCACCGACCGGCCGGTGCGCCTCGCCGAACTGACCGACAAGGACCTGGCGAGCCAGAGCCCCACGCCGGCCGGGGTGAGCCTCAACTTTCGTGCCGCGCCGGACAACTTCCTGTGGGCAATGGCGAACATCCCGGTACACATCCGCTACCGTTTTCCCGAAGGTGACTGGCTGGATACCTCCCGAACCCACCTGGATGTCGCCCTCAACGGTCGCTACCTGACCTCCCTGCCGTTGCTGAAAACCAGTCCGCTGGAAAAGCTCAAGCATTACCTCGGTCAGCAGCCCCGCCAGGAAGAGGCCAGGGTCGAGATACCCGCCTACCTGATCTACGGCGACAACCGCCTGGATTTCCATTTCAACCTGCGCACCAGGGACGAACCGGACTGCTCGCTGGAACTGCCCGAACAGGCCCTGAGCCGGATCGACGGCGACGCCTTCATCGACTTCAGCGGCACCCGGCACTTCGCCCGGCTGCCCAACCTGTCGTTCTTCGTCGGCGCCGGCTTCCCCTTCACGCGAATGGCCGACCTTTCCGAAACGGCGGTGCTGCTGCCGGGCACTCCGCGGGAAGAGGAAATCGAGGCGATGCTCGGCCTGCTCGGACGCTTCGGCGAGTCCACCGGTTATCCGGCCCTCGGCGTCGAAGTGCTCGTCGGCCCGGCCCGGCTGCCCTCGGTCGCCGGGCGCGACCTGCTGGCCATCGGCCGGCTCGACGGCGAGCTGCCCCTGGCATCCCTGCTCGCCGGCTCGGATTTCCGCGTGGAGAAAGGACAACTGCGCATCGCCCCGTGGACGCCGCTCGAACGGGTGCGTCGCTTCGTTCTGGGCGACTGGGACAGCCAGGCGCCGGAGGCCGCGCGACAACTCGCCGGTGACCAGCCGTTCCGCGGGCTGCTCAGCCGCCGTTCGCCCTTCGATCCGGAGCGGGCGCTGGTGCTGGTCCTGGCCCGCGAGGCGCAATGGCTGCCGCAGATCGTCGAGAGCCTGCACAATCCCGGGGTCAGCACGGAAATCCGCGGCGACCTCGCCCACTTCGCGAGCGCCAGACAGGTGCAGAGCTTCCGCGTCGGGGCGCAGTTCGCCTACGGCACCCTCCCCTGGCACATCCACGTCCGCTGGCTGTTCAGCGACCGGCCGGTGCTGCTGGCGACGCTATTGCTGGCCTCGGCGCTGCTCGTCGCGCTCGCCCTGCAACCCCTCCTGCGTGCGCGTGTGGCACGACGCCTGAGCGAATAAGGAGCCGACCATGACCCGCGCCGCCCTGAAAAAACTTTCCCTGGCCGTGCTCTGTGCCATCGGCGGGATCACCCATCCCGAAGGCGCCTCGGCCGAACCGACGGATACCGGCATGACGGTCCTGCTCGAACAGGCCGACTTCTGGCGCTCCCGCCATCGCCCGGACCTGGCCAGGGAAGCGCTGAACCGCGCCCTGCAGGTCCAGCCGGACGCAGAGGAAGTCCTCTACCGGCTGGGGATGCTCGCCCTGGAGGACGACGAAAAGGCCGCCCGCGCCTGGCTGCAGCGACTGGCCGGCAGCCACCCCGGCAGCACTCGCCTCGGCGACCTCGAAGCCGCCCTGCGCGGCAGCAAGCTGGACAAGTCCGCGCTGGCCAGGGCCCGTCTCATGGCCGATCAGGGCGATTCGGCGGGCGCCGTACAGGCCTATCGCAAACTGTTCGGCGACGGAGCACCACCGCCCGATCTGGCGCTGGAGTATTACCAGACCCTGGCTGGCACCGACGGGCACTGGCAGGAAGCCCGCGAGGGGCTGGAAAAGCTCCACGCCGGGCAACCGGGCAATCCACAGGTGAAGCTTGCTCTCGCCCGCGCGCTGAGCTACCGGGAAGCGACGCGCCGCCAGGCCGTCGAGCAACTGGCCGATCTGGCGCCGCAATCGCCCGAAGCCCGCACGGCCTGGCGCCAGGCCCTGCTCTGGCTGGACGCGGGCGCCGGGGACGAGGCCCTCTACAGTCGCTACGGGGCGGCCAATCCGGGCGACACCGAAGTGGCGGCGCGCTTCCAGGCGATGCTCTCGGCCAAGCGCCAGGAGCCCGGCGACGGCGCCAGGGCCGCCGGCTTCGACGCGCTGCAGGGCAGGCGCAACGCGGCGGCCCTGCAGAGCTTCAGGCTGGCGCTGAACCACAACCCGCGCGACGCCGAGGCCTGGGGCGGCCTGGGCATCGCCCAACTGCGCGCGCAGAACTACCGGGACGCCGCCACCAGCCTGCTCAGGGCCACCGAACTGGCCCCCGGCAGTCGAGACCGCTGGACGAAGGCGCTGGCCGACGCCGAGTTCTACGGAAAGCTGCAGACCGCCCGGCAGAAGCGCGACGACGGCCACCTGGGCAGCGCCGAAGCGCTGGCCCGGCCGCTCGCCGACGGCAGCGGGGAACGCCCGCGGGCCGCCAAGCTGCTGCTGGCCGACATCCTGCTGCGCCAGCAGCGCAACGCCGAGGCCGAACAACTCTACCGCGGCCTGGTCGCGGCGACCGGAAACGACCGGGCGGCCCTGGCCGGCCTCTACGACAGCCTGCTGCGCCAGGGCAAGCGGCAGGCTGCCAGCGAACTGCTGGGCCGCAATCCCGGCCTGGCCGACGCCCTGCAAGGCGGCCGACAGCAGGTCGAAGCACTGGCCCTGCGCGATCGCGCCGCTGCCCTGCTCAAGCAGGGCAGCGGCGAGGAAGCCGCCCGACTGCTGAACGAAGCCTTGCGGCTGACGCCGCAAAACCCCTGGATACGCCTGACCTACGCGCGACTGCTCAACGCCAGGGGCGACCCGCAACAGGCGCAACGCCTGATGGAGCCGCCGGCGAGCGGTCCCGTCGATGCCGAGGCCCTGCATGCCGCCGCCCTGCTGGCCATGGACCAGACGCGCTGGGACGACGCCAGGGCCCATCTGCGCCGCTTGCCGCCGGAGCGCCAGGCCAGCCCGCAGATCCAGGCCCTCGAACAACGCCTGCGGATCAGGGAGCGCATCGCCTCGGTGCACGGTGTCGCCACCGGCGCCAACCGCCTGGCCGCGCGCCGAGCCCTGCGCGCGCTGCACGACGAAGCGCCGGAGGAGCCGCTGGTGCGCGGCGAGGTGGCGCTGGCCCTGGCGGAGCTGGGCGAGCCTGCCCTGGCCCTGGACATGGTGCGCGACGACCTGCGCAACCTCTCCAGCCACGCGCCCGCCGACTATCTTTCGCACGTCGCCGTGCTGGTCAGGACCGGCCAGGTGGCCGAGGCCGAAGTCCTGATCCACCGCCTGGAACGCAGCGACCTCAACGCCGATGACCGGGAAGCCCTGCGCAGGCTGCGCAACGGCTTCGCCGTCGCCCAGGCCGACCGGCAACGGCAGAACGGCGACCTGGCGGGCGCCTACGACACCCTGATGGCCCATATCGACGAATCGCCCGGCGACACCGAACTGCTGCTGACCATGGGCCGCCTGTACGACACAGGGAAGATGTACAAGGAGGCCACGGCAGTCTACGACTCGGTACTAAAAGACGCGCCGGACAACCCCGAAGGCGTGCGCGGCGCGGTGAGCGCCGCCCTGGGCGGCAACGACGCCAGGCGCGCCGCGCAGTTGATCGAGCGCGCTGGCCCGTCGCTCGACGAACCCACGGCGCTGCTGCTGTCCGCCCGCGTAGCCGAAGCGAATGGCGACAACCGGCGCGCCATCGCCCTGCTCGAAAGCGCCCGGCGCAAGCACCTGGCGGCGACCGGCCAGGCCAGCGTCACAGGTGCTCCGGCCTTCATGACGCGCGACAACCCCTTCCGCGCCCCGCGTGACGCCATGTTCCCGGTCCTGGCACAGGCCAACGCGGACGCCGGCCTGCCCAGCCAGCGGCGCGGTCCGTCCACGACGGCCGACCCCCTGGCCAGCGAAATCGAGGGCCGCCTGAACGCCCTGCGCGAGAAGACCGCCACCCGGCTGTCCGCCGCCACCAACCTGCGCATCCGCGACGGCGAGAAGGGCCTGTCCGAGCTGACCGAGGTTAAAGCGCCGCTGCAGCTCTCCATGGTGCCGCTGGACAACGGCCGCATCGAGCTGACCGCCACGCCCACCCGCCTGGACGCCGGCACGCCCGGCCGCGACGCGGCCAGGCGTCTCGGCAGCTATGCGCTGGCCAGCGGCCTGACCGAGTCCGTTTTCGGTGTTTACGACGGGCTGGTGAAGACCTACTCCAGCTCGACTCTGCAAGTGAGGGAACAGCAGGTCAGAGAGGAGGAAAAGCGCGCGCTGACCCTGGCGGAGCGAGCTGCGATCGTCGCGGACGCCAGGATCCAGGCAGCACAGACGATAAGCGACGCGGCCGTGGCCGCCGGGCTGAGCGCGGAGCAGGGTGAACGGCTCGCCAGCACCCTGCTCAACTCCACCGCTCAGCGCGTGCTCGCCCCCTACCGGCCGGAATCCCAGGACGACACGGGCGTGGGCCTGAACCTGGCCTACAGTTCCGACTCGCTCAAGGCCGACATAGGCACGACGCCGCTGGGCTTCGAGAAGACCAGCCTGGTCGGCGGCGCGAAATGGACACCGAAGGTCGGCCAGAACGGCAACCTCGCTCTGGGCGTCGAGCGGCGCGCGGTGACCGACAGCCTGCTCTCCTACGCGGGCGCCAAGGACCCGGTCAGCGGCAAGACCTGGGGCGGCGTCACCAAGACCGGGGTCAACGCCCAGTACGCCTACGACAACGGCGCCGCCGGCTTCTACGTCGGCGGCGACTATTACCTATATCGCGGCGACAACGTCGAGAACAACCACTCCATCGGCCTGCACACGGGCGTCTATGCGCGCCCCGTCAACACCCCCACCCGGGAACTGCAGACCGGCGTGCACCTGAACTGGATGGGCTTCGACAAGAACCTCAGCGGCTATACGCTGGGCCACGGCGGCTACTTCAGCCCCGAGAACTTCGTCGGGCTATCCTTTCCCGTGCAGTACAGCCTCAAGAGCGACCGCTGGGACATGAAGCTGCGTGCGGCCGCCGGCTATCAGTCCTTCACCCAGGAGCGCGCGCCCTATTTCCCCAAGGACAAGGCGCTGCAGAACCAGCTCGAACAATTGGGCACGGCGGTGCAGAACCTCTCCGACGGACTGACCGCCGCCGGCCAGAGCACGACGTTGCCGGCCATCGAGACCCATTACCGCGCCGACAGCCAGAGCGGCATGGCCTTCAACGGCGGCGCCACGCTCGAATACCGCCTGAGCGAGCAGACCCGGGTGGGCGGCACCATCGGACACGACAGCTTCGGCGAATATTCGGAGACGACCGGCTCGATCTATTTCAAACACGCCCTGGAGAATCTTCCTTGACAGCGGAAAACGACATCCCGGCCAGGAACCTGGCCTATTACGGCGAGCGCCACGACGACCGCCCCTGGTGGCCGTTCGTGCGGACCCTGGTGGGCGAGATCTGCCAGTCGGCCGGCACCACCGATGCCTGCCATTTCCTGCACCACGTGGGCTCGCGTCTCGCCGCCGCCCATCCGCTGGCGGAACAGCCGACCCTCGCGGCCCTGGAAAAGGCCCTGAACGGCGTGCTGGGCGAGTTCGAGTGGGGCTGGGTGCAACTGAGCACCGATAACCGCTCGATCCGCATCCTGCATGGCGCCTATCCGAGCGCCTGGGAAACCACGGACCACTGGAGCCAGGCGATCGCCGCCGTGCTCGAAGGCATGTACCAGCATTGGTTCCAGGCGCAGAACCAGGAGGTACGGCTGCAGGTGCAATGCACCGACAGGAGTCAGACCGGCGCCCTGGTATTCCGCTGTGGCCGCTAGAGGAGCCGGCCCGCTGGGGGCCCTGATCGCCCTGCTGTTCCTCTGCCTGCAGGCCAGCGCCGGCGAAGACGAGTACTGGCGGCTCTACCGGACCCGCTACATCGACGGCGGCCGTGTGCTGGACAGCGGCAACAAGGGCGTCAGCCATTCGGAGGGGCAAGGCTGGGGCATGCTCCTGGCGGAGGCCAACGGCGACCGCCAGACCTTCGACCGGCTCTGGGGCTGGACCCGTCGGCACCTGAAGCGCCGCGACGTGGCCCTGTTTTCATGGCGCTACGACCCGGCCGCCTCGCCGCCGGTGCAGGACCCCAACAACGCCACCGACGGCGACCTGCTGATCGCCTGGGCCCTGCTGCGCGCCGCGCAGCGCTGGGACGCCGCCGACTACCGGAACGCATCGGCGAAGATCCGCCAGGCGATCGCCAGCCGGCTGATCAAAGAGTATACGGGCCTGACCGTTCTCCTGCCCGGCCTGCAAGGTTTCGATCAGAACGGCCAGCTCGTCCTGAACCCGTCCTATCTGGTGATGCCGGCCATCCAGGCCTTCGCCCGGATCGACCCCAGCGGCGGCTGGCAAAGATTGCTGGACGACAGCCAGACCCTGCTGGAGCGCGCGCGCTTCGGGAAGTACCGGTTGCCTCCCGACTGGCTGGCCTTCGGCGCGGACGGCACGCTCAAGCCCGCCGCCGCCTGGCCTGCCCGCTTCGGCTTCGACGCCGTGCGGGTGCCGCTCTACTTGGCATGGGGCGGTGAGCCCATCTCCTCGATCCGGCTCGCGCCCTTCGTGGACTTCTGGTCCTGCTGCGAGCCGTTGCACGCCTGGGTGGATTTGGACACCGGCAAACTCTCGCCCTATCCGGGCTCCGTCGGCGTCAAGGCGATCGCCGCCCTGCTCAGGGGAGAGGAACCCGTCGCCACGCCCGAACAACTCGCGAAGGAGGACTACTACTCGATGTCGCTGCTGATGCTCGCGCGTCTGGCGCGCAAGGAGGGAGCGCCATAGGGAAGCGGCCTACCGGGCAGCGCCGCCCCGCGTCGTCGTCCGGCCGTTATAATCGCGCTCCCTTGTGGCCAGCCCGGCCACCTTCCCCCGCCCAAGCAGGAAGTCGTATGGACAGCATCAATGCCCGCATCGCCGAAGAGCTCGGCGTCCGCCCGCAACAGGTCGCCGCCGCCGTGGCGCTGCTCGACGAAGGCGCCACCGTGCCCTTCATCGCCCGTTACCGCAAGGAGGTCACCGGCAGCCTCGACGACACCCAGTTGCGCACCCTGGAGGAACGCCTGCGCTACCTGCGCGAGCTGGAGGAACGGCGCGGTGCGATCCTTTCCAGCATCCAGGAACAGGGCAAGCTGACCCCGGAACTGGCGCGCGAGATCAACCTGGCCGATACCAAGACACGCCTGGAGGACCTCTATCTGCCGTACAAGCAGAAGCGCCGCACCAAGGGCCAGATCGCCCTGGAAGCCGGCCTCGGCGAGCTGGCCGACGCGCTGTTCGGCAATCCCGAGCTGGCCCCCGAGGCCGAGGCGGCGCGCTTCGTCGATGCCGAGAAGGGCTTCGCCGATGTGAAGGCGGTGCTGGAAGGCGCCAAGTACATCCTCATGGAACGCTTCGCCGAGGACGCCACCCTGCTCGAGCGGCTGCGCGGCTTCCTCAAGACCGAGGCCACCCTGACTGCCCGCCTGGTCGCCGGCAAGGAAACCGAAGGCGCCAAGTTCAGCGACTACTTCGAGCACGACGAGCCGCTCAAGGGCGTGCCCTCGCACCGCGCCCTGGCGATCTTCCGCGGCCGCAACGAGGGCGTGCTGAGCGTCAGCCTCAAGGTCGGCGAGGAATTGCCGGGCAGCATGCATCCCTGCGAGGGCATGATCGGCGAACGCTTCGGCATCGACAACCGCGGCCGCGCCGCCGACAAGTGGCTGGCCGAGGTGGTGCGCTGGACCTGGAAGGTCAAGCTCTACACTCATCTGGAAACCGACCTCTTCGGCGAGCTGCGCGAGGCGGCCGAAACCGAGGCGATCTCCGTGTTCGCCCGCAACCTGCACGACCTGCTGCTCGCCGCCCCGGCCGGTCCGCGGGTGACCCTGGCCCTGGACCCCGGTCTGCGCACCGGCTGCAAGGTCGCCGTGGTGGATGCCACCGGCAAGCTGCTGGACACCGCCACCGTCTACCCGCACGCGCCGAAGAACGACTGGGACGGCACCCTGGCGATCCTCGCCAGGCTGTGCGCCAAGCATGGGGTGGAGCTGATCGCCATCGGCAACGGCACGGCGAGCCGCGAGACCGACAAGCTGGCCGGCGAGCTGATCAAAAAGTACCCGGCGCTGAAGCTCACCAAGATCATGGTCAGCGAGGCCGGCGCCTCGGTGTACTCGGCCTCCGAACTGGCCGCCCGCGAATTCCCCGAGCTCGACGTGTCGCTGCGCGGCGCGGTGTCGATCGCCCGCCGCCTGCAGGACCCGCTGGCCGAGCTGGTGAAGATCGAACCCAAGGCCATCGGCGTCGGCCAGTACCAGCACGACGTCTCCCAGTTGCAGCTGGCGCGCTCGCTGGACGCGGTGGTCGAGGACTGCGTGAACGCCGTCGGTGTCGACGTCAACACCGCCTCGGCCGCGCTGCTGGCGCGCATCTCCGGCCTCAACGCAACCCTCGCGCAGAACATCGTCGCCTACCGCGACGCCAACGGCGCTTTCAAGACCCGCGCCGAGCTGAAGAAGGTGCCGCGTCTGGGCGAGAAGACCTTCGAGCTGGCCGCGGGCTTCCTGCGCGTGATGAGCGGCGACAACCCGCTGGACGCCTCGGGCGTGCACCCGGAGGCCTATCCGGTGGTCAAGCGCATCGCCGCCGATACCGGGCGCGATATCCGTTCGCTGATCGGCGATTCGGGCTTCCTCAAGCGCCTCGATCCTGCCAGATTCACCGACGAGACCTTCGGCCTGCCGACCGTCACCGACATCCTCAAGGAGCTGGACAAGCCCGGCCGCGATCCGCGCCCGGAATTCAAGACCGCCGAGTTCCAGGAGGGCGTCGAGAGCCTCAAGGACCTGAAGCCCGGGATGATCCTCGAAGGCGTGGTGACCAACGTGACCAACTTCGGCGCCTTCGTCGACATCGGCGTGCATCAGGACGGTCTGGTGCACATCAGCGCGCTGTCGGAGAAGTTCGTCAAGGACCCGTACGAGGTGGTCAAGGCCGGCGACATCGTCAAGGTCAAGGTGATGGAGGTGGACATCGCGCGGGGCCGCGTCGGCCTGTCGATGCGCATGGGCGACACCCCCGGCGAGAAGGTCGAGGGCCCGCGTGGCGGCGGCAAGCCGCGCGGCAATGCCCCGCGCAGCGAGCGCCATTCCGGCCAGGACAAGCCGGCGCCGGCGAACAACGCCATGGCCGCGCTGTTCGCCAACGCCAAGCAGTTGAGGAAGTGATTCCGTGAGCATGCAAGAGGAAGAGGTCGGCCGGAACAGCGCCTTCGGGCGCCTGCTCGGCCTGGAGATTCTCGCCGCCGGCGGCGGCGAGGCGACGGTGCGCCTGGCCATGCACGACGGCCTGCGCAACCTGCACGGCAAGCTGCATGGCGGCGCGCTGTTCTCGCTGATCGACAGCGCCATGGGTCAGGCCAGCCACAGCCTCAACGACGGCACGCCGGACAGCGTCACTCTGGAGTGCAAGGTCAACTACATCCGCCCGGTCAGCGAGGGCGAGCTGACCTGCCGCGCCTGGGTCGAGCACAACGGCACGCGCACCCAGGTGATCGAGGCGGAGGTGCGCCAGGACGGCAAGCTGGTGGCCAAGGCGCTGGCCACCTTCGCCCGCCTGTAGGCATTCCGTTGCCCAGCCCTGGGTAGGGTGGGAAACGGCCGCAGGCCTTTCCCACCGCCAGCGGGCCCGCGATCCTGCCTACCACCGCCATTTCCCCTCCGGCCCGGGGCCGACGATACTTGTATAGCCGTCCGTCCGTCCCCATATTGGGCCGACCGTGCCTGAAGGAATCCGAACTTGAGCGAGCTTCTCTCCCGTCGCCTGGCCTTGCTGGGCGAGCCCGCCAACCAGTCCCTGCTCAGGCACTGCCTGCACGGCATCGAGCGGGAATGCCTGCGCGTCGATACCAATGGCCAGCTGGCGCAGACCCCGCATCCGGCAACCCTGGGCTCGGCGCTGACCCATGCGCAGATCACCACCGACTATTCCGAGGCGCTGCTGGAGTTCATCACCCCCGCCGAAGCCGACCCGGCGGCGACCCTCGTCGATCTGGAGCGCATCCACCGCTTCGCCTATGCCAAGCTCGACGGCGAATACCTGTGGAGCCCGTCGATGCCCTGCCGGCTGCCGGCGGAAGAGGACATCCCCATCGCCCGCTACGGCAGCTCCCACATCGGTCGGCTCAAGCACGTCTACCGCAAGGGACTGGCGCTGCGCTACGGCAAGACCATGCAGTGCATCGCCGGCATCCACTACAACTTCTCCCTGCCGGAAGCGCTCTGGCCGCTGCTGCAGCAGGCCGAGGGCGACACCCGCAGCGCCCGCGACTTCCAGTCCGAGCGCTACATCGCGCTGATCCGCAACTTCCGCCGCTACAGCTGGCTGCTGATGTACCTGTTCGGTGCCTCGCCGGCGCTGGACAAGAGCTTCCTGCGCGACCGCCCGCACCACCTGCAGGAACTCGACGCCGAGACCCTCTACCTGCCCTGGGCGACCAGCCTGCGGATGAGCGACCTGGGCTACCAGAACAATGCCCAGGCCAGCCTGACCCCCTGCTACAACGACCTGGTCAGCTACACCGACAGCCTGCGCCAGGCGGTTTCCACCCCCTATGCGCCCTACGCCGAGATCGGCACCCAGCGCGACGGCGAATGGCTGCAGCTCAACACCAACGTGCTGCAGATCGAGAACGAGTACTACTCGACCATCCGCCCCAAGCGCGTCACCGGCAGCGGCGAGCGGCCGATCCAGGCGCTGGTCGCCCGCGGCGTGCAGTACGTGGAGGTGCGCTGCCTGGACATCGACCCCTTCCTGCCGCTGGGCATCGACCTCGACGAGGCGCGCTTCCTCGACGCCTTCCTGCTGTTCTGCGCCCTCGAGGAAAGCCCCTGCCTGGCTGCGGACGAGTGCGCCAGCTGCACCGGCAACTTCCTCAAGGTGGTCAAGGAAGGCCGCCGTCCCGGTCTGCATCTGCAGCGCCAGGGACACACCGTACCGCTCGCGGCTTGGGCCGGCGAGCTGCTCGAACGGCTGCAGCCGCTCGCCGAACTGCTCGACCGGGCCTACGGCGATGAGGGCTACGGGAGCGCCCTGCACGCCCAGCAGGCCAAGGTCGCCAACCCCGACCTCACCCCTTCGGCGCGCGTCCTCGCGACCCTGCGCGAGCGCGGCGAGAGCTTCCGCGCCTTCGCCCTGCGCCAGAGCCTGGCCCATGCCGAAAGCTTCCGCGCCCGCCCTCTGGGCGAGGAAGAACGCCAGGCCTTCGAAGCCGAAGCCCGCGCCTCCCTGGCCGAGCAGGCCGAGCTGGAGCGCCGGGACGTCGGCAACTTCGACGACTTCGTCGCGGCCTATCAGGCGAGCATCCAGACCGCTGGAGCCTGAGCGCTACCACCGAGGCCGGCAGACGCCCCCTGGCGAATCCACCGGCGAATCCACCTGCCGCTTAACGGGGCATTCATTGCGGCGCAA
Source organism: Azotobacter salinestris (assembly GCF_009363155.1). NCBI lineage: Bacteria > Pseudomonadati > Pseudomonadota > Gammaproteobacteria > Pseudomonadales > Pseudomonadaceae > Azotobacter > Azotobacter salinestris. The sequence goes on from NZ_CP045302.1 coordinate 2,200,910, forward strand.
GCTTTTGCGCCCGCCCGCTGGACGAGGAGGCGTGCCAGGCCCTTGAGGCAGAGGCCCGCGCCTCCCTGGCGGACCAGGCATGCCGGGGCAGTGCTAAACCAGACGCTTGCTTCACCGCCTATCGGTCGGCCTGGACACTGCCACCAAGGCCCTTTCAGCCAGTCCGTGCAGTTAAGGGCGGGTTACAGCCGAACGAACTCGTCCCGTTACCCAAGGACTCCTCCAATCCGGCAGGATTGCTCCTTATTTTCTCCTTTTTACCGCAATTAGCTGACAAAGATTGCAATGTGTTGATCAGCCCAACCGTTCATCGAAGTCAACATATACGAATGTATATCAGCATGTTATCGTTAGCTTGCTTGCAAAGATAGCGCTATCTTTTAGCGCGCCACAGCTCCGCTCCCTTGGTCAACTCACTCCACGGTGAGCGGAAGCTGAGCTGAAAAAGGCAAAACCATCGAAAGATGGCGACGCAAAGTCTCCGGTCTAAAGGAAATTTTCCGATGATAGCGGGACCGCCAGTTTTGTATGTCGACACGGTTTCCGTGCTCGCTTCTGAACTATTGCTCTTTCACTCGCCCCTGCTGGTGCCCCGGGCCTGCAGTGCGGTCGCATCGCGTGCGGATCAGGCCGCCCGGGTGAATGCAGCAATGCCTGGCAAGACTGCGCATGTCTTCTTCCGATGGGTCATTCAACCGAGAAGAGTCAGGGGTATCGACATGAGCACACCCGACGCCACCCTGGCCAGCAGGAAGTTGCCCCTGGCAGCGCCCCTGTCGTGACTTCTCATCACACAAGGTAAAGCGACTCCCCATGAGAGCATCACCAAGCCAATTTTTTGCAATTTCCCTACTCAGCATCACGATTTCAGGCCTGTTGTCAGGCGCAGCGGTTGCGGCACCGGCCCCCACGGCGCTCGAGCAGGTGCCCGACGGCAAAGGCGGCGTGAAGTGGCAGGAAGTGACACCCGACACGTCCACCGAGGAAAGCCAGAAAGGCAAGAGCCAGCTTCTCGGTATCCAGGCGATCACCACCGAGCCGGATGGCAGCGTGAAGGTCGAGATGGGCAAGCCCGAAGTCCGGCAGCCCACGTCGGGCGACGTCTTCGTCTCCAACGAGAAGCTCGACGAGCACGTCATCTTCCAGGCGTTCGCGCTCTATCAGCCGAACGACAACGCGACCTACAAGGCCCTGGCCAACAATGCCCCGCAGCTGGCGCAGTGGGGCATCACCGATGTCTGGTCGCCGCCGCCCTATCGCGCCGCCTCCGATTCCAAATACGGCGAGGGTTATGCGATCGCCGACCGCTATGACCTTGGCGCCTACGACAAGGGCCCGACCAAGTACGGTACCGCCGACGAGCTGAAGGCGGCCATCGGCGCCCTGCACAACAACGACATCCGCATCCAGGTCGACGTGGTTCCGAACCAAATCATCGGTCTGAATGAACGCCATGTACTGCCCGTGACGGGCGTCGACATGTACGGCAACCCGAACAATCCCTCCATCGACAAGTACCTCTACTCGACCTACAGCAAGGGCTCGGCGCCGGGGCAGGCCGAGCACGGCGTGATCAAGGAGTGGGACTACTTCCACTTCCACGGGACCACGACCCAGTACCAGGGCATGTTCCGGGTACTCGCCGATGCGAACAATGTGCCCTGGCGCTACTTCGGTCCGCAGCATCCCGACAACTACCTGCCGCAGTGGCTGGCCGAGAGCGACGCGGCCAAGTACGGCACGATCAACACCATTGACAACTATCTGCTGGCCGACAGCTGGTTCGCGATTGAAAATGCGGACAACGAATCCAACGCGGTGTATGCGCCGCTCTTCCTGTACTACGAAGAGCCGCGCTCCGATGTCGTCAACCAGGGCTTCCTGGCCTTCGCACGCGAAAATGGCTATACGGGCACCGACGAAGAAATTCGTGCCACCATGCTGAGCGAGTTGCGGACCACCCCCAACCCCATCGGCCCGCTGATGGATGAGTACCTGGCTGCCCAGCCCGGCTACTCGAAGAAATCGGAAGAGAACGCCATGGCCGGCGTTCTGCGCTACGACGGTCCCGAGAACGACCCGTCGCACATCGGTACCAACGTGCTCGACTTCGAGTACCTGGTGGGCAACGACCTCGACACCATCCGCGAAGACGTGCAGCAGGAGCAGCTGAACTGGCAGAAATATCTGCTCGACTTCGGTTTCGACGGCTTCCGCATCGATGCCGCCTCCCACATCAACACCGATATGCTGCGCGACGAGGTGACTCAGCGGCTCAACTACTTCGCCGGCGAGGACGTCAACGAGCACCTGAGCTATATCGAGTCCTATGTGGCCCAGCAGGTCGATTTCGAGCAGTCCAACAACTACGGCCAGATGGCCATGGACGCCGGCCCCTTCTCGGGCCTGATGTTCTCCTTCGGCCGCGACTGGGCGCCGCTGCGCTACGCCTTCGAGGCGTCGCTGATCGACCGGGTCAACGGCGGTCCGGCGCTGCCCAACTGGTCGTTCGTGAACAACCATGACCAGGAGCACAACATCCTGGTGACCGTCCCGCTGACCGAGGAAGAAGCCGGAGGCTACGAGCCGAACAGCCAGCCCTACGAGCTGCGCCAGCTGGAGAAGTACGACGCCGACCGCAACAGCGTCGAGAAGCAGTGGGCGCCCCACAACGTCCCGGCCATGTACGCCATCCTGCTGACCACCAAGGACACCGTGCCGACGGTCTTCTACGGCGACATGTTCGTGTCCTCGAAGCCGTACATGTCGACCCCGACACCGTACCGCGACGACATCGTGAACATCCTCAAGCTGCGCAAGCAGTTCGCCAAGGGCGAGCAGGTGATCCGCTACGAGAACAGCAACACCGGCAGCAACGGCGAGGACCTGGTCAGCAACATCCGTCTCGGCAACGACCGCAAGACGGGTGTGGCCGTGGTCGCCGGCAACAACCCGGCGCTGGACACGACGATCACCGTCGACATGGGGGCGCAGCACCGCAACCAGTGGTTCGTCGACGCCATGGGCTACCAGCCGGAACGGCTCAAGACCGACAAGGACGGCCGCCTCACCGTTCAGGTCAAGGGCACTCAGAACGTGGACGTGAAGGGCTACCTGGCCGCCTGGGTTCCGGACCTCCAGGCCCAGGAGTGAACCTGCTCGTCACCGAGCGGTTCGCTTGAAGGGAGGGCGGCTCGCCAGCGGGCCGTCCTCTCCGACCGATATTTTGTCTTGCTCCGCTTTGAAACCTCTCGACGCATGTTGATAGGCGCATCGAATCCCTCGAGCTGATGCGTAAGGAGGTCGCCTGGACTTGCCCCTCTCAAACCGGACACCGCAACCCCGTTAAGTTGATGCCGCGGTCATTCGCCTGAACTCTCGAGGCGAGCGGTAATTCGGGGCACTGTGCGGATGCTCCTTGTTGTAATGCTGGAAGGCAATCTCCAGGTTGCGTAGCGCCGTCAGGCGGTCCGGCCTGGGCATGTGGGCGATGTAATCGCGCTTGATCGTTTTCACGAAGCTTTTCGCCATGCCGTTGCTCTGTGGGCTGCAGGCCGGCGTGGTCAGCGGCAGCAAGCCGATCTCCCGGGCGAAGGCCCGGGTCTGCTCGGCGGTGTAAGCCGAGCCGTTGTCGCTCAACCATTGGATCGGTGCAGGCGGCAACGTCTGGCCGAAGCGCCTCTCGACGGCCTCGAGCATGACATCGCGGACATCGTCACCGCTGTAGCCGTGGGGGGTTGGCCATGGCTTCCCGGTCGCAGCAGTCGAGGGCAAAGGTCACGCGCAGGCGATCGCCATCGTCGCGGCGAAATTCGAAGCCATCCGAGCACCAGCGGGTGTTGCTCGTCTCGACCGCCACACGACCGTCATGGCGACGTGCGACGCCAAACTGCACTAGCGACGCTACGGATGCAAAGAAGGATTCTTGCCAAACAAAATTCCAAAGGATAAGTTAGCGCTATCTTTATGGCGCTGAACTTGTCGGGGTGTGTTTTCACCCAGCCACCCGCCCGCTTCCGACCAGTATCAGTGGCAAGCAACAACAACAACAAGCTAACGGCGACAGATTTCGCTTTACCATCAGCATTGATTTGTGTAGGTAGCGCTGTCTCCATGCCAAGGAAGAAACCTATGCTTTCCTCCAGCTCCATGGTGCTGAACACGGGTTCGCCGATCGCCGCCAACCCTGCACTCCTAAAGCGCTTTGCCAGCGCAGTGATCTCATTCTCAAGCACCGGAATTTCCGCCTCCCGTCCTCCGCACACCTTCACGACGAAGCGCATGGTGCAGGCGGCCGGCGGTAGAGCTGCCTCTCGCAGCGCCCCGGCAGGTCCAATCCCCTCACTCATCGAGCAATACCCAACCATGCCGGGCCGGCAAATCTCCCCGTGGTTGCGTATCGGGGAGGCGTTGCCAGCGCGCGCCCCTCGATGCCTCGAAGCGATGGCTCGAAGCTTCGGCTGAGACTCGCTGAACGATCCTCCCCCATCCAAAGCAACCGGCTCCCGCTCGGAGCGGCTGCGACGGCGATTTTCCAACGTTGTTATCCCCCCTCAAAAAAAGGAAATGACATGCAGCCAACAAGGTTCCGCAAAACACTGCTGAGCGTCATGGTAAGCGCCGTGGGCCTCTGTCAAACCGCGCTGGGTGCCGCCCCCGGTACCGGCGTGGTGGAGAGCGTGGCCCCGGGCGCGCCGGGAAACGCACCGTTCTGGTCCTATTCGGGAAAAACCGGTATCGGCACCTCCTACGAGCAGTACAACGAAGATGGCCAATATGCCCCTTCGGCGGCCACCGGCCCCGTGTCGAAAGTCTGGTTCTCCCTGGCCCAGGGGATCATCACCGAGACCATGTTCGGCTTGATTCATGAAGCTCAGCTCAGGGAGTTGCAACTGGTTATCCAGGGGCCGGACTTCGTGGATCTGGAAGCGCAGGACACCGACAGCGAAATTCACTACCTGTCGGTCGACGGCGAGGGCCGCCCCAATTCGCTCGCCTACAAGATCATCAATCGCGACAAGGAAGGCCTGTACGAGATCGAGAAACACGTGTTCACCGATCCGAACACGAACTCCCTGATGATGCGGGTCATCTTCCGCAGCACCGATCCGGCCATCCAGGCCTATGTGCACGTCGATCCGGCGATCGGCAACACCGGCAGCGGCGACACCGCCTTCGTCGACCGGCAGGCGCTGTACGCCCAGCAAGACGAGACGACGCTGGTGGTCAAGGCCAGCCAGCCCCTGGAGAACGCCACCGTCGGCTTTGCCGGAACCTCCGACGGCCTGACCGACCTGAAGAAGGATGGCAAGCTCGACAACCAGCACACCAGCACTGGGTCACAGCAGGGCAACGTCGCCCTGCTGGCGCGCCTTCCCTTGAAGGGCACCGAAACCACAATCGACTTGGTCGTCGGGTTCGGGAAGAGCCGCACGGAGGCCGACAAGGCCGCGGACAAGACGCTTGCCCGCGGCTACGCCAAGGTGCTGGCCCACTACAATGGCGAGGGCAAGGCGATCGGCTGGCAGGATTATCTGCAATCCCTGTCCGCCCTGCCGGCCATGTATGCGCAGAGCACGGACAACGGCAAGCTGCTCAACGTCAGCGCCATGGTGCTCAAGGCCCAGGAGGACAAGAGCAACGCCGGGGCGCTGATCGCCTCCCTGTCCAACCCCTGGGGCGATACGACTTCCGCCGAGCAGAGCAGTACCGGCTACAAGGCCGTCTGGCCACGTGACTTCTATCAGTGCGCGATGGCGCTGCTGGCGCTCGGCGACCGCCAGACGCCGAAGGTTGCCTTCGAATACCTGAAGAAGGTTCAGGTCAGAGAAGACACCCCCGGCAACGAGGGCGCTACCGGCTGGTTCCTGCAAAAGACCCATGTCGATGGCGAGCTCGAATGGATGTCGGTCCAGCTCGACCAGACCGCCATGCCCATCATGCTGGGCTGGAAACTCTGGCAGGCCGGGATACTGGACGACAACCAGATCACCGACTGGTACCAGAACATGCTCAAGCCGGCGGCGGAATTCCTGGTCAAGGGCGGCCAGATCAAACTCGGCTGGAACGATTGGAACATCACCCCACCGCTGACCCAGCAGGAGCGCTGGGAAGAGCAATGGGGCTACTCGCCCTCGACCACGGCAGCACTCATCGCCGGCCTGACAGCGGCCTCCGACATCGCCGAGCATGCGGGTGATACCAATGCGGCGCAGACTTTCCTGAACACCGCAAAGGATTACTCCGACAAAGTGGAAGCGAGCATGTTCACCCGCAGCGGCGAGCTGGGCGACGGACGCTATTACCTGCGCATTACCCAGAACGACGACCCCAACGACGGCGGCACCCTGAGTTACAGCAACGGCTATGCCGGACTGCCGGAAAGCCAGATTCTCGACGCCGGTTTTCTGGAGCTGGTGCGTTACGGCGTTCGGCCCGCCACCGATCCCCACATCGTCGATTCGCTGGGAGAGCTCGACAGCCAGGTGCTGCCCGAGCACCTGAAGCTTAAATACACCTTCACCTACCCCGGAGTCGTAGGCGAATTCCCCGGCTGGCGTCGCTACGGCAACGATGGCTACGGCGAAAATCTAAACACCGGCGGCAATTGGATGACCTCCGAGCCGGGCTCGGACCGGGGCCGGGTCTGGCCGTTCTTTACCGGCGAGCGGGGCCATTACGAGCTGGCACTCGCCAAGGCCCGGTTGCCGGAAGGGGTCAGCGCGTTGAGCGACGAGCAACTGATGCAGCTCAAAAACACCTACGTCAAGAGCATGGAGCTGTTCGCCAATGAAGGCATGATGCTGCCGGAACAGGTCTGGGACGGCGTGGGTGACAACAGCACCCATGGCTTCGAGAAGGGAGAAGGCACGAACTCCGCCACCCCCCTGGCCTGGACCCATGCCGAATACGTCAAGCTGGTTCGCTCGATGACCGACCAGGCAGTGTGGGATCACTACCCCATCGTCCCGGAAAAACTCGCGCAATGACCTGAGGGTGTACATCGCACCGGGCAAGCGCCGCACCGCTTGCCCGGTGCTTTCAGGCGCTTGTGGCCGCGCTCGGTAACTCAACCTCATGGCATATCGGCGTGACCGGGGCAGAACGGTGCTCGAGCAGACCGCGTGAGGAACCAGCGATCTCCTTGCAGACTGCCTTCCGTCGGCGGCAATAATCCATGGCAGCCAGGGGGAAGCCCGATGGGCCTGAGCCTCTTTGTTCAAGCCTGCCCTTCCCATCCAGGTGGAGCTGCCCCTGATGGGCGCCAGCGGTCAATTCAGGCTCACGGCAGCGATCCAGTGCAAGGTCGCAGCGGCGAGCCGCTACTCTCGTGTTCTCGTAGCGAACGGGACCAAATCGAGCGGAGCAGGCCAGGATGACCTGACGTAAGGCGGTCGGGTCGCGAATGAACCGCTCCGGGAATCTCGGAGGCTCCAACCTTTGAGAGGATGGAGCCATGAAGTCAGCAACGAAGTATTCCCCTGAAGTCCGATAACGGGCGGTTCAAACCCCACCGACCAGCGCCGTACTGTCTCGTAGGTCAGCTCGATGCCACACGCAGCCAGCAACTCTTCGACCATGCGCAGGCTCAAGAGGGAAACGGTAGTACAGCCACACCGCATATCATCTCGGGTGGGAAGCGGTAACCGGCATAGGAAACTTTCAATTACCCATAGCGGGAAGCGACGAGTAGTGCTCCCAGCTTGATGTCCATGAGACGGCACCAGCCTCGCCAGAGAACGACATTGCCGGGTGGCGGATCCGAGGCACGGGCGAGATAGCCGCCAAGCCTCGCAATGTGAATCAGGTAGTCGGAAAGTGTCCTCGATGGAGGAGGTTGGCCGGTGGCGTCGATCATCCGGTCAAGCAGGCCAATTTCGTCCCGGGTCAAGGCAATGCGGGGAGAGGCCTCGGGCTCGGTGCGGTTGAGCATGGTCATCCAGAACAGACGCCAGGCAATGATGCAGAACAAGGCTATGAGATTGACCAGACGCTCGGCCGTCCTGAGCCTGGCTTCCTCCGCACGGCAGCCGGATTTCAGGATCTTGTGGAACGACTCGATCTTCCAGCGCAGGGCATACCAGTCAAGCTTCTCGATCGCCTCCTGCGGCGAGGTGACCGGCAAGTCGGTGATGAGTTGCCAGTCGATGGCCGGCCTGCCGCTCGGCTCCCCACGCTCCCGCGCCTGGATCACGGTCAGGTCGATGGCCGAATAACGTTTCTGCTTGCCGATCGGCGGTAGCACGTGGATACGACGATAACGAAGCTCGACGATGGCTCGGGTGGTTTTCCTGCCCTCTTCGACCAGGACGTCATGAAGTCCCTGGACGGCAACCTCGCTCATCTGGTCGGCAATCGTCTGTTTGCCGCTGCCGGCCAGGCGGTCGACACAGGTCCTGACAAGGAAATGGGTACCGGCAGAGCGTGCCGCACAGAAGAACTCATAGATATCGTTTTCCCGGTCCCCGACATGGACCAGCCGTGCCGGATCGCCGAGCAGCGCGGTAGCATCGCGCAGGTTTTCCAGCCAGCGGACGCTCTCCTTGTGCTCGATCGGCACGCGGGTCGGATTGATCCGGCGCTTGAGAGCCGTCACTCCCCTGAACTTCGAGCGTGTCCAGAAGCGGATTGCGGCCAGTCCCAGGGGGAGCCCCTCCGGCGTGACGACCAGGCTGGAATGCATCAGCAGGCCACAGAGCGTATGCATGGGCCTGCGGCCATCGGTTTTCCGGCCGGGGATGGTGGTAAGCGTGCCGATCTGCTCGGGGTGCGCCCGCTTGTACGAAAACTCGGTCGTATCCTGAAGGACCAGCAGGGGACCGTCGACGGCAGCAGCGCGAATACGCGTCGACTGGAAATGCCCGGCCAGAATCCGCGCCTCGTCTACTGCCGTGTTGGAAAGGAAGCGGTAGGCCGCCTTGGTATTCGCCCAGTCCTGGCAGGCCAGCGGGATGGGTTCTCCCACGGCATTCGCCATTTGCAGCAGCAGCTTGCGCAGCCGCCGGCCAAGGCGTTCGTCCCGGAACGTCGAGCCGGCGAGTTCCTGTTCAATCCAGGAGGCGTCAGCCAAAACAGAGCGGTCCATGGGACACCTCGGCTATGCGTTTCGGTGCCTCCAATGAATCATGGGGCGACCTCTTGTCACAAGCTCATATGGACCGGTCGCAGATATGGGTAATTGAAAGCATAGGAAATGGCATCGGTGACAAGGGCGTCGTGCTGCAGAGTGGCTCGTTTTATAGCTGGGATTGTCGCCGCATCTCCGTCAACCTGCCAACAACGTGACAGTGCCGGCAGCCAAAAGCCGTGCTTTTGGCTGCCTCTTAACCTGAACGTTCGGCGTCACCGATCAGGCATGCATGCTTAGCGGATGTCCGAAGGCCCGAGTTTCACAATCCGCACCTTGGCAATGCTGGCCCGATTGACAGGACCGCCTATTCCGCCGCTACCGGAATAGAGGGCATTCGACTTCAGATAACTCATATTGAAATAATCGCTGAACACGAGACGATAGGTCCCGGGTTCCAGATCGACCGCCATCTCCGTAGACGTCCTCAGCGGTTGCTCACCATTACGCGGATCGACATGCGGCATTTGCACGATACCGGTAGCTACCACCTTGTTGCGGCCTCTCAGCACGTCAATTTGTTTCACCGCGTTGGTGACCCCGGTATTAATGGCATATTGATGGTTGTTATAGACCAGCTCGATGGCGTAGCGACCAGACTCCCTGATAGAGATGTCCTGGATTTCCAGCGTATCGGTGGGAGCACCCCAGTCGCGCAACGTCGGCTCGGTAATACCGTCAGAGGGCGGCGTTACCGCAACATTACTAAGCACGCGAGCATCGGTCACAGGAATGACCTGGACCGCTGCCTCATCGGAGCAGAACGGCGCCGAATGATGCGAACGATGGCCACTGCTGCTGAAGACTGCCTGCACTGCATAGCAGACACGGGATCCGGCGGGAGCCTTGCTGCGGTCAGTCCAGCTCATCTGCGTCAATCGATCGTCAACGAGCTTGCCATCCCGGAAAATACGATAGTACACCGAGTCGCTCGAAATTCCGGTATTTCCATTATCCGTAAAGTGGACAGTGTACTTGCCATCTTTTTGCACAATGGAGGTGACCTGCGGTTCGACAGGAGCAAAGACACGCGGATCCCGATGATCGCCTGGATCGACCTCTGGCGCCATGGTGATACGCGTATCACCGGCATGCAAATCACCGAAGTCGACTTCGATGACGTTCGCAGCATCGTTCAGCTGACTTTCTTCGATGACGCCGGTAACCGGCGCTCCGTTCAAGCGTACCGTCTCAACCATGTAGTAGCCTGTCCCGGACATCGCCTCCGGCAAATTCAGCACCACGTCGAGAGAGCGGCCCTTGTAGTGGAGTCCGGAAAGCCGTGCCTGGGGTGAATTACCGAACAACTGCCGTGCTTTGGCCGTAAGGAATGGTTCGACCGTAATTCCAGACTTGTGGACTTGATATCCAAATATCGTCCCGATGACCATATTCAGATAACCCGCGACAGACCACAGCTGACGCTTGGAGTTGATCACCGGGCCATCATCATAAAAAGGCTTTCCGGTCAGCCACTCCAGGTTTTCCATGTTGGAGAGATTCAATGCCGCTCCCCGCACGAGGGATTGGATCGCGTTATCTGCGACCGCCGCATTACGGACCTTGGCAGCCGCCTGCAGCTCATATGCAGTGACAAAGGGCCATAGCGCACGGTTGTGATAGACCTCTATACCCGGCTGCTGCGGGTAATACACCGGAACGCCCAGCTCGCCATGCGGATAGTTGGCCAGAACCTCCGATGCACGGCTTGACGGAGCGATCCCGCTCAGGATGGCCAGAGCCGAGCCGAGCATGTCGAATTTTTCGACGGGTGCCTGATCCTCGGCCGCGCTCGTCAGACTCGCGTATAAACCAGCCTCTTCCAGCCAGAAATGTTTATTGATTTTGTCCTTCAGCGCATCGGCCCAATCACCATAGCGCTGCGCCAGCGGCGCATCACCATGTTCACGGGCCAGTCGCGCGGTCAGTCGCAGCGCCTGGTAATGAACGACGTTGGTCGACAGAGCCTTGGACTCGGACATGTGACTCAGGTTATCGACGATCCAGGTCGCGTAGGTCTGCGTGCGCCAGTCAAGATAGGATTGCTCACCGTTATACAGGCCGAGCGCCTGATCGAATGCCGCCTGGCGATCAGCTTCAATGGTGCCGCGCAAGGCGGCGTAGGCATAATCCGAGAACTTGTCGTAGGCCTCACCGGACAGGCTGTTGAGAACGCTTTCGGCCGCCAGAGCCCAGGTCACACGGTCCGTGCTCACCGGCCAACTGCCGCCGGAGCCGGTATCCTGGACAATCTGAAGGGTGCCCTCGGGAAGGCTCGCAGGCGACTGAGCCCCTTCACGGAAGTCGCTGGTCTTGAAGCGCAGCGAATTGATAACTTGCGCAGGATTAAGCTCGGCCAAGCCGAGCCGGGCCGCATAGGACAAGTCACGGGTCCAGACGTAGGTCCATTTTTCTCCTGTCTGGAAACAGTTGCAGGCAATGGGCTCGCCAGCGTTGTAGCTGCCGTCACGGATCTCGCTGACACTCAGCATCTTCAAGTCGTCCATGGCCATGGCGAACAGGCCATCGAACATCAAATTGCCGCTCCGCAGCAAGGGGTGCGCGGCATCTTCGGTGAAAATCCGCTGCTTCTCGGCATCGTCACGAAGGTCCATCGTCGTGCTGATCGTATAGGTGCGCTGCGCCGCTTCCTGATTGGTTACCGACACGGTGACCGTTTCATCGCGAGCGTTCGGCTCGAGTGGATAGGCTGGGAAGATCACCGAGTTATCTACCCCGTCCTCCCCGGTCTGGGCTGCCTGGGGATTGTCAGCATAAGCGCCCCCGTAGAGCGACGCCAAGGATAGCGCTACAGCGGTCATAGCAGTGGTGCCAAGATATTTGCGACGAAACATACGAGCTTCCTATTGTTGGGATTATTGGTAAGCAAGAGGCGCGTTTCCTTGCGTATCGCGCTTTTTCCTTGAGGTGTACGACCTCAGGAGCAAGGGCCCCAGGGTCGGAAGTCAGTGGCGGAGGGATTTGACTCGTAGCTGCAGATAACCGCAGCAGGCAATGTCCGCTGTCTTCCCGGTGCAGAGTGGCTGCCAGGAAAAGGCCAAGGGCATCTAGGGGAAGGAGGAACATCGCCCACGATCGTGCGCGCATGGACAGCTGGAAGCATTAGGGATACCTCTTAGCTCTGAGACAGCGCTTTCTTTGCGATCCGTAACACCGCAAAGCAGAGTCTGCTACTGCCATTTTGTTGTTTTTGTCGACTGCCGTCAGGGCTACCCAACGCGGGCAGGAAAGTAAGCCCGCGCCCAAGTCAAGGCCATTGAGATAGCGCAACCTTAGTGCCTGAAGTTTTGTTTGACAAGTGGCTTATTCCATAAATTCGCTCAAGTAAAACGATTCATCTAGATTTCCCGGGCAATCGCATGACCCCCTTTCTCCCCTCTCCCATCAATGGGAGAGGGGCCGGGGGAGAGGGCGTGAATGGCTGCACCCACCCCATCATGCGATTGCCTCGTCTAGATTTCCTTGCACAAAGCTCAATGAATAAGATAACGTTACCCAGATAAAGTCGGCAGTCGCCTACGGTCATCGGGCTTGATTCTTCTTAGCTATTTAGCTATCTGTTCGTTTCGGAGCGCCAACGACGCCCCCGGATGACAAGAGACAAAAACAACAAAATCACGGTGACAGATGTGTTGTGCGGCGAATTCAGCCCCCGCAAAGACAGCGCTGCCTCCGAATTAAGGTATCCTATGCTTCCCCGACAACGCTCCAGTGCCCATGGGTGTCGCTGCTTGCGGCACATTCACGGCTCGTCAGGTGCACTGCCCACGCCCTGCTGCCCTCTTCGTCTCCCACGAGAAACTCGACGAACATGTCATCTTCCAGGCGTTCGCGATCTATCAGCCGAATGACAGCGCGACCTACCTACCACGCGGAGCGGCTCAAGACCGACAAGGACGGCCGCCTCACCGTTCAGGTCAAGGGCACCCAGAGCGTGGACGTGAAGGGCTACCTGGCCGCCTGGGTTCCGGACACCCAGGCCCAGGAGTGAGAGTGAGCCTGCTCGTCACCGAGCGGTTCGCTTTAACGGGGGCGGCCCGCCAGCGGGTCGCCCCTCCGACCGACATTCCGATCCGCACCGTTTCGAGATGGCTTTACGCATGTTGAATGATCTGATTGGGCACCGGATAGCCGCCGCAACGCTACCCAGAGCGCTCAGCATGATTCTGCTGACAGTTGCCTCGATCCAGGCGGTGCAGATCGCCAAAACGCTCTTCTGGCCCGAGTCATCGGCCTCCGCGGCGCCACTCGAGCGACGCGAGGCAACACCGGGCGATACGCCGACGCTCGATCTCGAGGCCATCCAGCAGGCGGAACTGTTCGGCTCGCTTGCAGAGGAGCCGGCCCAGAAGGCGCTTGCGACGCAGGTGAAAAGCCGTCTGAGCGTCAAGCTGCTGGGCGTCGTCAAGGCCCCCCAGGGGAGCACTTCCGTGGCCATCCTCGCAGAAGCCGGCCGGCAGCGAGCCTATGCCGTCGGCGACAAACTGTCAGGCAACGGCGACGCCAGGCTGACCGAAATCCTGGCGGACCGGGTGGTGTTCGAGGTGTCCGGTCAGCAGCAATACGTCGAGCTGGAAAAGCCCGCCCTGAATGACACAAAGGTCTCCATCGCCGCCACGGCGCCGCTCCAGACGAGCCGATCGCCACGGCCTGGCGGAGCCGGCGCGGGCGGCGAAGCGGATTCGAGTCGCCGTGCGCCGGGGCGAACGGACCCGGGATATCGAAATTGATCCATGAGCTGTCTTTTGAAGAGGTACGGACCCGGATGACCCTCCGCCGATCAGCTAGCCGCCTCGTTGCGCTCGCCTTGCTGGCAGGGCTGGCGACTGGCTGCACCCCCTTCGGAAAAAACCTGCGTTCCGCCCCGCCCGAGGGGGCGCTCTACGAGGAGAGCATGGAACTCATCCAGTCCCGCCGGTACGAGGCAGCGGCGGCCCGGCTGGCCGAACTGCTACGCGCCGAGCCGCAGGGCGAGCGGCGTATCGAGGCGACGCTGGCCCTGGCCTACAGCCAGCTGCAACTCGACCGGCCGAAGGAGGCGGCACAACTGGCAACGCAACTGATCGAGGCGCATACCGGTACGGAGCGTATGGACTATGCGCTCTATCTGCGCGCCCATGCGCTGCTGGCCCTCAGGCCCGCCCCCTCGGCCGCGCAGGTTCGTCAGGCGGCGGAGGATCTCGGGCGCCTGAGACAAGGCTACCCCGACAGCCAGTACGCCGGGCGCGCCAAGGAAACGCTGGCCAAGGTCGAGGAACGTCTGGCGGACAACGAGCTACAGGCCGCCAGGCTCCATTGGCAGCGCAATCAGCCCGTGGCGGTGGTGAACCGCTGTCGCTACATCATCGAGCGCTATCCCGACAGCGCCGCCGTCGGCGGCGCGCTGGAGATGATGGTTGGCGCCTATCGACAACTCGGCCTGAACGAGCTGGCCGACAGTACCAGGGCGATACGCAAAGGCAGTGTGCCACCCTAGCCTTGGACTCCGCCTCGCTTTCCTGGGAAATATTACGGATGGATCCGTTTAACGTGAAATTTCATAGTTTGCCGAATAAACGGATACAGCCGTGCATTATAAATACCCCTTTACTTTTGACTTATCTGCCTCAGTGTCCTCTCGATACGCAGATGCAGTGGTTACCCAGTCGATGGGGTGTGAAAGCGGGGCAGAGTCCCTCTCCGGCCTACGCCAGCCGACGCATGCAGGCAGACCGGGAAAACGGTCTATCAAGACGCTTGCTGCGTCATTACTGTTCACTTCGTGGCTGCTGGCATGCCCGGCCGGGGCCGACGACTACAGCCTCGACATGCGCGACACCGATATTTCGGAGTTCATCGCCAGCATCGGAAAGCTCACGGGCAAAACCATCGTCATGGACCCGCGCGTCAAGGGAAAGGTCAGCATCAGCACTCCGAAATCGGTGACAAAAGAGGAACTCTACGAAATCTTTCTGGTGCAGCTCGGCGTCAACGGATACTCCGTCATCAATGTGGGAAAAGACATACTGAAGGTGATTCCCCAGCAAGGCGCGAAACTGGAAGGGATCGAAGTTCAGGGTGGCAACAATTCCCCGACGCATACCAGTGAAAGAATCGTCACCCGTGTAGTTCAAGTGCAAAACGTCGACGTAGCCGCCCTGGTGCCCATCCTGCGTCCGCTGGTGGATAACCAGAGCGGTATCATCACGCCCTACCCCGCCTCCAACGTCATTCTGATCACCGACCGCGAGGCCAATGTCCGGCGGCTATTGGAGGTCATCGAACGGGTGGACAAGGCCGATAGCGACGATACCGAGATCATCTGGCTACAGAATGCCTCCGCGCCGGAAGTGAGCGAAACCCTGACGGCATTGATCCGCGAGCAGACCAAGGGCAGCGAAGGCGCGCGCCTGATGCCCATCGTCAAGGCGGACGCCCGGACCAACAGCCTGTTGATCCGGGCCGACGAATCGAATCGCGAGTATCTCCGCCAGGTCATTAAGGAACTCGACAGCGAGGTCCAGACCGACAACAACACCCGGGTTCACTACCTCAAGTACGCCAAGGCCGAGGACCTGGCGGCGGTGCTGGAAAAGATCAGCGGCACCATCAGCGAAGAGGAGGGCAAGGCCCCCCGGAATCCGCCGGGACCAATCAGAACGCCATCCATATAAAGGCCCACGAGGCGACCAACAGCATCGTCATGTCGGGCAGCCCGAGGATCATTCGCGACCTCGGGCAATTGATCGAACAACTCGATATCCGCCGCGCGCAGGTCCTGGTGGAAGCGATCATCGTGGAAATGGCGGAAGATCGGGCCAAGGAACTGGGCGTCCAGTGGCTGCTCGCGGATCGCAACGGCAGCGGACGGGCACTGGCCGGCACCAATTTCACCAATCTCGGCAATGGCCTCAACGGGATATTGGACGCCACCACGACTGGCGACACGCCAATATCAGTGCCAGGCGCACTGAGAAACGTCGGCGGCCTGACTGCCGGCGTGGGGCGCTTCAGCGACTCGGGCCTGAACTTCGCCGTGCTCTTGAAGGCGCTGCAGGACGATGCGAAATCGAACATTCTCTCCACCCCCAGCCTGCTGACCCTGGACAACCAGGCGGCCTCCATACTGGTGGGCCAGGAAATACCCGTGTCCACGGGCTCGACGCTCAGCAACGACAACGACGCAAACAACCAATTTCGGACGATCGAGCGCAAGGACGTCGGCGTCAAGCTGCTCATCACCCCGCAGATCAACGAGGGCGGTGCCGTGCAACTGCAGATCGAACAGGAAGTCTCCTCGCTGGGCCAGCAGATTGGCGATGACGGCGTCAGCTTCAACAAGCGTCAAATCAAGACCGCCGTCCTGGTCGATCACGGCGCGACCATCGTCCTGGGCGGATTGATCGACGACGACATCAGCGAGGCGGGATCGAAGGTACCCGTGCTGGGCAGCTTGCCGGTGGTGGGTCGCCTGTTCCGCTCGGACGGCAGTCGGATCGTCCGTCGCAATCTGATGGTCTTCATACGCCCCACCATCATTCGCGATCAGCAAATGCTGACCTCGGTCAGCAAGGCCAAATACGGTTTCATTCGGGACCGGCAATTGAGAGACAAGGACAGCGCCGTGGAGCTGTTTCCGGAAGAGAAGCCGGCAGTCCTGCCCGAATGGACAGGTCTTGGCCCCGCCTCGATCAACGTGTTGCCGCCCGAGAAATAAACGGACATGGCCGATTCACCGATTCCCGCCGCAGAGCAGGCGGATGCCAAAACCCTGCCCCAGCGGCTGCCGTTCGGCTTCGCCGACCGCTATCGGTTGGTCGTCGAGCCCGAGGAGGGCCGCCTGAGGTGTTACCACATCGAGCAGACGCCTCTCGAGGCGATCCTCGAGGCCAGGCGTTTCCTCGATACGGAACTGACGCTGCTGCAGGTCACGGTCGAGCAACTGGAACAGCGCCTGGGAAGGCTCTACCAGCAGAGCGGTCAGGCCGACATGCAACTGATCGAGAAGATCGGCGACGACGACGATCTGTTCGAACTGATTGATGAACTGCCGGAGAACGAAGACCTGCTCGCCGCCGAAGGCGATGCGCCGATCATTCGCCTGATCAATGCGATGCTGACCGAGGCGATCAAGGAAGGCGCCTCCGATATCCATATCGAACCCTACGAAAAGCGTCTGTCGGTGCGCTTCCGCATCGACGGCGTGCTGCGCGAAATACTGTCCCCCAACTACAAGCTGGCCACCCTGCTGACCTCGCGCATCAAGGTCATGGCCAAGCTCGACATCGCCGAGAAGCGCGTGCCGCAGGACGGTCGCACGGCGTTGCGCATCGGCGGCCGCGCCCTCGACGTACGGGTTTCGACCCTGCCCTCCAGCTACGGCGAACGGGTGGTGATGCGCCTGCTGGACAAGCAGACGGCGCGCCTCAGCCTCAGCGACCTCGGCATGCCCGAGAACACCCACCAGGCCTTCGAGCGCCTGCTGCTGCAGCCCAACGGCGTCATCCTGGTCACCGGCCCCACCGGCTCGGGCAAGACCACCACGCTCTATGCCGGCCTCGGCATGCTCAACACCAGCTCGCGCAACATCCTCACGGTGGAAGATCCCGTCGAATACGCCATCGAGGGCGTGGGACAGACGCAGGTGAATACCCGCGCCGGCATGACCTTCGCCAAGGGGCTGCGGGCGATGCTGCGTCAGGACCCGGACGTGCTGATGATCGGCGAGATCCGCGACGCGGAAACCGCCGAGGTGGCGATCCAGGCGAGCCTAACCGGCCACCTGGTATTGTCGACCCTGCATACCAACAGTGCTGTCGGCGCGATCACCCGCCTGCGCGATATCGGCATCGACTCCTTCCTGGTCGCCTCCAGTCTGAAAGGCGTGCTGGCCCAGCGGCTGGTTCGGCGACTCTGCCAACACTGCCGTGAGCCTGTGCAGATAACGCAGGAAGAAGCGCAGCTGCTCAACAGACCCGAACTCGAGGGAGCAGCCAGCTATCGGAGCCGGGGCTGCAGTCACTGCAATCAGACCGGCTATCGCGGCCGGGTCGGCATCTATGAGCTGGCCGTGGTGGACGCCGGACTGGCGACACTGATCAACCAGCGGGCCGGAGAGATGGAGATGCAGCAATACTTGAGTAGCAAGATGAATTCCCTGATGGACGAGGCGCGCCTTCTCGTTACCTGCGGCATGACGAGCGTCGACGAAGTGCTGCGCATCATTCGCAGCGATTGAACGCCATGGCCGCCTTCAGCTACCGCGCACTGACCACCGACGGCAAGACCAGGAGCGGCCTGATCGAGGCCGATTCGCTGCGCCACGCCCGCGCGCTGCTACGCGAACGGGGCCTGCTGCCCACCGCCGTGGAGGCCGCCAGCCCGGCCCGCGCCGCCAGGGCCGGCAAGTTCCGCCTGGCGCGGCCGCTGCCGGCCCGCGACGTGGCGCTGCTGACCCGGCAACTGGCGACCCTGATCGACTCCGGCCTGCCGCTGGAAGAGGCGCTGCATGCCATAACCCGGCAGACCAACAACGCCTTGCTGAAAGCCACCGTGCTGTCCGTGCGGGCGCGGATTCTGGAGGGTCACAGCCTCGCCTCGGCGCTGTCGGAATACCCACGCAGCTTCAGCGAACTGTACCGGGCGATGATCACCGCCGGCGAGGAGTCCGGGCACCTGAGCGGCGTGCTCCTGCGTCTGGCGGAGTATGGCGAGCGGCTGCAGAAGATCCGCAGCAAGGTGCAGGTGGCGCTGATCTATCCGGTGTTTCTGACGCTGGTGGCGGTGGGGGTCATCGTCTTGCTGCTGACCTACGTGGTGCCCAAGGTGGTGGAACAGTTCACCCATGCCGAACAGACGCTGCCGCTGCTGACTCGCTACCTGATCCTGATCAGCGATGTCCTGCAGCAATATGGCCTGCACATGCTCGCGGCGCTGGCGGGCCTCGCGCTACTGGCGCGCTGGTGGCTGCACGATGTCGGGCGACGTACCCGCTGGCACAAGGCGCAGCTGCGCCTGCCGCTGGTCAGCACCTTCGTCCTGGGCCAGCAGTCGCTGCAGTTCGCCCGGACCCTGGCGATCCTGGTCGGCAGCGGCATCGACCTGCTGCACAGCCTGAAAGTCTCCGCCGGGCCGATGACCAACCTCTATCTGAAACAGGCGGTGGCCAACACTAGCGACCTGGTGCGGGAAGGCTGCTCGCTGTCCCGCGCCCTCGAACAGTCCGGCCCCTTCCCGCCGCTGCTGGTGTACATGATCGCCAACGGCGAGCGCAGCGGCGAGCTGGAGAAGATGCTGGACAAGGCGGCCGAGAACCAGGAGGCGGAGTTCGAAAGCCGTGTCGCCTGGCTGCTTGGGCTGTTCGAACCCGCGCTGATTCTGGTCATGGGCGGCATCGTCCTGTGCATCGTCCTGGCCATTCTCATGCCGATCCTGGAACTCAACAACCTGACCTCGTTTTGAAGGAGACACGCTCTTGAAAGCAACGATCCGAACGCGCCGGCAACGGGGCTTCACCCTGCTGGAAATCATGGTGGTGCTGGTGATCCTCGGCCTTCTGGTGGCGCTGGTGGCGCCGAATGTCCTGCAGAACCAGGACAAGGCGATGGTCGAAAAGGCCAGGGCCGACGTCGCCCTGCTGGAGCAGGCGCTGGACATGTACAAGTTGGACAACTTCCAGTACCCCACCACCGACCAGGGGCTGGAGGCGCTGGTGACGAAACCGGAAAACGGTCCGCAGCCCAAGCGCTACAACAGCAACGGCTACATCAAGCGCCTGCCCAGCGACCCATGGGGCAATCCCTACCAGTACCTGCAGCCGGGCACCAAGAAGGCGTTCGACGTCTACTCGCTGGGCGCGGATGGCGAGACGGGGGGAGAAGGGCTTGCGGCAGATATCGGCAACTAGCCCTGTCCGCGGCTTCACCCTGCTGGAGGTGATGCTGGTGATGGTGATTCTGGGCATGCTGACGGTCACCGTCTCCCTGGCGCTGCCGGAATCGTCCCAGCAGCGCCTGGAAAGCGATGCGCGCCGCCTGAAGGCGCAGATCGGGCTGGCGGCGGAACAGGCCATCTACCGCAATCGCGACCATGGCCTGTGGCTGGGCGACGCCGGCTATCGCTTCTATCGACGCGAGAAGGCGCGCTGGCTGCCCGTGGACACCGATTCGCGGCTGGCGGCCCTGGCGCTGAACGACGGGACTACGCTGCGGCTGCGCATGGCGGGACAAACGGTCGATACGAGCGGGAAGGCGCGCGAGCCGCAGATCTTCATCGCCAGCGACGGCCAGCTCAGCGAGTTCGAATTGACCCTCGGCCATCCCGACGCACAATGGCCGCAGGTGATCCGCGCCAGCTTCGCCGGCGATCTGCGACTGGTGCAGGCGGAGCGGCCGTGAATCCGTCGCGACAGCGTGGCCTCACGCTGCTGGAGGTGCTGGTGGCGCTCTCCATCTTCGCCCTGGCCGCCGGCGCCCTGCTCAAGATCGTCGGCGAGCACGGACGCCATGCCGGGCAGCTCGAGCTCCGCTATTTCGCCCAGTTGGCGGCCCAGAACCACCTGGCGAATCTGCATCTGCAGCCGGCCTGGCCGGCCACCGGCAAGCGCACCCGGAAGGTCGAGCTGGCGGGCTACAGGTTCACCCTCACCGAACAGGTGGAGGGAACCGACAATCCCGATATCCGTCGGGTGACGACCCGGACGACGGGCGATGACGGCCGGCTGCTGAGCGAACTGCAAGCCTTCATGGGAGCGACGCCGTGAAGGGCAGCGGCGGCTTCACCCTGCTCGAAGTGCTGGTGGCGATGGCCCTGCTGGCACTGCTCGGGCTCGCCGCGGCGCTGACGCTCAACAGCGGTCTGCGCAGCCAGCAGGTGGTGGGCGAAAGCATCGAGTCGCTGCAGCGCCTGCAACTGGCCCAGCAGCTGCTGCGCCGGGATCTGGAACAGTTGGTCGTCCGCCAGGGACGGAACGAGCGGGGCGACGTTCGGGCCCAGGTGCTGGTGGCTCCTGCCGACGGCGATCCGCAAGGGGTGCTCCTGGATTTCTACAAGACCGGCCGGCGCATCCTGTCCCGCTCGTCGCCGGGGTCCGGCCTCGAGCGCGTGCGCTATCGCCTGCGCGACGGGCGTCTGATTCGCGAAAGCTCGCCCCTGATCGACACCCCGGTGGGAACGAAATGGCACAGCGCCACGCTGCTGGAAGCGGTGGCGGACGTCGACCTGCGCTTCTTCTACAACCATACCTGGGTCGACCAATGGCCGCCGCTGCATGGCGCAGCCGGCCAGGGTTCGGCCGCAATGCTCCCCCAGGCGCTGGAGTTGACCATCGAAACCGACCGTTATGGAGCGGTGGCGCAGATCGTGCTGCTGCCGAGCGTCCCATGAAGGGCTCGGCACTGGCGGCCAGGCAGCATGGCCGTGGCATGGCGCTGATGGTCGTATTGCTGGTGGTGGCCCTGATCTCCCTCATCGCAACCCACCTGGGATCGCTGGTCCAGCTCAACATCCGGCAGGCGGCCAACCGCGAGCAATATCAGCAGGCCTACTGGTTCGCCCTGGGTGGCGAGAAAGTCGCGCGCAAACTGCTGGAATCGGCCCTCAAGACCGACAAGCGCACCCACCCGCAGCAGGCCTGGGCCGACCCGCGGCTCAGCTATCCCATCGACGGCGGCGTCATCAGGATCCGCATCCAGGACCAGAACGCCTGCTTCAATCTCAATGCCCTGAGCACCTTGAACACGCCTCAGGACGCCTCCCAGACCAAGGAGCCGCTGCTCTTGCGCCAGTTCGCCCGCCTGCTGGAAGAGCTGGGGGCCGACGAGTCCCAGACGGCGCAACTGGTCGAGCCGCTGCGCGACTGGCTTGACAACGACACCCTGCCGACCGGAGTCAAGGGTGCCGAAGACCTGTTCTACACCGGCCTGGAGCCGGCCTATCTGCCGGCGAACGGCCCCTTGGCGGATCCGACGGAGCTTTATCTCATCGGCGGCTTCCGGCAACTGGCCGCCAAGGCTCGGAACGACGAACAGAGTTTTCTGCACAGGCTTCGCCCTTATCTGTGCGCCCTGCCCGACACCAAGCTGCAGGTCAACGTGAATAGCCTCGGCCCGGAGCAGGCGCCGCTCCTCTCGGCCCTGTTCGAGGGACAGGTCCCCCACCGTCTGCTGACGCAATGGTTGAGCGAACGACCCGCGGAAGGCTTCGGCAATGTCGACGAGTTCTGGGCGCTGCTGACCCAGAGCGGCGACGACACGCTCTCCAGCGACGTCGACGCGGCCGTCAAGACGCAGCTCAAGGTCTCCTCCGAATTCTTTCTGGCCCGGATCGAGGTCGACTACCACGACGCGAATCTGGTGCTGCTATCGCGCATCCAGATGCGCAACGGCACCTCCGCCGTGTACCAACGCCATTATGGAGCGCTCGATGAATGAGTTTCTGCTGGTGAGTCTCGGGCCGCGGCCCGAGGCGCCCGTCGAGTGGCTGGTCTGGAACCCGGACGAGGCCCGCTGCGTCGACGCCGGACGGCTCGCCCATGCCGACGAGCTTCCCCAGCTGGCGCAACTGGCCCGTACCCACTCTTGTTATGCACTGCTGCCCCAGGAGCAGGTGCTGGTGAGCGAAGTCCGGCTGCCCAACGCCAGCCGCGCCGCCCGGCGGACGATACCCTACCAGCTCGAAGAACAACTCTGCGACGACCCGGCCCTGCTGCATTTCGCGGTGGGCAGCCCGCGCGCGGACCACCGCTACCCGGTGGCGATCGTCGCGCGCACGCTGATCGCGTCCTGGCGCGACCGCTTGCGCGCGGCGTCGATCCCGGCCAGGGCGCTGTTCGCCGATGCCCAGAGCCTGCGCGGCGACCCGGAGCGGCTGATGGCGACGCCCCTGGGCGAACGCCTGCTGATCAACGGCGCCGGCCTGGCCGGCCTGGCGTTCGCCAGCGAGGAACTGGCGAGCTGGCGACCGCTCCTGGAGCGGCACGGCGTCCTGGAAAGGCTGCCCGCCGCGCCGGACGCCCCGCCACTGGCGGCGCTGGCCGCGCGCCTGTCGCCCGAGCAGGCCATCGACCTGCTGCAGGGCGAGTACCGGCTGCAGGATGCACCCGAAACACGGCTGCGCAGCCTGAGGATTCCCGCGGCGCTGGGCCTGCTGACGCTGATCCTGGGCTTCGCCGCCCTGGGCCTCGAAAACCATCGCCTGGCCCGCCAGAAGGAAGCGCTCGACAAGCAGGTCGTCGAGCTGTTCCGCGAGGCCTTTCCGGAAGTGCGGAGAATCGTCGACCCGCGGGCCCAACTGGAACAGAAGCTCGACGAACTGCGTCAACGCCGGCAGGGCTCGCGCTTTCTGCGCCTGCTGGAGAGGAGCGCCCCGGCCTTCCGCCAGCATGGCGCCGTCAGGGTGACCGGCATGCGCTACGCGGAAGACGAGCGGCGCCTGGAGCTGGAACTGCAGGCGGCCGAGCAGTCCGCCTTCGAACGCTTCGCCGCCGCGCTGGAGCAGAACGGGCTGCGGGCCCGGCTCGGCCAGGTGCAGAAGCGCCAGCAGGACACCACCGCCCAGATGGCCGTAGAAGGAGTCGACTAGATGATCAAAGCCTGGATACAGGAGCTGAGCGACCGGGAAAGACTGCTTCTCGCGGGAGGCGTGCTGCTGGCTCTCGCCACCCTACTCTACCTGCTCGCCTGGCGCCCCATGGCGGCGGAGCAGGCACGCCTGCGGGAGCAGGTGGAGCGCAAGCAGGCCCTGGTCGCCTGGATGAGTGCCGCGAGCGAAGAGGCGAAACGTCTGCAGCCGTCCGGCACGCTGTCGGCGCCGAGCGACAAGCCCCTCGAACAACTACTGGCGGATCAGGCCTCGCGCCTGCAGCTCAAGGTGGCACAGGTCACCTCCGGCAGCGCGGGCGAAGTCACGCTCGCCCTCGACAGCGCCGACTTCAACCGGCTGCTGCAACTGCTGGAGCAGTCGAGCCGGGACGGCATCCGCCTGCTCAGGGCCGACCTGCGCAGCGCCGCCGCGCCCGGCCGGGTGGGCGCGCAGCTGACGTTTTCGAAGTAGCGCCCCGACCGCCTGCCCCTCAGCCCAACGCCTTCTCGAACACCTTCGACTGGCGCTGGTAGTTGTACAGCGAGGCGCGCGCCGCTGGCAGGCGCTCGACGCCGCTGGGCTGGAAGCCGCGCTCGCGGAACCAGTGGGCGGTGCGGGTGGTGAGCACGAACAGGGTCTTGAGGCCGAGCGCGCGGGCGCGCGCCTCGATGCGCTCAAGCAGCTCATCGCCGCGCCCGCCGTGGCGATACTCCGGGTTCACCGCCAGGCAGGCCAGCTCGCCGGCATCCGAGTCGGCAATCGGATAGAGCGCGGCGCAGGCGATGATCAGCCCGTCGCGCTCGACGATGCTGAACTGGCCGATCTCGCGCTCCAGCACCTCGCGCGAGCGGCGCACCAGGATGCCCTGCTCCTCCAGCGGGCGGATCAGCTCGAGCAGCCCGCCGACGTCCTCGATGGTCGCCTCGCGCAGCTTCTCGAACTGCTCCTGGGTGACCAGGGTGCCGCCGCCCTCGCGGGTGAACAGTTCGGTGAGCAGCGCGCCGTCCTCGGCATGGCTGACCATGTGGCTGCGCGGCACGCCGGCGCGGCAGGCCTGGGCGGCGGCGTCGAGCAGCTCGCCCTGGTAGTCGCCGCCCAGGCGCGCCAGGTGCGCCGGCACCTGCTGCGGACGCAGCTCGCGGATCAAGGCGCCGTGCTCGTCGAGCAGACCCGGCTCGGCGCCGAACAGCAGCAGCTTGTCGGCCTTCAGGTCGATGGCCGCACGGGTCGCCACGTCCTCGCAGGCGAGGTTGAAGATCTCCCCGGTGGGCGAATAGCCCAAAGGCGAAAGCAGCACGATGGCGCGCTCGTCGAGCTGGCGGCCGATGCCCTTGCGGTCGATGCGCCGCACTTCGCCGGTGTGCAGGTAGTCGACGCCGTCGACCACGCCGATCGGCCGGGCGGTGACGAAGTTGCCGCCGACCACCCGCAGCCGGGCGCCCTGCATCGGCGAGGCGGCCATGTCCATCGACAGGCGCGCCTCGATGGCCATGCGCAGGCTGCCGACCGCATCGATCACGCACTCCAGGGTCGGCCCGTCGGTGATCCGCAGACCGCGGTGGTAGCGCGGCGTCAGCCCGCGGGCGGCGAGGCGCGCCTCGATCTGCGGGCGCGAGCCGTGCACCAGCACCAGGCGCACGCCGAGGCTGTGCAGCAGCACCAGGTCGTGGACGATGTTGCCGAAGTTGGGATGCTCGACGCCCTCGCCCGGCAGCATGACCACGAAGGTGCGGTCGCGGTGGGCATTAATGTAGGGCGAGGCGTGGCGGAGCCAGTTGACGTAGTCGCGCATGAAAAACCTGTCGATGGAAAACTCGTATCTGCGGTCGTGTGTGGGAGCGGGGCAATAATGCCCAATCAGCAGGGTGGATGGCCGGAGCCATCCACCCTACGAACTGCGCCGCTCAGGCGGGATTCAGACAATAATGCCCGATCAGCCGGCGCAGCAGCTGCACGGTCGGCTCGATCCGCGCCAGCTCCAGATACTCGTCCGGCTGGTGGGCGCAGGCGATGTCGCCGGGGCCGAGAACGATGGTCTCGCAGCCGAGCTGCTGCAGGTAGGGCGCCTCGGTGCCGAAGGCCACCGCCTCGGCCCGGTGCCCGGTGAGGCGTTCGGCGAGCAGCACCAGTTCGCTGTCCGCCGCCTGCTCGAACGGCGGCAGACCGGGGAACAGCGGGCTGTAGTCGATGCGCACGCCGCGCCGCTCGGCCAGCGGCCGCAGCTTGCCGCGGATCGCCGCGCGCAGCTGCTCCGGCTCCATCCCCGGCAGCGGGCGCAGGTCGAACTCCAGGGCGCACTGACCGCAGATGCGGTTGGGGTTGTCGCCGCCGTGGATGCAGCCGAGGTTCAGGGTCGGCTGCGGCACGTTGAACAGCGGATTGCGGAATTCGCGCTGCCACTGGCCGCGCAGCTCGAGCAGCGCGCCGATGGCCTCGTGCATGGCCTCCAGGGCGCTGTTGCCGAGGCTGGGGTCGGAGGAATGGCCGCTGCTGCCCTGGATGTCGATGCGCTCCATCATCACCCCCTTGTGCAGGCGGATGGGCTTGAGGCCGGTCGGTTCGCCGATCACCGCGGCGCGGCCGAGCGGCCGCCCGGCGGCGGCCAGGGCGCGGGCGCCGGACATCGAGCTTTCCTCGTCGCAGGTGGCGAGGACCAGCAGTGGCTGGCGGAACGGCTGGTCGAGCAGCGGCCTGACCGCCTCGATGATCAGCGGGAAGAAGCCCTTCATGTCGCAGCTGCCGAGGCCGTACCAGCGGCCGTCGGCCTCGCGCAGACTCAGCGGATCGCTCTGCCACAGCGCGGCGTCGAAGGGCACGGTGTCGCTGTGCCCGGCCAGCACCAGGCCGCCGGGACCGCTGCCATGGGTGGCCAGCAGGTTGGCCTTGCCGGGGACGATGTCCTGGATCTCGCAGGCGAAGCCGAGATCGCCGAGCCAGGCGGCCAGGCGCTCGATCAGCGGGCGGTTGGGCAGGTCCAGGGAGGCCTGGGTGCAGCTCACCGACGGCAGGGCGATCAGCTCGGCGAACTGCTGCTTGAGACTGGGAAGGGGCATGGCCGGCACTCGGAAAAGGGTGCCTTGCATGATAGGTCGCAACCGGGGACGCGGGAAACCGCCGCGGCCGCCCACCGGGACGGCCGCGCGGGCAGGGTCAGCCGAAGACGGTCCGGAGAATGCCGAAGAACAGGATGGCGAGGATCGCACCGGCCGGCAGGGTGACGATCCAGGACACGAAGATCGAACCGATCACGCCGAGGTTCAGCGCACCGATGCCGCGGGCGATGCCGATGCCCAGCACGGCGCCGACCAGGGTGTGGGTGGTGGACACCGGCAGGCCGATGGCCGAGGCGCCGACCACGGTGGAGGCCGTGGCCAGTTCGGCGGCGAAGCCGCGGCTGGGGGTCAGCTCGGTGATTTCCTTGCCGATGGTGGCGATCACCTTGTAGCCGTAGGTGGCCAGACCGATGACGATGCCGACGGCGCCGAGCAGCAGCACCCAGCCCGGCACCGCCGCCTTGGCGCCGACCGCCGCGGCTCCCTGGGACTCGATCACGCCGACGATGGCCGCCAGCGGGCCGACCGCGTTGGCCACGTCGTTGGCGCCGTGGGCGAAGGCCATGGAGCAGGCGGTGAACACCATCAGCACGGCGAACACCTTCTCCACGCTGGCATAGTGGAAGGTCTTGTCCGCCTCGGCATCCACCTGGATGCGGCTGAGGATCGTCATGCCCAGCAGCATCACCAGCACGCCGATGCCGAGCGCCAGGAGGACGCCCTGATTGCCGGAGAGATGCAGACCGACGTGCTTGAGGCCCTTGGTCACGGTCATCAGCGCGACCATGAAGCCGGTGAGGAACATGTAGAAGGGCACGAAGCGCTTGGCGTTGCGAAACGGCGCATCGGTGTCGATGATCAGTTTCTGCACGCTCATGAACAGGCCGAAGGCGACCAGCCCCGAGAGGAACGGGGTGACGACCCAGCTGGCGACGATCGGGCCGATGGCGCTCCAGTGCACTGCATCCATCGACACACCGACCGCAGCGAAACCGATCACCGCACCGACGATCGAGTGGGTGGTGGACACCGGCCAACCTTTGGCGGTGGCGATCAGCAGCCAGGTACCGGCGGCCAGCAGCGCCGACATCATGCCCAGCACCATCAGGTCGGGGGTGATGATCGTAGCGTCGACGATGCCGTTCTTGATGGTTTCGGTCACCTCGCCGCCAGCGAGGTAGGCGCCACAGAATTCGAAGACCATGGCGATGAGAATCGCCTGCTTGATGGTCAGCGCGCGCGAGCCGACCGAGGTGCCCATGGCGTTGGCCACGTCGTTGGCGCCGACGCCCCAGGCCATGAAGAAACCGAACGTGCAGGCGAGTATCAGCAGGACGGAACCATAGTCCGCAATAAGAGACATGAGATTGATTACCTTTGAAACCCAGAAAGAACCTTGGCGCCTCAGCGTGCCAACAGCTGCTCCAGCCGGCCGCCGACGCGCTCGGCCCGGTCGGCGACCTCGCCGACCCACTCGATGACGGTGTAGAGGAACATCACGTCGACCGGCGGCAGCTGGCTCTCCAGCTTGAACAGCGCGCGGCGCACCTCGATCTGCAGGCGGTCGGTATCCTCCTCGATGCCCTCCAGCTCCTCGACCATGGTCACCACCTGGCTCGCCTCACGCCCGGCGAAGCCGGCCTCGAGCAGTTCGTCCAGCTCGTTCATCGCCTTCAGTGCCTGGGCGCTGGCATCCACGCAGCGCTGCACGTAGGTCAGCATCAAGGGCTGCAGGGTGGCCGGAATGACCATCTGACGGCCGAGCATGAGCCCGGCGATGTCCTTGGCACGGTTGGCGACTTTGTCCTGTACACTCAGCAGCTCGAGCAGGTCCGAACGCGGCACCGGCAGGAACAGGCTCTTGGGCAGGTGGATGCGCACGCTCTTCTTGAGCTGGTCGGCTTCCTTTTCCAGACGCACCATCTCCTGCTGTTCCCGCTCCACCCGGGCCCAGTCCTGGGCCATCACCGCCTCGAACAGCGGAACCAGGTGCGATGCGCACTCGTGCGCCTTGGCGATGTGCTGCTGCATCGGGCCGATGGGCGAGCGCCCGAACAGGCTGATGAAGGGATTGGTTGGCATAGGGTCGACCCCGTCCTCGAAAAAGGCGGCAAGTATACGGAGCGTCCCGGACAGCCGCCAGAAAATGTCATATTCCCGAAACACCCCAATGATAGGCGCCTGAAGCCACCAACCATGGTCAAAGAAACCGAAATCAAGCTGCGCGTCAGCCGTACCACCCTTGCCGCCCTGCGCGAGCATCCCCTGCTGAAGGCACGCAGCGAGAGCGGCTGGCAGCGCCACGAGCTGTTCAACCAGTACTACGACACCCCGGCGCGGGACCTGGCCCGCGCACGGGTAGCCCTGCGCCTGCGGCGCGACGGCGGGCAGTACATCCAGACCCTGAAGAGCCGCGGGCAGAGCGTCGCCGGCCTGTCCGAACGCAACGAGTGGGACTGGTACCTGGACCAACCCAGTCTGGACCCGGCGCGGCTCGACGACCAGTGCTGGCCGGCGGAGCTGGCCGGCCTGGACAAGACCGCCCTGCAGCCGATCTTCAGCACCGATTTCGTCCGCGAGAAGGCCGACCTCGTCTGGCAGCGCGACGGGCAGCGGGTGGCCGTCGAGGCGGCGCTGGATCTGGGCAAGGTGGTCGCAGGCCCGCGCGAGGAGGAAATCTGCGAGCTGGAGCTTGAGCTGCGCGAGGGCGAGCCCGCCGCGCTGCTGGAGCTGGCCCTCGCCCTGGCCGCCGACCTGCCGCTGATGCCCTGCGACATCAGCAAGGCCGAACGCGGCTACCGACTGTTCGACCCGGCCAGCTACACCCTCGCCCTGCCGGTGCCGACGCTCGGTGCGCAGGCGCCGCTGGACGAGGCCTTCGCGGCACTGGCCTGGCACCTGCTCGGCAGCAGCCAGCGGCTGGCCGAACAGTACCGCTTCAGCGGCCACTGGAAGCTGCTGGAGCAGTGGCTCGCCCAACTGATCGACCTGCGCGCCCTGCTCGGCAGCCTCGGCCAGGCGGCTCCGCGGGCCAGCTCCGGCGGCCTGCGCGGCGCCCTGGATGCCCTGCTCCAGGACTGGCGGCTGCAGCTTGCCGCCGGCCAGAACGACGAGGCCGTGCGCCAGGCGGCTCCGGCCCGCTTCGCCGCCGAACTGGAGCGGACCCGCTGGGGGCTGTTCTCGCTGCAGGCTTCGCACTGGCTGCTGACCCGCGCCTGGAGCGTCCGGCGCACCCCCACCGGCCAGCGCCAGGGTGCCGCGCCGCTGGGCCGCTGGCTGGCGCATCTGCTGGCGGACGAGGCGCGAGAGCTGCCGCTGACCCGCTGTCAGCAATACCCGGAAAGCCTAACGGAGCAACTTCCGCGTCTCGAGCGTGTGCTAGTCTGGCTGCGCCTTGCCCGTAACGTGCTGGAAATCCCCGAGCCAGACCGCCTGTACGGCGAACTGGTCAAGCTCGGCGAGCTGGCCACCCGTCCGCTGGACGACGTCCTGCGCGAGCGGCGTGCCGCCCAGGCACAGACCGTGGCGACCCTGAAACCCTGGAAAGCGCTGCTGAAATAGGCTCCCGCCGGCAGAGCGAGCGCCTCTGCCGCGCGTCTCCGTACGGACGCACGCCATGCTCAAGCTAAGTCTCAAAACGATCTTCGCCACCTGGCTGACCGGTCTCCTGGCACTCCTGCCGCTGACCCTGACCCTGGTGCTGCTGGCCTGGATCCTCAGCCTGCTGAACCGTCTGATCGGTCCCTCCACCCTCGCCGGGCAGATCTCCGCCGGGCTCGGCCAGTACTTCGTGAGCAATCCGTCGCTGGCCTACCTGTTCGGCGGTTTCGTGCTGCTGGCCTGCCTCTACCCGCTGGGCCTGGCCGTGCAGCTGGGCCTGCGCCGGCCGCTGACCCGGCTGATCGACGTCACCCTGCGGCGCACTCCGCTGATCGGCCAGCTCTACAACCTGGCGGACCGCTTCGTCGCCCTGCTGGACAAGAACAAGAACCCCGACATCGGCGCCATGAGCCCGGTCTGGTGCTTCTTCGGCGGCGACGGCACCGCCGTGCTGGCGCTGTTGCCGAGCCCCGTGCCGATCGAGATCGAAGGCCGCAGCTATCACGCCATCCTGGTCCCCACCGCGCCCATCCCGATTGGCGGCGGGCTGCTCTACGTGCCGGTGGAATGGGTGCGCCCGGCGCACATGGGGATCGAGGAGCTGACCAGCATCTATGTCTCCATGGGCCTCACGCCGCCCTCCAGGGCCAAGGCCAGGCGCGACCAAAGCCTCGACCTGGGTCACGGAAAAGGCCTCTGAAGACGGCCGTCGCTTCGCCCCGACGGCCCCATCGGGCATGCTGGCGAAAGACGCAGAACGACCGAGACCCCGCATGCCTTCCACCACATCTTCTTCCACCGAGGACCGCTGGCTCGAGCTGGGCGACCTGCTGCGCGAACTGGTCGCCCAGGGCCGGATCGGCCAGGACAGCGCCGAGCAGTGCCTGGCGATCCGCCGCAGCGCGCAGGACAACCAGCAGCATCCGCTGGAGTTCCTCGCCGCCCAGCAGCTCGACGACCGCCTCCAGCCCGGCCGCAGGCTCGACCTGGAAAGCCTCACCCAGTGGCTGGCCGACCACGCCGGGCAGCCCTACCTGCGCATCGACCCGCTGAAGATCGACGTCGCCGCGATCACCCCGCTGATGTCCTATGCCTTCGCCCAGCGCCACCGGATCCTCGCCGTGGCAGTCGCCCCCGACAGCGTCACGGTCGCCAGTGCGCAGCCCTTCGTCGGCAGTTGGGAAGCCAACCTGACCCATGTGCTCAGGCGGCCGATCCGCCGGGTGGTGGCCAACCCCGCCGACATCCAGCGCTTCACCGTGGAGTTCTACCGCCTGGCCAAGTCGGTCAGCGGCGCCTCGGCCACGGAGCAGAAGATCAGTGGCATCGGCAACTTCGAGCAGTTGCTCAAGCTCGGCGCGGCGGACCAGGAGCCGGACGCCAACGACGCGCACATCGTCACCATCGTCGATTGGCTGTTCCAGTACGCCTTCCAGCAGCGCGCCAGCGACATCCACATCGAGCCGCGCCGCGAGGCCGGCGGCGTGCGCTTTCGCATCGACGGCGTGCTGCACAACGTCTATCAGTTTCCGCCGCAGGTGACCATGGCGGTGGTCAGCCGGCTGAAGAGCCTCGGCCGGATGAACGTCGCCGAGAAGCGCAAGCCGCAGGATGGCCGGGTCAAGACCAGGAGCCCGGACGGCGGCGAGATCGAGCTGCGCCTCTCCACCCTGCCGACCGCCTTCGGCGAGAAGCTGGTGATGCGCATCTTCGACCCCGAGGTATTGCTCAAGAGCTTCGACGCCCTCGGCTTCTCCGCCGACGACCTGCGCCGCTGGCAGAGCATGACCGGCCAGCCCAACGGCATCATCCTGGTCACCGGCCCGACCGGCTCGGGCAAGACCACCACCCTCTACACCACGCTGAAACAACTGGCGACGCCGGAGGTCAACGTCTGCACCATCGAAGACCCCATCGAGATGATCGAACCGGCGTTCAACCAGATGCAGGTGCAGCACAACATCGACCTGACCTTCGCCAGCGGCGTGCGCGCGCTGATGCGCCAGGACCCGGACATCATCATGGTCGGCGAGATCCGCGATCTGGAGACCGCCGAGATAGCCATCCAGGCGGCGCTCACCGGCCACCTGGTGCTCTCCACCCTGCACACCAACGACGCCCCCAGCGCCATCACCCGCCTGCTCGAGCTGGGCGTACCCTACTACCTGATCAAGGCCACCCTGCTCGGGGTCATGGCCCAGCGCCTGGTACGCACCCTGTGTCCGCACTGCAAGGCGCCGGTGACGCTCGACGAGGTCGACTGGCAGGCGCTCACCCGGCCCTGGAACGCCCCGCTGCCGGGCGGCGCCCACGAGGCGGTGGGTTGTCCTGAATGTCGCGATACCGGTTACCGCGGGCGTGCCGGGGTCTACGAGATCATGCTGTTGAACGATGCCATCAAGCCACTGATCAAAGCCGATACCGATCTGCTCGCGTTGCGCCGCGCCGCCTTCAAAGACGGCATGCGCAGCCTGCGCCTGTCCGGCGCGCTGAAGATCGCCACCGGATCGACCACCCTGGAGGAGGTCATGCGAGTCACCCCACAGAGCGAACAGCGCTAACCCGGTAGGATCACAGACCTGCCGCCGTATCCCGCCCACCGTCAGGAACTCCCCATGCCAAGCCGTCGCACCGCCCGCCCCCATCCCGGTTCCGCCCGTACCGGCCTGTGGAGCCACCGATGCTGCTGACCTTCCTGCAAGGGCTGTCGTCCTGGCACTGGCTGGGGCTCGGCATCCTGCTGCTGATCCTGGAGGTCTTCGACGCCGGCGGCTATCTGCTGTGGATGGCCCTGGTCGCCACCGGCCTCGCCATATTGCTGCAGGTCCTGCCCGACTTTTCCTGGAAACTGCAGCTCTTGCTGTTCATCAGCCTGTCGACGCTGCTGCTGCTGCTCTGGCAACACTGGCGCCGGCGCCTGCTGGACCGCTGATCAGGTCGGCTGCGCCCACGCCCGCCACCAGGGAACTCGAACCGCCCGGAAATGATCTCATTTAGGCATCATTTCCTGGAGTTCCCCATGAACAGCAAGATCGCCGGCCTCGCCATCAGCCTCATCGTGCTCCCCTTCGGCGCAGCGCAGGCCCACGACGATGACTTCCTGCGCGACATCATCTCTTCCGGCCTTACCACCGCCTCCACTTATATGACCTTCAAGGACGACAAGCTGATCGTCGCCGCTCAGGAGGACGCCGGCACCTTCATCGCCAGCGACGGCCAGATCCGCGGCCCCTATCTGGAAGCGGCGCTGCAGCAACTGCGCGAGGCCAATCCGCAGCTGCAGGCCAGCGACACGGAGCTGGCCAGCGCGATTCTCGCCAGCCAGCCCGAATCCCCGGCGCGTTTCGGGAGCCGCTGAGAGCTGCGCGGAGCCGGTAACGGCCGGGCGTTACCCGTCGGGCCAAACCGCCGCCCGGTTGTTACCCTCGCCTCAGCCGTGGGTAGCAAACCTGGGTCGAACGGAAACAGAATTCTTCCCGCCAAAGCCCCCGGCAGAACACCATTTAATATAAGCTACTGATATACAAGGATTTTATTTTTCTGGCACGGGTAATGCTCTATCTCACATACAACAAAAATAAAAATGGCACTTCAAGAACAACAACAGAAACGACTCTGACATAACAAAAACAAGCACGGCAGAGACGGCGCAAACTGATTTTTTTGGAGAGGATACGCGTTCCGGGGTCGAGGCCCCGCAGCCGGACAGAGAACAATAAAACTACCTTGAGGTAGCGCCCGGACTGGTTGGATCACCTGGTGATCATCGCGATATCGGCGATCAAAGAAATACGTTTGCTCTTGGCCCCGACTGGGGCTGACTGAAGCACCTTCTTCAGGGTGGCGGTCGACAAGAACAACAACAGATCGAGCACAAGAAGAACAAAGCACAAAGTCGATTTGGAGGGGAGCTCAGGCTCCCCTCTGTGCTTTGAGCGATATCTCCCTCCTTGGGAAGCTCCACTCACTCCCGCGGTTCGCCACTCCCCAACTCCTCCTCCAGCTTCGCCAGCCGCTCCTCCAGTTCCGCGATGCGCGCCTCCAGCGCCTCGATCCGGCCGCTCGTCGCCCCGTCGCTACCGGCCGGCTGAGTCGCACGCGCGGCCAGCAGTTCCTCCAGGTACTCCGGAGTACCCAGCAGGTGCATATAGCGCTCCTCGCGCTGCCCCGACTGGCGCGGCAGCCGGCTCACCAGCTCGCGACCGATCAGCCGCTCCAGCTGATGCTGCAGTTCCTCACCGTCGTCGAAGTCGCACAGGCGGGCACTGCGGGTCAGCAGCTCGTTGATGGTCTGTGGGCCGCGCAGCAACAGCAGCCCGATCAGCGCCAGCTGCGGCGGGGTGAGTTGCAGGGCCTTGTCGAGACGGTGCTCCCAGCGGTCCGCCCGGCTGCCCATGACCAGCTGCACCAGGGAGCGCCCCTCCAGCAGGCGCAGGCTCTGGCCGACCTGGCCGGGATCGAGGTTCATCAGCGGCTCGCGACTGGTCTTCTGGTTGCAGGCCAGTACCAGGGCATTGAGGGTCAGCGGGTAGCTTTCCGGTGTGGTCGCCTGTTTCTCGATCAGGCAACCCAGAATGCGGACCTCGATGGCGTTGAGCGGCTCTTGGGCAGGCCGCGCTTCGGAGTGATCGGACATGGCTGGACATCCTCGACGTGGAAACTCCTAGCCTACCGGGAGTGCTACGTCCCTGAACATATCCCGGCCCCGGCCGGGCACATGCTGTGATCGAAAAAACAGGCTGCTATGATCCTCCGGGGATTCGTCGCGAGTCTCTACCGCAAGGCGACACGGACAGGGCAACGATGTACCCGACCCCCTCACCACCAGGTCAACTGCAACTGAGCAGCGCCGGTCAGCCTCCCGGGCTGAACGTCGTCGGCGACTGGACACTGCAGCACTACCCACGCCTGAAGCGCGAAGTCGAGCGCACCCGGCCGCGGCTCGACGACGCCTGCCCGGTCGTGCTGGACGGACTGGGCGCCCTCGACACTGCAGGCGCCGGCCTGCTGGTGGAGTTGCTCGGCACCCAGCGACTCGCGGACATCGCCCACTGGGCGCCGCAACTGCCGGCCGAGCGTCAGGCCCTGCTGCGCACGGTTGCCACGGCGGTCGCCGACGCCGCCGTCGGCCCCGAGGAAGAGCCGGAGCGCTCCACCCTCAAGGACGAGCTGGCGCACATCGGGCGGGTCGTCGAAACGCTCTGGGAGCAGCAGCGCACGCTGTACGGCTTCATCGGCCTGACCCTGAGCACCCTGCTCGCGACCCTGCTGCGCCCGCGGCGCTGGCGCATCACCCCACTGGTGGCGCACATCGAGCGGACCGGGCTGGACGCCGTGCCCATCGTCGCCCTGCTGACCTTCATGGTCGGTGCTGTGGTGGCCTTTCTCGGCGCCACCGTGCTCGGCCAGTTCGGCGCCACCATCTATACCGTCAATCTGGTCGCCTATTCCTTCCTGCGCGAATTCGGCGTGCTGCTCTGTGCCATCCTGATGGCAGGGCGCACCGCCAGCGCCTTCGCCGCGCAGATCGGCGCGATGAAGGCCAACGAAGAAATCGACGCGATCCGCGCCCTCGGCCTCGATCCGATCGAGCTGCTGGTGCTGCCGCGGGTGCTGGCGATGCTGGTGACCCTGCCGATCCTCACCCTCATCGCCATGCTCTGCGGCATCCTCGGCGGCCTGGCGGTCTGCGTCCTGGCACTGGGCATTTCACCGGTACAGTACTTTGCCATTCTCGAACAGGAGATTCCGGTCAACCACTATCTGGTCGGCCTCGGCAAGGCCCCGCTGTTCGCCTTCCTGATCGCCGTGATCGGCTGCCTGGAGGGCTTCAAGGCCGGCGGCAGCGCCCAGTCGGTCGGCGAACACACCACCTCCAGCGTGGTGCAGTCGATCTTCATGGTGATCCTGCTGGACGCCCTGGCCGCCCTGTTCCTCATGGAGATGGGCTGGTGACTGCCAACACGCCGCTACAGGAGCCGCTGATCCGGGTGCGCGGCCTGGTGAATCGCTTCGGCCGCCAGACGGTCCATGACAGCCTCGACCTGGACATCCGGCGCGGCGAGATTCTCGGCGTGGTCGGCGGCTCGGGCACCGGCAAGTCGGTGCTGCTGCGCAGCATCGTCGGCCTGCACCGGCCCAGCGCCGGGCGGATCGAAGTGTTCGGCGAGGACCTGCTGAACCTGCCGGCCGCACGGCGCTCCCGGCTGGAGCGGCGCTTCGGCGTGCTCTTCCAGCAGGGCGCCCTGTTCACCTCGCTGAACCTCGAGGAAAACGTCGCCCTGCCGCTGATCGAGCATGCCGGACTGCCGCGTCCCGAAGCCGGGCATCTGGCCCGGCTCAAGCTGGCCCTGGCCGGGCTGCCGGCCAACGCCGCCTGCAAGTACCCGGACGAGCTGTCCGGCGGAATGATCAAGCGCGCCGCCCTGGCCCGCGCCCTGGCCCTGGATCCGGAAGTGCTCTTTCTCGACGAGCCGACCGCCGGGCTCGATCCGATCGGCGCGGCGGCCTTCGACCGGCTTATCCTCACCCTGCGCGATGCTCTCGGGCTCAGCGTGCTCCTGGTCACCCACGACCTCGACACCTTGTATACCAGCTGCGACCGGGTGGCCGTGCTGGCGCAAAGGCGCGTGCTGGTCGAAGGCCGCCTGGAAGTGGTGGCGGCCACCGATGACCCCTGGATCCGCGAATATTTCCACGGCCCACGCGGCCGCGCGGCACACCAGGCCGCCGAACTGCAGGAGACCCCCTGATGGAAACCCGCGCTCATCATGTGCTGATCGGTCTGTTCACGGTCGTGGCGGTGATCGCCGCCCTGTTTCTCGCCCTCTGGCTGAGCAAGTCCAGCCTGGACCGCGAATTCGACCACTACGAAATTCTGTTCAACCACTCGGTGAGCGGCCTGGCGGTCGGCAGCCCGGTGGAATACAGCGGCATCCGGGTCGGCGACGTGGAGCAGCTCTGGCTCGACCCCGAGGACCCGCGCATGGCCCGCGCGCGCATCCGCCTCGACAGCGGCACGCCGATCAAGCGCGACACCCGCGCCCGCCTGCTGCTGGCCAACATTACCGGCGCCCGCAGCATCCAGCTGTTCGGCGGCACCCCGCAAAGCCCGCCGCTCGAAGGCGAAGGCGGCAAGCCGCCGCTGATCGTCGCCGACCCCTCCCCGCTCAACACCCTGCTCGACGAGGGCGAAGACGTGATGAGCAGCATCAACAGCATCTTGACCGGCGCCAGCCAGCTCTTCTCGACCGAGAACGCCAGCCGCCTCGGCCGCACCCTGGAGCATCTCGAACAAGCCACGGGCGCAATCGCCGAGCAGCGCGCCGACCTCGGCCAGGCTGTGCAACAGCTCAACCAGCTCGGCCAGCAGACCGGCGTCCTGCTCGAGGAAATCACCCGCCTGGCGCGCAACGCCAATGGCCTGCTGGACGACAACGGCCGCCAGTTGCTGGCCAGCGCGCAGCGCTCGATGAACGCCCTCGAACGCAGCACGACACGCCTGGATCGCCTGCTGGAGAGCAATCAGCAGGCCCTGAACAACGGCATGAACGGCATCGCCGAGCTGGGCCCGGCGATCAGCGAGCTGCGCACCACCCTCGGCGGGCTGCGCCGGGTCACCCGCCGTCTCGAGGACAATCCTTCCGGTTTCTTCCTCGGCCGGGAGCAGATGCAGGAGTTCGCGCCATGAACCACCGCCTCCCCGTCCTGCTCGTCCTGCTGGTCAATCTGAGCGCCTGCTCGGTGCTGCCCGAGGCCGAACGGATCCACATCTACCGCCTGCCCGGCACACCGCTCCAAGCCCAGCCGGCCACCGCCCGCCTCGACCAGGCGCTGCGCATCGCCACTCCCAAGGCCGACCGCATGCTCGGCAGCGCACGCATCGCGGTGGTGCCGGAAGGCAACCGGATCAGCAGCTACCAGGGTGCCCGCTGGAGCGACGATGCTCCGACCCTGCTGCGCGACCGGCTGATCGAGGCCTTCCGCGAGGACGGCCGGGCCGCTTCGGTGAGCAGCGACGACAACCACCTCCATGCCGATCTGGAGCTGCTCGGCGACCTGCGCGGCTTTCATAGCGAATACGTCGACGGCAAGCCGCAGGTGCGGGTCAGCCTGGATGTCAACCTGGTGCACAGCGCCAGTCAGCGCATCCTCGCCAGCCGCCGCTTCGAGGTGCGCCAGAGCGCCCGCGACGAACGGCTCGACAGCGTGGTTGCCGCCTTCGGCACGGCCGGCGACCAGCTGAGCCGACAGCTGGTGGACTGGACCCTGGCCCAGGGCGGGCGCCTGGCCGGCCGCTAATCCGCGTCGCTCAGCGCTTGGCGATGATGTACACCGCATGGATCACGCCCGGCAGGTAGCCGAGCAGGGTCAGCAGGATGTTCAGCCAGAAGGCGCCGGCGAAGCCGACCTGCAGGAACACGCCAAGCGGTGGCAGCAGGATGGCGATGATGATGCGCAGCAGGTCCATGGGAGTTCTCCGTCAATGGTCGGACAGGCCTTTCCTGAATCGACCCGGTCCCGCCCCCGGGGTTCCTTGGCGCCTTCCGCCGACGCTGGCCATACTTGCCCGACAGCCGGCACAGGAGCCCTTTCATGGCGATCACCCGCAGCGACCTCGATGAGAACGGCCTGCTGATCGGCGTATCGCCGGAACGCTTCCGCGAAGTCGCCATGCCGCTGCTGTTCGACCAGTTGAACGCCTGCTGCGAAGGCACCATCGCGGTCAACCGCCAGGCGCAGATCGTCTGGATCAACGACAAGTATGCCGCCCGCCTGGGAGTGGCCGATCCACGCGGCGTGCTCGGCCGGCCCGTCGAGGAGATCCTGCCGGCCAGCCGGCTGCGCCAGGTCGCCCAGGGAGGCCAGACGTCCCTGCTCGACCTGATGGCCTTCGGCGACGAGCACTTCGTGGTGACCCGGATGCCTCTGCGCGACGAATGCGGCACCCTGGTCGGCGCCATCGGCTTCGTCCTGCTCGACCGGGCCCTCAGGCTGGAGCCGCTGGTCGCCAAGTACAACCAGCTGCAGAACCGTCTGGCCGCCACCCAGCGCGAACTGGCCCAGGTGCGCCAGGCACGCTATAGCATCGCCGGTTTCATCGGCAGCAGCCCGGCCGTCAGCGAGCTCAAGCGTCAGGCCCGGCGGGCCGCACAGCTGGATGCCACCCTGCTGCTGCGCGGCGAAACCGGCACCGGCAAGGAACTGCTCGCCCAGGGCATCCACAATCTGTCGCCACGCGCCCGGGGGCCCTTCGTCGCCCTCAACGTGGCGGCGATTCCCGACACCCTGGTGGAAGCCGAGCTGTTCGGCACCGCCCCGGGCGCCTACACCGGCGCCGAACGCAAGGCGCGCATCGGCAAGTTCGAACTGGCCGACGGCGGCACCCTGTTCCTCGACGAGATCGGCGATCTGGCCCTGCCGCTGCAGGCCAAGCTGCTGCGGGTGCTGCAGGAGCAGGAGGTCGAGCCGCTCGGCTCGAACCGGGTGAGGCGAATCGACGTCCGGGTGATCGCCGCCACCCATGTCGACCTGGAGGCCCGGGTCGCTGCCGGCGCCTTCCGCGGCGACCTCTATTACCGTCTGAACGTGTTGAGCCTGCGCCTGCCGCCGCTGCGCGAGCGCCGCGAGGACATCCGCCTGCTCGCCGAGCATCTGCTCGACGAAATCGCCAGCCGCTCCGGCCAACCGCGCCTCGAGCTGGAGGAGGAAGTGCTGGAGGTGCTGGGCGTCCAGTCATGGCCGGGCAATGTCCGCGAGTTGCGCAACCTGCTGGAGCGCGCCCAACTGCAGGCAGAGGGCAACCTCCTCGGCCGCCAGGCGCTGCTCTCCCTGCTCGACGCCCTGCCACCGGCTCCGCCGGAAGAGGCACCATCCACTGGGCACGCCCCCCTCATCCCGCCGCTGGCGCACAGCCTGGCCGATGCCGAACGCACCGCCCTGCAGGCGGCTCTTGCCGCCTGCAACGGCAACCGGCGGCGCGCCGCCCAGTGCCTCGGCATCGCCCGCACCAGCCTGTACAACAAGCTGCAGCAGTACGGGCTCGGCAAGCGTTGAGAAGGGCTGTCCAGCTGGCTGGACAGCGCCTGTGCCCAGAATTCCGGACATGTCCTGCCTGCAGAATGCCCCTGGTTCATGGAGCCAGCCTGAATCCGCCATGATCGTCGCTTTTGAACGAAATTGACCGCCAATCTCTGCCACCCACCCGGCGGCACGAATCTCGCTGGGATCCCCGTGCACTCCTGCTCCCGCGGGTTGCGCCAGCGCAATGCCAGGGCAAGGGAGCGGCACGATTTGGCGTGAAGGTTGGGCAGCGGTCAGGCCCAGCCTCTTTTTTTCTCGGGGTATTCAAAATCGTGGGCAGCGGCCTTCATTTCGCGCGGACAAAAAAACGCCCCGGCATTCCTGGCGGGGCGGCTGCGATTTCGCAAGAGACGGTATTCAGTTCCGGCCGGAGATCCGGCCAAGCGCACGCGTCAGGCGCTTGAGCATTTCGTCGATGTTGCCGTGGCTCACCGTCAGCGCCGGTGAAAAGCGCAGACAGTGCGCCTGCGGCGCGTTTATCAGCAGGCGCTCCTTCAGCGCCGCTTCCACTACCGCCGGTGCCGAGAGACCGACCAGCGGCAACCCCATTAACAAACCCTGGCCGCGCAGCGGACCGTGACCATGCCGGCGGGCCAAGTAGGCCAGCCCCTCGCGCAGATGCTCGCCGACTGCGCGAACGTGCTCGAGAAAGCCCTGCTCCAGCACGGTATCGAGTACCGCCAGGCCGGCAGCGCTCGCCAGCGCATTGCCGTGACAGCTGGCGACCAGATCGCCCGGCTCGAAGCTGCAGGCGTTGCCGCGGGCCAGCAGGGCCGCCAGGGGCACTCCCCCGCCCAGCCCCGTGCCGAGCACGACGATGTCGGCACGTATGCCATACAGCTCCTCGGCCAGCAGTGCGCCACAACGGCCGATCCCGGTCTGAACCTCGTCGAGGATCAGCAACAGGCCGCGCTCGTTGCACAGCCGGGACACACCCTGCAGGTAGTCGAGAGTCGCCGGGATCGCGCCCATTTCTCCCTGCAACGGCTCCAGCATCACCGCCACGGTCCGCTCGTCGAGTGTGCTCGCCAGTGCCTCCAGATCGTTGAAGGGCACTCTGACGAGGGCTGCCGCACCATCCTCGCCCCCGGCGCTCGTCCACCCCCGCACAGCCAAGGGCCCTTGGGTACCATCACAAGGGCCATCGAACGCGGCGACTATGCGCCCGGCGTA
Organism: Azotobacter salinestris; assembly: GCF_009363155.1. Classification (NCBI taxonomy): domain Bacteria; kingdom Pseudomonadati; phylum Pseudomonadota; class Gammaproteobacteria; order Pseudomonadales; family Pseudomonadaceae; genus Azotobacter; species Azotobacter salinestris. The sequence continues at coordinate 2,242,526 of NZ_CP045302.1, forward strand.
GCCGCGATGCAGCTGTGCCCACTTGCGCGCCAGCCGGATCGCTGCCTCCCTGGCCTCGGCACCGCTGCTCAGGAAGTAGGCCTGATCGCAGTCGGTGACCTGGCACAAGCGCGTGGCCAGCTTGAGCATGCCGAGGTTGTAATAGCCCGCTCCCGGGTTGATCAGGCTGTCCACCTGACGCCGCAGGGCGCTCACCAGCACGCTCGGACAATGCCCCAGGCTGTTCGCCGTCAACCCCTGGGTGAAGTCGAGATAGGCATTGCCCTCGACATCCCACAGCCAGGATCCCTGGCCGCGCACGAAAAGCTGCGACGGACGCTCCAGGGTGCGCATCATCCGCGTGCAGGCCAGGACGTCACGCACCTTGCAACCTCTTCGGACAGAGAGCCCGACAGCCGGCAATACGGCTCGGCCCGGCATTAACTTCTTCAGCTTTACCTATGAACAGCTCTGATACCACTGCCTGGCTCATCACTCAGCCTGGCCTCCAGAGCGCTGTAAGCATGATCGATGGGCGTTAGACTAGGGGCTGTCGGCCCCCAAGGCTATTTCGATTTTCCAGATTTATCGATAAGAGAAACTTATGGATTTTCGGCAATTACGCTATTTCGTCGCCCTCTACGAGGAGGGCCACGTAGGGCGCGCCGCAGAGCGCCTGAGCCTGTCTCAGCCGGCGCTCTCGCAGCAGATCCGCCACCTGGAGACGGACCTCGACGTCAGCCTCTTTCAACGTACCGGCAAGCGCCTGCTGCCGACCCTGGCCGCACAGACCCTGTACAGCTATGCGGTACCGCTGCTGGAGGGCCTGGAGCGCGCTCGCGATGCACTGCGCGCCTTCCGCGGACAATCGGCGCACAGCCTGGCGGTCGGCGTGCTGCAGACGGTCAGCGCCAGCCTGGTGCCGCCCCTGCTGGAGCGCCTGCGCCAGGCTCAGCCGCATTTGGTGGTGCAGCTCTACGAGCTGTCCGGCATCGACATCGAGCGGCGCCTGCTGACCGGCACCCTGGATATCGGGATCGGCTTCCTGCCGCCGCGGCAGCCTGGATTGCACAGCCTGCCGCTATACGAGGACGAGTTGCAGCTGGTGATTCCGGAAAAGCATCCGCTCAAGGAGTTCAAGAAGGTTTCCGTGGCCCAGGCGGCGGAGTTGCCGATGTTGCTGCTCGGCGAAGAGTTCCGCGTACGGCAGATCTGGCAGGAACAACTCAGCCTGCTCGGCCGGCGCCCGCAGGTACAGGCCGAGCTGAACCACATGAACAGCATCCTCGACAGCCTGCCGCACACGACCCTGGCCACGGTGCTGCCGGGCTGCTCGCGGTCGCTGCACAGCCATCCGGACCTGCTGTGGAAGCCGCTCAGCGAACCGCGCATACCGCTGAAGGTGGGACTGGTCTATCGCGATGCACAGCGCCAGCAGGGCATGGTGGATCTGCTGCGCTCGCTGCTGGAAGGAATGCCCGGCCTTCACCAGGCCCACGGCTGAGTGCGGGTGCGCCCCGGGGGCACAAAAAAGAAAACCCCGCCAAAGCGGGGCCTTGCAGACTGATTCTGACGTCCGTGACTCTCTCCGCCATCCTGGCAGGACTTCCTCGATCATCCCTGAACCATCCCTAGCATGCGGCGCATCCTGCGCACATCGTCCCTGAACAAGGCCATCCTGGCGATCGTCCCTGAGTTCGCATCCTGCGCCAACCATCCCTGCGACATCACCCTCCCGGTGAATTCTCGACCACATCCCTGCCGGTCGATGCGCCTCCTGCGCGACTTCCCTATCACCCGCCATCCTGGCGGAAATTGCGACGCCTTCCATGTTTTTCGATGCGCTTCCTGCGCGACGTCCTTGAGCAATAGAGTAGGCATCCCCCCACTGGAGAAACAGTGGCGATCACCATCGCACCATGTAAGCCTTTACCTACATGTCCCCCCGGGCTGCCCCGCCTGCCCCCCCCCGAGACCATGCCTGCAACCCTTGGCACACATGATGCAGATCTTCTGGCAAAGGGTTTTGGGGACCCCGGTACAGGCAGGCCGGGAGCTCCCCTCTTTTATGCCTCCAGCCGGCCCAGCGGGCGCCTGGCTTGACCATCCGGGCCCATCCTCCGGCAGCGTCGCCACTGCCAAGCCCTGTCGCAGCATGCACAGCCCGTGGGCAAGGACGGTGCACCGGAGGCGGCAGGGGTGCAGCGACAGGGTAGAATGCCGCCTCCCCGCCTGGAGCTGTGCATGTTTCACGTCATCCTCTTTCAACCGGAAATCCCGCCGAATACCGGCAACATCATCAGGCTCTGTGCCAACACCGGCTGCAGCCTGCACCTGATCGACCCGCTGGGCTTCGAACTGGACGACAAGCGCCTGCGCCGCGCCGGTCTGGACTATCACGAATACGCCACCCTTAAACGCCACACCGACCTGTCCGCCTGCCTGGAGAGCCTCGGCCGGCCACGCCTGTTCGCCTTCACTACCAAGGGATCGCAGCCCTATCACCGCGTGAGCTACCGGCGCGGCGACGCCTTCCTGTTCGGCCCGGAAAGCCGCGGCCTGCCGCAGGAAATCCGTGAAAGCCTGCCGCCGGAGCAGCGCCTGCGCCTGCCGATGCGCCCCGACTGCCGCAGCCTGAACCTGTCGAACACGGTGGCGGTGGCGGTCTACGAGGCCTGGCGTCAGCTCGATTTCGCGATGGACTGAGCGGAAACGAAAAAGCGCCCCGCAGGGCGCTTCTCTCGGCAGGGCTGCAGCCTTACTGCACCGTGCCCGATGCCTGGCCCTCGGCCTGCATCCGCGCCAGCTCCTGGGCATAGAGCACGTCGAAGTTCACCGGTGCCAGCATCAGGGCCGGGAAGGAGCCGCGTACGACCAGGTTGTCCAGCGCCTCGCGGGCATAGGGGAAGAGCAGGCTCGGGCAGAAGGCGCCCAGGGTGTGGCCCATCGCCTCGGCATCCAGGCCCTTGATCAGGAAGATGCCGGCCTGCTGCACCTCGGCGATGAAGGCCACCTCCTCGCCGGTCTTCACGGTGACCGAGAGGGTCAGCACCACCTCGTAGAAGTCACCGCCGGTCAGCGCCTTCTGCTTGGTGTTCAGATCCAGCTGGACGCTGGGCTTCCAGTCCTGGCGGAAGATCTCCGGGGCCTTCGGGGCCTCGAAGGAAAGGTCGCGCACATAGATACGCTGCAGGGAGAATTGGGCGTTCTGGCCGTCTTGTTGTGCGGCGCCGTTGCTAGCTTGTTCAGTCATGGCAGAGCCTTGTTCGATTTGCGGATTCAATCCTCGAGCAGCGCGTCCAGGCGGCCCGCGCGCTCCAGGGCATGGAGATCGTCACATCCACCCACATGGGTATCGCCGATCCAGATTTGCGGAACCGAGGTGCGTCCGGCCTTGCGGGTCATCTCTGCGCGCAGCTCCGGTCTGCCGTCGACGCCGATCTCCTGGTAGGCGACGCCTTTCCTGTCCAGCAGTTGCTTGGCCCGAATGCAGTAGGGGCACCAGGTGCTGGTGTAGATGACGACTTTCGGCATGGCTCCCTCACTTGACCACGGGCAGGTTGTCCCCACGCCAGGTGCTCATGCCGCCGGCCAGCCGGGCCGCGTTGAAGCCGGCCTTCTGCAGGTCGCGACAGGCGACTCCGGCGTGCTGGCCCATGGCATCGACCACGATGAGGGTCTTGGCCCGGAACTTTTCCAATTCGGCCATGCGGCTGGCCAGCTTGTCGTAGGGGATATTGAGGGCATCGACAATGTGCCCGCCGGAGAACTCCTTGTGGGCACGCACATCCAGCACCAGGCCCTGGCCCCCGTTGACCATCGAGGTCAACTCGCCGCTGCTGAGGCTACGACCACCGCGACGCAGCTCGGTCACCAGCAGCAGGACCAGCAGGACGACCAGGAGGCCGACGAGGATGTAGTGGTTGGAAGCGAATTCGATCAGCTTGGGGACCATCGGGAAGTTCCAGAGCGGTAAAATCCCGGCAGTATACACAGCCCCCCAGGCCGGCTGAACCCGCCAGCGCGGCGGCAGTCAATGGCAATGACGCTGCGCCCCGCGAAGCAGTAGACTGTCGCCCCTTGCTCGCCACGAGCTGCCGGGCGCCCATATCACCGCATCATCAGAGTCGGAACCATGACTGCCACCCCCAAACCGCTGGTACTCATCATCCTCGACGGCTTCGGTCACAGTGACAGCCCCGCCCACAACGCCATCCACGCCGCCCGCACCCCGGTCTACGACCGCCTGCTCGCCACCCGCCCGCATGGCCTGATCTCCGCCTCCGGCATGGACGTCGGCCTGCCCGACGGCCAGATGGGCAACTCCGAGGTCGGCCACATGAACCTCGGCGCCGGACGCGTGCTCTACCAGGATCTCACCCGGGTGACCAAGGCCATCCAGGACGGCGAGTTCTTCGAAAACCCGGCGATCTGCGCCGCCGTCGATCAGGCAGTCGCCGCCGGCAAGGCGGTGCACATCCTCGGCCTGCTCTCCGAGGGCGGCGTGCACAGCCACCAGGACCACATCGCCGCCATGGCCGAGCTGGCTGTGCGGCGCGGTGCCGAGAAGATCTACCTGCACGCCTTCCTCGACGGCCGCGACACCCCGCCGAAGAGCGCCCAGGCGCCCATCGAGGCGCTCGACGCCACCTTCGCGCGCCTCGGCAAGGGCCGCATCGCCAGCCTGATCGGCCGCTACTTCGCGATGGACCGCGACAACCGCTGGGACCGCGTCGCGCAAGCCTACAAGCTGATCGTCGACGGCACGGCCGAGTACGCTGCCGAAACCGCCGCGGCCGGCCTGGAAGCCGCCTACGCGCGCGGCGAGAGCGACGAGTTCGTCAAGGCCACCGCCATCGGCGCGCCGGTGAAGGTGGAAGACGGCGACGCCGTGGTGTTCATGAACTTCCGCGCCGACCGCGCCCGCGAGCTGAGCCGCGCCTTCGTCGAAGCCGGCTTCAAGGAGTTCGAGCGCCCGCGCCTGCCGCAGCTGGCCGGCTTTGTCACCCTCACCCAGTATTCGGCGAGCATCCCCGCGCCCTGCGCCTTCCCGCCGGCGGAGCTGAGCAACGTGCTCGGCGAGTACCTGGCCAACAACGGCAAGACCCAGCTGCGCATCGCCGAGACCGAGAAGTACGCCCACGTCACCTTCTTCTTCTCCGGCGGCCGCGAGGAGCCCTTCGCGGGCGAGGAGCGCATCCTGATTCCCTCGCCGCAGGTCGCCACCTACGACCTCAAGCCGGAGATGAGCGCACCGGAGGTCACCGATCGCATCGTCGAGGCAATCGAAAGCCAGCGCTTCGACGTGATCGTCGCCAACTACGCCAACGGCGACATGGTCGGCCATACCGGGGTGTTCGAGGCGGCGGTCAAGGCGGTGGAATGCCTGGACGCCTGCCTCGGGCGCGTCGTCGCGGCGCTGGAGAAGGTCGGCGGCGAGGCGCTGATCACCGCCGACCACGGCAACGTCGAGCAGATGGAGGACGAGAGCACCGGCCAGGCGCACACCGCGCACACCTGCGAGCCGGTGCCGTTCATCTATGTCGGCCAGCGCCCGCTGCGCATCCGCGACGGCGGTGTGCTGGCCGACGTGGCGCCGACGATGCTGAAGCTGCTCGGCCTGCCGCAGCCGAAGGAAATGACCGGCCAACCGCTGGTCGAGCCGGCCTGAAGCGTCAGATGCGGGCAGGCCTTCGGCCTGTCCGCCGGCTGTCCGAAGCCGTCGCCATGGCCTGCAGCCGGACGACACATTTTTAGGCATACTTATGCCGATCCACTCCCTCCGATACCGCACGCCATGCACCGCATCCTCACCGTCCTGATCCTCGCCCTCGCGTTCGGCCCGGCGTTCGCCGACGAGCGCAGCGAAACCCTTGAGCAGCTGGAGCGGGCCCGCCAGGACATCGCCGAACTGAAGAAGCTGCAGGAGCAGCTGAATCAGGAAAGAAGCGGCGTGCAGAAGGAGCTGGGCAAGACCGAGCGGGAGATGGGCGACCTGGAGAAGCAGGTGCGCGAGCTGCAGAAGGAACTGGACGGCCGAGAGCAGGAGATCCGCCGCCTCGACCAGGAAAAACAGACGCTGCAGAAGGCTCGCGACGAACAGCAGCGGCTGATCGCCGCCCAGACCCGCGCCGCCTACCAGAGCGGCCGCCAGGAATACCTCAGGCTGTTGCTCAACCAGCAGCAGCCGGAACTTCTGTCACGCACCCTGACCTATTACGGCTACCTCGACCAGGCGCGCCGGGAGCAGCTCGAAGCTCACGATGCGACCCTGCGCCAACTGGCTGCGGTCGAGCAGGATCTCGCCACCCGGCAGGTCCGGCTCGGCGAACGCAAGGGCGAGCTGGAGCGACGCCGCGAACGGCTCGCCGCCCTGCACCAGGAGCGCCAGCAGGTGCTCACCCGGCTGAACCGGGAATACGCCAGCGGAGCCCAGAAACTCAAGGCTCGCGAGGAAGAACGGGCCGAGCTCGGCCAAGTGCTGCAGCGCATCGAGGAAGCCCTCGCCCGCCAAGCCCGCGAGGCCGAGGAGGCGCGCCAGCGCGCCCTCGCCGAACAACGTCGCCAGCAGGAGCTGGAGGAGCAGCGCCGACGCGTCGGAACCATCGCGCCCGCCAGCGAGGCCCCGCGCCTGTCCAGCCAGGGAACTGCCCCCGACGGTCCCTTCGCCCGCGCGCGCGGCAGTCTGCCCTGGCCGGTCGATGGCCGATTGCTGGCCCCCTACGGCTCGCCGCGCAGCGAAGATGCCCGCACCCGCTGGGACGGCGTGCTGATCGGCGCCAGTGCCGGCAGCACGGTACGCGCCATCCATGCCGGACGCGTGGTATTCGCCGACTGGCTGCGCGGCTCGGGCCTGCTGGTCATTCTCGACCACGGCAATGGCTACCTGAGCCTCTACGGGCATAATGAGAGCCTGTTGAAGGGCGCCGGCGATATGGTCAGGGCCGGTGAGCCGATTGCCACGGTCGGCACCAGTGGCGGGCAGGACATGCCTGCGCTTTACTTCGCCATCCGCCAACAGGGCCGCCCCAGCGATCCCGCCCTGTGGTGTCGCGCGCAGGGATAGCGCCGCTTTCACTCGAGGAGTTCGTTTCCATGCCGCACCTGCCCCGCCCCCTCTCGCTGGCCCTGGCTGCCGCCCTGGCGCTCGGCACCCCCTTCCTGCACGCCGAGGAGACCCCTGCTGCACCAGCTGCCGAGACGCGAGGCAAGCCCCTCCTGCCGCTCGACGAACTGCGCACCTTCGCCGAGGTCCTGGACCGGATCAAGGCCGCCTATGTCGAACCGGTGGACGACAAGACCCTGCTGGAAAATGCCATCAAGGGCATGATCAGCAATCTGGATCCGCACTCGGCCTACCTGGAGCCCAAGGAGTTCCTCGACCTGCAGGAAAGTACCAGCGGCGAATTCGGCGGCCTGGGCATCGAGGTCGGCATGGAGGACGACCAGCTCAAGGTGGTCTCGCCGATCGACGACACCCCGGCCGCCAAGGCCGGCATCGAGGCCGGCGACCTGATCGTCAGGATCGACGACCAGCCGACCAAGGGCATGTCCATGCTCGAGGCCGTGGACAAGATGCGCGGCAAGCCCGGCAGCAAGATCGAGCTGACCCTGGTGCGCGAAGGCGGCAGGCCGTTCGATGTCCGCCTGACCCGCGCGGTGATCAAGGTCAAGAGCGTGAAGAGCCAGCTGCTCGAGTCCGGCTACGGCTACCTGCGCATCACCCAGTTCCAGGTCAACAGCGGCGAGGAGGTCGGCAAGTCGCTGGCGCGCCTGCGGCAGGAGAACGGCGGACAGAAGCTCAAGGGGCTGGTGCTGGACCTGCGCAACAACCCCGGCGGCGTGCTGCAGTCGGCGGTCGAGGTCTCCGACCACTTCCTCACCAAGGGCCTGATCGTCTACACCAAGGGGCGCATCGCCAACTCCGAACTGCGCTTCTCGGCCGACCCGGCCGACGCCAGCGAAGGCGTGCCGCTGGTGACGCTGATCAACGGCGGCAGCGCCTCGGCGGCGGAAATCGTCGCCGGCGCCCTGCAGGATCACAAGCGGGCGGTGCTGATGGGCACCGATACCTTCGGCAAAGGCTCGGTGCAGACCGTGCTGCCGCTGAACAACGACCGCGCCCTGAAGCTGACCACCGCCCTCTACTTCACGCCCAATGGCCGCTCGATCCAGGCCCAGGGCATAGTGCCGGACATCGTGGTGGAGCGCGCCAGGCTGACCCAGGACACCCAGCCGGAGCACCTGCGCGAGGCCGATCTGGCCGGCCACCTGGGCAACGGCAACGGCGGCCCGGACAAGCCCAGCGGCAAGGCCGGCCAGGAAGGCAAGGCCCGCCCGCAGGACGACGACTACCAGTTGAGCCAGGCGCTCAACCTGCTCAAGGGGCTCAACTTGACCCGCGGGCAGCAGCAGTAGGCCGCGCAGCGAGCGGGTGGAGGGCCGCGCCGGCGCCCTCCGCCCGGCACCGGCCGGCTCAGCGCACCACTATGCCGCGGCCGGCCAGATAGGCCTTGGCTTCCGGCACCGTGTACTCGCCGAAGTGGAAGATGCTCGCCGCCAGCACCGCGTCGGCCTTGCCCTCGAGGATGCCGGCCGCCAGGTGCTCGAGGTTGCCGACGCCGCCCGAGGCGATCACCGGGATGCCTACCGCCTCGCTGATGGCGCGAGTCACCCCCAGGTCGAAGCCATTCTTCATGCCGTCCTGGTCCATGCTGGTCAGCAGAATCTCGCCGGCACCCAACCCCTCCATCTTCTTCGCCCAGGCCACCGCATCCAGTCCGGTGGGCTTGCGCCCGCCGTGGGTGAAGATTTCCCAGCGCGGCGCCTCGCCCGGACCCGACACCCGCTTGGCGTCGATGGCAACCACGATGCACTGCGAACCGAAGCGCTCGGCGGCCTCGCCGACGAACTCCGGGTTGAACACTGCGGCGGTGTTGATCGACACCTTGTCGGCACCGGCGTTCAGCAGGTTGCGGATGTCCTGTACGGTACGCACGCCGCCGCCCACGGTCAGCGGAATGAACACCTGGCTGGCCATGCGCTCGACGGTGTGCAGGGTGGTGTCGCGGCCTTCCGAGCTGGCGGTGATGTCGAGAAAGGTGATTTCGTCGGCGCCCTGCTCGTCGTAGCGGCGGGCGATCTCCACCGGGTCGCCGGCATCGCGGATATTCTCGAACTTGACGCCCTTGACCACGCGACCGTTGTCCACGTCAAGGCAGGGGATGATGCGTTTGGCGAGGGCCATGGCAATCTCTCTCGTCGATTGCATGCCGGCAATCTCGGCATGCGGCTTCTCGTGCTGATGGTTCCCACGCTCCGGCGTGGGAGCCTCGCTCGGGACGCTAAGCGTCCCCGGTTGCGCTCCCACGCCAGAGCGTGGGAGCGATCAAGCGCACCCTACGCGATAGATCACTGGAAACTGTCGCACAGCGCCTGGGCTTCGGCCACGTCGAGGGTGCCTTCATAGATGGCACGGCCGGTGATGGCGCCGACGATGCCCGGGGCACGCGCGTCCAGCAGCTTCTGGATGTCACCGAGGTTGTGGATACCGCCGGAGGCGATCACCGGGATGCGGGTGGCGATGGCCAGGGCTGCGGTGGCCTCGACGTTGCAGCCCTGCATCATGCCGTCCTTGGCGATATCGGTGTAGACGATGGCGGAGACGCCGTCGGCCTCGAAGCGCCTGGCCAGGTCGACGACCTGCACGGTGCTGACCTCGGCCCAGCCGTCGGTGGCGACGAAACCGTCCTTGGCGTCCAGACCGACGATCACCTTGCCGGGGAAGGCGCGGCAGGCCTCGCCGACGAACTCCGGCTGCTTGACCGCCTTGGTGCCAATGATCACGTAGCCGACCCCGGCCCTGACGTAGTGCTCGATGGTCTCCAGCGAACGGATGCCGCCGCCGATCTGGATCGGCAGGCTCGGGTAGCGTTTGGCGATGGCGGTGACCACCTCGCCGTTGACCGGCTGGCCCTCGAAGGCGCCGTTGAGGTCGACCAGGTGCAGACGGCGGCAGCCGGCCTCGACCCATTTGGCGGCCATCGCCACCGGGTCGTTAGAGAACACCGTGGCATCCTCCATCAGGCCCTGGCGCAGGCGCACGCAGGCACCGTCCTTGAGATCGATTGCGGGGATAATCAGCATGTCTTTTTCCTAACGTCAGAAGAGCCCGTAGGGTGGAAAACCGCGCAGCGTTTTCCACCAGAATCCTGCGGCGCCTACCAGCGCCCGTCCCAGGCGGCGAAGTTCTGCAGCAGCTGCAGACCGTGGGTATGGCTCTTTTCCGGGTGGAACTGCACGGCGAAGCGCGAGCCCTCGGCCAGCGCGGCGGCGAAGTCGACCCCGTAGTGGCCGCGGCCGACCACCTGGCGCGGATTGCCGGCCTCGATGTAGTAGCTGTGCACGAAGTAGAAGCGGCCGTGGTCCGGGATGTTGTGCCAGAGCGGATGGTCGACGCTCTGGGCGACCTCGTTCCAGCCCATGTGCGGCACCTTGAGGTGTTCGCCGTCCTCGACCAGATCCTTGCCGAAGAAGCGCACCCGTCCGGGGAACAGGCCGATGCAGTCGACCCCGCCGTTCTCCTCGCTGTGCTCCATCAACGCCTGCATGCCGACGCAGATGCCGAGGAACGGCCGGTTGGCGCTCACTTCGCGGACCAGGGCGTCGAAACCCAGCCGACGGATCTCGGCCATGCAGTCGCGGATCGCGCCAACGCCGGGGAACACTACCCGGTCGGCCTCGCGGATCACCTGAGCGTCACTGGTGATCAGCACCCGGCCGGCGCCGACGTGCTCCAGCGCCTTGGCCACCGAGTGCAGGTTGCCCATGCCATAGTCGATCACGGCTACCGTCTGCATCACAGGCACCCCTTGGTGGAAGGCGTCTGCCCGGCCATGCGCGGATCGAGCTCGATGGCCATGCGCAGGGCACGGCCGAAGGCCTTGAACACCGTCTCGATCTGGTGATGGGTGTTGCTGCCGCGCAGGTTGTCGATGTGCAGGGTCACTTGCGCGTGGTTGACGAAGCCCTGGAAGAACTCCTGGAACAGGTCCACGTCGAAGCTGCCGACCCGGGCGCGGGTGTAGGGCACGTGCATCGAGAGGCCAGGACGGCCGGAGAAGTCGATCACCACACGCGACAGTGCCTCGTCCAGCGGCACGTAGGAGTGGCCGTAGCGGACGATGCCCTTCTTGTCGCCGATGGCCTTGGCGAAGGCCTGGCCGAGGGTGATGCCGACGTCTTCCACGGTGTGATGGTCGTCGATATGCAGGTCGCCCCGGCACTCGATATCCAGGTCGATCAGGCCGTGGCGGGCGATCTGGTCGAGCATGTGCTCGAGGAAGGGCACGCCGATGGCGAACCGGGCCTTGCCGGTGCCGTCCAGGTTGATCGAGACCTTGATCTGGGTCTCCAGGGTGTTGCGCTCGACGCAAGCCGTACGTTCGGCCATCACAGCTCCGCTAGTCGTGGGACGAAAGGTCGCCATTATAGGCGCAAACCCGGAGGGCGGATAAGCCGTCCGGCACGGCCTGCCCGGTGCACGGACGGGCTCCGCTGGTTATCCTTGCCGATCCAGCAAGCGACAAGGCCCCCGAAAACCATGCCCGTCCACGTCGAAACGTTCACCACCGCCAGCCCCCAGGACCGCATCGACCTGGCGAAGATCTATGCCGATGCCCCCGCCTGGCTGCTGGCCCCCCATGCCGACGCCGAGCACCTGATCGCCACCGGGCTCGATCATGGCACGCTGATCGCCGGCCGCTTCAACGACCGCCTGCTCGGCGCCGCGCTGCTGGAAAGGAACGACGACTGCTGGCGGCTGTCGCACCTCTGCGTGCGCCGGATCACCCGCGGCCGCGGCGTCGCCCGCCGCCTGCTCGACGAGGCCCGGCGTCTCGCCGCGCAAGCCGGCAAGCCCCTGCATCTGGCCGGCCCCACCGACCAGCTGGAAGCCCAGGCCCTGGCCGCCCGCACCCAATTGCCGCTGGACGCCCTCTGAGGCCTCCGCCCGCCCCCGGCCGCCGGGCGCGCGGCTCGGCCACCATGGCGGGCCGCTATACTCGGCGGCCGATATCCCATCGCGAACCCCCAACAAGGACTCCGCCCATGAAAACGCTCGGCAAAATCCTTGGCCTGCTCGTTCTCGGGCTGCTGCTGATCGCCGTCGGCCTCGGCTTCGCCCTCACCCAGCTGTTCGACCCCAACGACTACAAGGACGAGATCCGCCAGCTCGCCCGCGACAAGGCCAATCTGGAACTGACCCTGAACGGCGATATCGGCTGGAGCCTGTTCCCCTGGCTTGGCCTGCAGCTGCAGCAGACCAGCGTGGCCAGCACCCGCACCCCCGACCAGCCAGTCGCCGACCTGGAGATGATCGGCCTGTCGGTGCGGGTGCTGCCGCTGCTGCGCCGGGAAATCCAGATGAGCGACATCCGCGTCGACGGCCTCAACCTGCACCTGCGCCGCGACAAGCAGGGCCGCGGCAACTGGGAGGACCTCGGCCGCCCGGCCCAGGCCAAGCAGCCGGAGGTCGCTGCCGGGGAAACCGCAGCGCCGGCCGGAGTACCCGTCGAGACGCCCGCCGACAACGGCGCCCGGGCGCTGCGCCTGGACATCGACAGCCTGACGCTGAACAACGCCCGGCTGGACTACCTGGACGAACGCAGCGGGCAGAAATTCAGCGCCGAGAGCATCCAGCTCACCAGCGGCGCGATCCGCCCGGACAGCGACATCCCCCTCAAGCTGACCGCCTTCTTCGGCAGCAACCAGCCGGTGATGCGCGCGCGCACCGACCTCGAGGGCATGCTGCGCTTCGACCCCGCGCTCCAGCGCTTCCAGCTGGGCAACGCCCGGCTGTCCGGCGAGGCCTCCGGCGAGCCGCTCAAGGGCAAGAGCCTGAATTTTGCCGCCCAGGGCGAGTTGCTCGCCGATCTGGCCGCCCAGGTGGCCGAATGGAATGGTCTCAAGCTCACCGCCAACCAGCTGCGCGCCATCGGCGAGTTGAAGGTGCGCGAACTGGACAAGGCCCCGCAGCTGAGCGGCGGCCTGTCGATCGCCCAGTTCAACCCGCGCGAATTTCTCGCCGGCCTCGGCCAGGAACTGCCGGCGACGGCCGACCCCGCCAGCCTGACCCGCCTCGAACTGAACACCCAGTTGAGCGGCTCGCCGAGCGCCGTGGCCTTCGACAAGCTCGACCTGAAGCTGGACGACAGCCAGTTCACCGGCCGCATCGCCGTCGCCGATCTCGCCCGCCAGGCCCTGCGCGTGCAGCTCAAGGGCGACCGGCTGGACCTCGACCGCTACCTGGCGCCGAAGAGCGAGAAGAAAGAGGCCGCCGGTGCCGCGCGCCAGGCCGAGGTCAAGGGCGCCGTGGCCAGCGCCATCCAGAACAGCGACACCCCGCTGCCCGATGCCCCCACCCAGCAGGCCTGGAGCGAAGAGGCCGTGCTGCCGGTCGACACCCTGCGCAAGCTGGATCTGCAGGCCAACCTCGATGTCGGCCAGTTGACCCTCGACCGGCTGCCGATCGGCAACGCCCACCTGCAGGCCACCGCCAAGGACGGCCTGTTGACTCTGCAGAGCCTGCGCGGCGAACTCTTCGGCGGCAGCTTCGACAGCCAGGCCCGCCTCGACGTCCGCCCGTCCACTCCCCAGTTGAGCGTGCTGAAGCGCCTCAGCCGGATTCCGGTGGAAAAATTTATCGAGACGGAAGGCAAGGAAAAGCCCCCGGTCAAGGGCCTGCTCGACCTGAACGCCGACCTGGAAACCCGCGGCAATAGCCAGAAGGCCTGGGTCGAGGGGCTCAACGGCACGGCCAGCTTCGTCCTCCACGACGGCGTGCTGCCCGACGCCAACCTCGAGCAGCAGCTGTGCCTGGCCATCGCCACCCTCAACCGCAAGGGGCTGAACAATCCGCCCAGCGCCAAGGACACGCCCTTCGAGGAGCTCAGCGGCAGCCTGCGGTTCACCAATGGCGTCGCCAGCAACCCGGACCTCAAGGCACGCATCCCCGGCCTGACGGTCAACGGCAACGGCGACCTGGACCTGCGCGTGCTCGGCATGGACTACCGCATCGGCGTGATCATCGAGGGCGACAAGCGCGCCATGCCCGATGCCGCCTGCCAGGTCAACGAGCGCTACGTCGGCCTGGAATGGCCGGTCCGCTGCCGCGGCCCGCTGGAACTGGGCGCCAAGGCCTGCCGCCTGGATCGCGACGGACTGCGCCAGATCGCCGCCAAGCTGGCCGGCGAGAAGCTCAACCAGAAGCTCGAGGAGAAGCTCGGCGACAAGGTCAGCCCGGAACTCAAGGACGCGCTGAAGGGGCTGTTCAACCGATGAGCCCCGAACAGTTCGGCAGCGCCGTGCTCGCCTGGTACGACCGCCACGGCCGCAAGGACCTGCCCTGGCAGCAGGACATCACGCCCTACCGGGTGTGGGTCTCGGAAATCATGCTGCAGCAGACCCAGGTCGCCACCGTGCTCGGCTACTACGAGCGCTTCATGGCCGCCCTGCCGACGGTGGAGGCGCTCGCCGCGGCGCCCGAGGACGAGGTGCTGCACCTGTGGACCGGGCTCGGCTACTACAGCCGCGCGCGCAACCTGCACAGGACCGCGAAGATCGTCGTCGAGCAGTACGCCGGCGCGTTTCCCCGCTCGCTGGAGGCCCTCGCCGGACTGCCCGGCATCGGCCGCTCCACCGCCGGCGCCATCGCCAGCATCAGCATGGGGCTGCGCGCATCGATCCTCGACGGCAACGTCAAGCGCGTGCTGGCCCGCTACCTGGCCGAGGACGGCTATCCGGGCGAGCCCGGGGTGGCGAAGCGCCTGTGGAACGCCGCCGAGCGTCTCACCCCCGAGGCGCGGGTCAACCACTACACCCAGGCGATGATGGACCTCGGCGCCACCCTCTGCACCCGTGCTCGCCCGGCCTGCCTGCTCTGCCCGTTGCAGAGCGGCTGCCGCGCCCACCTGCTCGGCCGCGAGACGGACTACCCGACGCCCAAGCCGCGCCGGGAGCTGCCGCGAAAGCGCACCCTGATGCCGCTGCTGGCCAGCCGCGACGGCGCCATCCTGCTCTACCGGCGCCCCTCCAGCGGACTCTGGGGCGGACTCTGGAGCCTGCCGGAGCTGGACGACATCGAAGCGCTCGCCCCGCTCGCCGCCCGCCATGCCCTGCGCCTCGGCGAGCGCCGCGCGCTGCCCGGCCTGACCCACACCTTCAGCCATTTCCAGCTGGCCATCGAGCCCTGGCTCATCGCGGTGGAAAGCGCCGCCCCCGCCGTGGCCGAGGCCGACTGGCTCTGGTATAACCTCGCCGCTCCGCCGCGCCTGGGCCTCGCCGCCCCGGTGAAGAAGCTGCTCAAGCACGTCCAGAGCGAACTGCAGCCTCCGGCGGATCAGCCGACTTCGAGGAGAGACCCATGACCCGCACCGTGCATTGCCGCAAGTACAAAGAGGAACTGCCCGGCCTCGACCGTCCGCCCTACCCGGGCCCCAAGGGCGAGGACATCTACAACAACGTCTCGAAGCAGGCCTGGGACGAATGGCAGAAGCACCAGACCATGCTGATCAACGAGCGCCGGCTGAACATGATGAATGCCGAGGACCGCAAGTTCCTCCAGGGCGAGATGGACAAGTTCCTCTCCGGCGAGGAATACGCCCAGGCCGAGGGCTACGTGCAGCCGAAGGAGTGAGCCTTCGACCGACGCGCCGGCTCACGCTAACCGCTTCAAAAAGCTAATTTTTTCGCCGGCTGCAGTTGACGCTCCGGCGGTAAAGAAGGTTTAATGCCGGCCGTTGTTGCCCAGGTAGCTCAGTTGGTAGAGCAGGGGATTGAAAATCCCCGTGTCGGCGGTTCGATTCCGTCCCTGGGCACCATTTCCCTCGAGTGGTACTCCCGCAGTCGCAACGCCCTTTCGCCCAGGTAGCTCAGTTGGTAGAGCAGGGGATTGAAAATCCCCGTGTCGGCGGTTCGATTCCGTCCCTGGGCACCATATTCGACGAAGGCCCCCGTACACCACGATGTGCGGGGGCCTTCGTGTTTCCGGCCCGCTCACTCCTGGGCTGAGCCCGCATCGACGCGCCGATGCCCTCCCGCCTTCCTGCCGGACACTCGCCAAGGCCCTTTTCCACACACCGGCCATGGCTATTCGAGGCCAGGTGTCGGCCAGCCGACAGACAAGCCCCTGCCTCCCCGCTACCGTGCCTGGGAATACCTTGTCTGCGGCATGGCCGCCGACGCGAAAAGGCTACGTTCGGAATTCACATTTGCTACTGATCCGCAGGCGACGAGCAGACTCGTGCGCCTCCCGGAACAGGAGAGAAGGCATGTCCAGAACCATCTTCACCGTGGTCGAGAATTGTGTCGCCTGCAAGTCGTGCGAAATCGCCTGCGCGGTCGAACACTCGCAGTCGAAAACCCTGGCCGGCGCCATCCTGGAGACGCCGCCCCCGCAGCGGCGCATCAACGTCGAAGGCGTCGGCGCCTACAGCTACCCGTCGCGCTGCCAGCATTGCAGCGACGCCTCGTGCATCACCGCCTGCCCCACCGGCGCCATGCAGCGCGATTGCGGTACCGATGCGGTGTTTTCCGACTCCAACAAGTGCATCGGTTGCTGGATGTGCGTGGTCGTCTGCCCCTTCGGCGGGGTGACGGCCGACCAGTCGAGCAAGAAGGCGCTGAAATGCGACCGCTGCCCCGAGCGCACGGCCAGGGGCGAGGCGCCAGCCTGCGTGGCGGCCTGCCCGACCGGCACCCTCCTCTACCTCACGCCGGAAGAATTTGCGGCGCAGCGCCGACAGGCCACGGCCCGCGCGGCCGTCTGCGGCGAGCAGCCCGCGCAAACCAATGGCATGGACATTCTGCGATCCTTGAAGGGAGCCAACTGATATGGCCGACACCACTCTTCCCGTCATCGAGGGCGCCCTTCTCAAGGTCGCCCACGACAAAGGCTTTGCCACCGCCCGCGACCGTCTGGAGGTCATGAGCCCGCAGTGCGGCTTCGGCGAACTGGGCACCTGCTGCCGCATCTGCTACATGGGCCCGTGCCGCATCGACCCGTTCGGCAACGGCCCGAAGACCGGCGTGTGCGGCCTGACGCCTGACGCCATGGTCGCCCGCAACCTGCTGCGCGACACCGTGGGCGGCACCGCCTCCCACGTCGGTCATGCTCGCCATGTGCTCCTGACCCTGCGCGACGCGCTGAACGGCAAGGCCCCCTATCAGGTCAAGGGCGTGTCCAAGGTGATGGCCCTGGCCAAGACCTTCGGCGTGCCGACCGAGGGCCGTGAAGTCAACGACATCTGCCGCGATCTGGTGAACATCGCCCTGGAGGACTTCGGCCGCCAGGACGAGCTGCCGAACAACTGGGTCAGCAAGCGCGCGCCGGCCGCGGAGCAGGCGCTGTGGAGCGATCTGGGGCTGATGTACTCCAACCCGCACAACGAGATCGAGACGGCGATGCACGCCACCTCGATGGGCAACGACGCCGATCCGGTCTCGCTGATGCTGCGGGTGCTGAAGATGAGCCTGATCGACGGCTGGACCGGCCTGACCCTGTGCGTCGACCTGCAGGACATCCTCTTCGGCGTGCCGGAGATCGCGGTGACCGAGGCCGCCGTCGGCGTGCTGGAGGAGAACAGCGTCAACCTCGCCGCCCACGGCCACAACCCGGTGCTCTCGGAAAAGATCCTCGAATGGGCCGAGAAGCTGGAGGGCGAGGCCCTCGCCGCCGGCGCCGAGCGCATCAACGTGGTCGGCGTGTGCTGCACCGGCAACGAGCTGAGCATGCGCCACGGCGTCAAGCTGGCCGCGCACAACTCGCAGACCGAGCTGATTCTCGCCACCGGCGCGGTCGATGCCATGGTGGTGGACATCCAGTGCATCTGGCCGCAGTTGGCCCAGGTCGCCAAGTGCTTCGACACCGCCTTCATCACCACCGACGCCATGGTGCGGATTCCCGACGCCCGGCACATCCCGTTCGAGCCACACCACGCCGACGAGAGCGCCCGGCAGATCGTCCAGGCGGCCATCGACGCCTTTCGCCGCCGGCGCGGCAAGCCGGTCGACATTCCCCAGCACAAGAGCACGGCGGTGGCCGGCCTGTCGGTGGAAGCGATCATCGACCTGCTCTCCAAGCTGGATGCCGAGGACCCGCTCAAGCCGGTGATCGACAACGTGGCCAACGGCAACATCTTCGGCTTCGTCGGGGTGGTCGGCTGCTCGAGCATCAAGTTCCGCGACAACGCCATGACCGAGGAGATGGTCAAGCACCTGCTGCGCCAGAACGTGCTGGTGCTGACCACCGGCTGCACCGCGCACATCTGCGCCCAGGACGGCCTGATGACCAGCGAGGCGACCTACCGCTACTGCGGCGACGGCCTCAAGGCGGTGCTCGTGGTGCTGGGCAAGGCCGCCGGCCTCGACGGCCCGCTGCCGCCGGTCTGGCACATGGGCGCCTGCGTCGACAACTCGCGCATCGTCGACCTGATGGTGGCGCTGGCCGAGCGCCTCGGCGTCAAGGTCGGCCAGCTGCCCGCGGTGGGTTCGGCGCCGGAGCTGGTGCAGGAGAAGGCCGTGTCCATCGGCGGCTCCTTTCTGGCGCTCGGCGTGTCCTGCCACATCGCCCCGGCCCCGCGCATCCTCGGCGGCCCGATGGTCACCAAGCTGCTCACCGAGGACCTGCAGGAGCTGACCGGCGCCGTGGTGCGGGTGGAACTGGAGCCCAAGGGCGCCGCCGACTGGATGGTCGCGCATATCGCCGGGAAGCGCGCGGCGCTCGGCATCTGACGGAGGCGGCATGAAGATCGTCATCATCGGCAACGGACCGGCGGCGATCGCCGCCGCCGAGACCCTCCGCGGACAGGACCGGAGCTGCGAGATCGTCATGCTCTCCCGGGAGAGCGTGCCCTTCTATTCCCCCTGCCCGCTGGCCGAGTACGTGGAAGGCAGCGTCCCCAAGGACCATCTCTTCCTGCGCGACCCGGACTTCTACGCCCGCACCGGGATCGACATCCGCTACGGATGCCCGGTGCGGCGGATCGACCCGCAGGCCCGCCAGGTCTGGACCGGGGACCAGGCCGTCGGCTACGACCGGCTGCTGATCGCTTCCGGCTCCAGGGCGTTCGTCCCGCCGATTCCCGGCCTCGCCACCGCCAGGGGGGTGTTCGAGCTGAAGACCCTGGGCGATGCCGACGGCATTCTGGAAAGGATCAGGAGCGCCCGGCGCGCCGTGGTCATCGGCTCCGGCTTCATCGGCCTGGAAGCCGTGCAGGCCCTGGTCCGCCAGGGGCTCGAGGTGACTCTGCTGGAAGCGCGCGAGCATGTGCTTCCGGCGATGCTGGACAGCGAAATGGCCGCCCTCGTCGAGCGGCGGCTGGTCGCGCACGGCGTGCAGGTGCGCACCGGCTGCGGCGCTGAGCGCATCCTCGAAGGCGACGACGGCGTGCGCGCCGTGCTGGCCGCTGGAGTCGAAATTCCCTGCGAGCTGGTGATCTGCGCCGCCGGGGTGCGTGCCGACCTGTCGATCCTCGAGGGCAGCGGCATCGCCAGCAACCTGGGCATCCTGGTCGACGCGCGGATGCAGACCAGCGTCGAAGGCGTGTTCGCCGCCGGCGACGTCATCGAGCGCCCGGACGCCCCGGACAAGCACCGGGTGGTGCCCAACTGGCCGAACGCGGTCTCCACCGGCCGGATCGCGGCATGGAACATGCTTGGCATCGACAGGCACCATCCGGGACTGGAAGCGGTCAACGTCGTGCGCGTCTTCGACCTGCCCATCGCCTCGTTCGGCGTGCAGGCCGGTGAAACCTGCCTGCGCTGGCAGGACGGCAAAGGCGCGGTGCGCAAGGTTCTGCTCAAGGAAGGCCGGGTGGCCGGCGGCCAACTGATCGGCGAGATCAACGGCACCGGCGTGCTGCACGGAATGATGAAGAAGGGCATCGCCGTCGAGCGCTTCGGCACCGACCTGGTCCATCCCGGTTTCGGTTACATCCACACCCTGGAACCCCTGAGGGCTATCAAATGGGCCTGAAAATCGCCATCAGCGGCAAGGGCGGGGTCGGCAAGACGACCCTGACCGGCCTGCTCGCTCACCACTACGCCAAACAGGGCCGCCGGGTCCTGGCCATCGACGCCGACCCCTCGCCCTGCCTGGGGCCGGCGCTGGGCTTCTCCGAGTCGGCGCTGCTCGACCTGCTGCCGATCTCCGAAATGGCCGAGCTGATCGCCGAGCGTACCGGCAGCGATCCGCGCGCCGGCAGCGGCGGGATGTTCAAGCTCAATCCGCGGGTCTCCGACATCCCCGAGCGCTTCTCCGCGAGCCTGGGCAACATCCGCCTGCTGCTGCTGGGCGCCGTGCAGCAGGGCGGCTCGGGCTGCATCTGCCCGGCCAGCACCCTGCTCAAGCGACTGGTGCGGCACGTGCTGCTGGAGCGCGACGAGGTGGTCCTGCTCGACCTCTATGCCGGCGTCGAGCACCTCGGCCGCGGCACCGCCGAGGCCGTCGATGTGATGCTGGCGGTGGCCGAGCCGACCAACCGCAGCATGCGCACCGTCCGCCAGGTCCAGGTGCTGGCCCGCGACATCGGCATCGAGAAACTGCTGCTGGTCGGCAACAAGGCGGGCGGCGCGGAGGACCGGGCGTTCTTCGAGGGCGCCGCCGTGAACATGCCGCTGGCCGGCTGCCTGGAGATGACCCCGGCGGCGATGGCCGCCGACCGCTCCGGCGCGCCGCTCTACGAACTGTCGCCCGAGCTGGCCCGGGAAGTCGCCTCGATTGCCGAAGCCATCGAGCGGCTGGCCCGATCCGGCGAACCTGCCTAGAGGAGCAAACGAGCATGTGCGAGAACTGCAATTGCGGCACCGCGTCCAGCGGCCATGTCCATGCTGCACAGGGACAGGCCTTCGAGCACGAGCATGAGCACATCCATGCCGACGGCACGGTGCACAGCCATGTCCACTTCCACCTGGCGCCCCATGCGCCGGGCGCCGTCCACCACCACTCCCATTCCAACCTGCCGGGGGCGAGACGCCCCGCCGACGGGCAGCACTGAGCCCGCCGGAACCGACCCCAGGAACTATCGACATGAAAACACGCCACCTTCTGCCCCTGCTCGCCCTGCCCCTGCTGCCCGGCGCCGCCTTCGCCCACCCCGGGCATGACGGGAGCGGCCTGATTGCCGGCCTGCTGCACCCCTTCGGCGGCGCCGACCACCTGCTGGCGATGCTGGCCATCGGCATCTGGGCCGCCCTGCAGCCGCGCGCCATGAAATTCGCCATGCCGGGGGCCTTCCTCGCCGTCCTGCTGGGCGGCTTCCTGCTGGGCGCCAACGGCATCGGCCTGCCGCTGGTGGAAACCGGCATCGCCCTCTCGGTGCTGCTGCTCGGCCTGCTGATCGCCTCCGCCGCACGCCTGCCGGCCAGCGTCTCGCTGGCCCTGGCCGGCGTCTTCGCCCTGTTCCACGGCCACGCCCACGGCGCCGAAGCCAGCGGCAGCCTGGCCGCCTTCGCCGGCGGCTTCCTCGCCGCCAGCCTGGCCCTGCACCTGGGCGGCGGCCTGCTCGCCGCGGCCGTGCAGCGCCGCCTGCCCCTGCTGACCCGCGGCGCCGGCGCGCTCATCGCCGCCAGCGGCGCGCTGATGATGATCTGAGCGCCAGGCCCGCGCCCTGACGAAGAGGCTCACCCGTGCGGTGGGCCTTTTCGCTTTCTGGCCGGCTCAGACGCCCCGGGGCTCGCCGTGCGGCTCCCGCGCTCCGGCAGCGCCGACACCTCCGCTCCCCTGCCCGAAGACCAGCGCCGCCATGCGCGCGTGCTCCCCGGCCGTCGGCAGCGCGCTCGCGTCGACGGCGCCGGCGGCTTCGCCATTGCCCGCGGCCGGTACCGGCCGGAAGCGACCGTCGGCATCTATTTCCACCCAGCCGTACCACTCGTTCAGCAACTGCTCGGCGACGCCGTCCCGCAGGCGCACATACCAGTCGGCGAGCCGGAAGCGCCTGCCGGCCAGCGCGGGCAATGCGGACTCGGCGTGCACCAGCGCCACGTAGAGTGGGTGCGGCAGGGAATGGATCTGCCCGGCCTCGTCCAGCAGGAAGGTATGGGACCGGTACTCACCCGGCTCCGGCGTGCCGCCCCGGCCGAATTCGCTCAGGGTGAACACCGGCGCGAAGCCGCCGCCCTCGGTGCGGAAGTTGGTGGTCTGCCCCTGGTAGACGCGCGCGGCCAGCCACTGGATCCGCCCGTCGTAGACGTAGGCGCGCAGGTCGTATTTCATCGGGCGGCCCGCCGCGGTACGCCGCTCGCCCGGCGCCACCAGCGCCTGGGCGACGTAGCCGCCGCCCAGGATGTCCTGCCAGACGCGCCTGGTGAGCTTGTCGCCGCGGTAGGCGCCACGGCTGCCGAAGCCGCTGACCGGCTTGAAGAACAGCCCGCGCCGTTCGGCCCACAGGCGCTCGGCATCCTCGGCCCGCACCAGCCGCGTGCGCGGCACGTCGCGCAGCAGGATCGCCTGCGTCTCCTGCGCGACGCCCAGGCGCGCCAGCACCTCGGGATCGCTCAGATCGGCCAGGCGCCGCTTGTCGGCGTAGAGGGCGTGCGCCTGCGGATGCGGTGTCAGCACCACGGCATCGCTCAGATAGGCCTCGCGCAAGGCCCGGCAAGCGTCGCCCTGCAGATAGAAATCGGTCAGGCGGTTGTACACCAGGTCGATGGCCTGCTCGCCGAGAAACAGCGCGCCGTCGTGCAACGTGAAGTCCGCCGGGTCGGCGATCAGGGTCTCGATGCCGTGCCCGCCGAGCAGGTGCCGGAACAGCAAGAACTCCGGATACAGGTATTGGCGCTCCGGCGCCTCGTCGACGATCGCCACACGGCGCAGCGGCGCCTGCTGGCCGGCCGCGCGCCACTCGCGCCGGAACATCTCCAGCATGGCCCGCTCGAAGCCCTCCACGCCTTCGCGGCTCGGCAGCAGCGGCGCGACGCCCTCGCAGCAGACGCGCTGCGCCCGCGCCAGCACCGCGTTGAGCATCGCCCCGCCGGCATTGGTGTTGATTTCGATGAGGCCGAGCGTGTCGCCCTCGACGTGGAAGTCGTAGCCGAAGAACACGCCCCTGACCCCGCGCACGTCGTGGCGGGCGATGGCCGGCGCCGCCGCCAGTGCCTGTTCGCGCCACGCCGGCAACGCCACCACCTGCTCCACTGCCCTGACCACCGCCTCGATGCGCTGCAGCTGCGCCGGCGCCACGAACACGGGGTACTCGGCGAAGACATGCGGACAGCGCTCGCGCAGCAGCGCCGCGAGCCGCGGATCGCCCAGCTCGGTTGCGAGGGCCGCGTCGAGGGCCCGGTGATCGAGACTGATGCAGAAACAGGCATCGTTCAGCGCATCGACCGTAGTCCCGCAGGCCTGGCGGAGAAGGCCGGCGCCAGCGGCAGGCCCGGTCGCCCGGCCGCAGCCGGAATGTTCATCGCCCATACTTCCTCCCTTCCCGCGCCGTGCCGGACGCTCTGGACACCAGCATAGCCAGCGGGCACGGACGACCACGGTGATCCGGCGCAACCGAAACGCAATGGCCGGACACGAAAACGCCGGGCGAACCCGGCGTAAACGGAAAGCGGCGAAGCGGACGGCAGGAGCTACAGCGGCTGCTCCCTGGACTCGCGCTCCTGCTGGACGATCTCGGCGCCCGCCGTGGCGGGCTTCTTGGGCTTGATCAGGCTGAAGTCGATCAGGTTCTTCGGCTGCCCCGGATTGCCGATCAGCAGCGGGCGCGGGCGGAACTCGGCGCTCACCAGGCTCTTGCTCGGGTCGAACGCGTCGAAGCGCAGGCCGGCCAGGTCCGCCCAGGTGTGGATGAAGTGCGAGCTGCTGTAGGGGCGGTTCAGCGCGGACGCGAAGTCGCGCGGCTGCTGCGCCTGCCACTTCGGCGAGTTCCAGAGGATGAAGGGCACGGTGTACATCGGACCGGTCGGCGCGGCCTCGTTGCGGCCGAGCACCTCTGGATCGGGCGCATCGAACACCGCCTCGCCGTGGTCGGCCAGATACAACAGGAAGCCGCTGGGATCGGTGGCGCGGAAGCGCTCGATCAGCGAGGAGACGACATGGTCGTTGTACAGCACGGCGTTGTCGTAGCTGTTGTAGGTCGGCAGCTGGTCGTCGGTGACGCTGTCCGGCACGCCGCGGCGGTCGGTGAAGCGCTCGAACTCCTCCGGGTAGCGGTACTGGTAGCGCATGTGGGTGCCCAGCAGGTGCACCACCACGAACTTGCGCGGCGCGTCGTCGGCCAGCACCTGGGCGAACGGCTCTAGCACGCTGCCGTCGTACTGGCGGGCGTTCTGGTCGCGGTTGTTGTTCAGGTAGAACTGCTCGTCCGCCTGCTTGGAGAAGGTGGTGAGCATGGTGTTGCGCTTGGTGATGGTCTGCTGGTTGGTGATCCAGTAGGTCTTGTAGCCGGCCTGCTTCATCACGCTGACCAGCGATGGCGTGGTCCGGTACAGGTCCGGACTCTCCTGGTCGGCGAAGGTCAGCACCTGCTGCAGCGCCTCGATGGTGTAGGGGCGCGGGGTGACCACGTTGTCGAACACCTGCAGCTCGCCGCGCAGCCTGTCGAGGTTGGGCGTGGTCGGCCGCGAATAGCCGTAGAGGCTCAGGCGCTGTCGGTTGGTCGACTCGCCGATCACCAGCACCAGGGTCGAGGGCTCTCCGGCGTGGGCGTCGACCAGGTTCTTCAGCGGCGGGATCTGCTCGCGGCTGGCCAGCAGGGCCTCCATGTTGGTCAGCTGCTGCAGGTAGTGGCGATAGCCGATCACCAGCTGCCAGGGCGCGGCCGCCTCGATGCGCTTCTCGAAATCCTCCAGGGCGGCCAGGGGCTCCTCGTGCTTGAAGAACTGGCGCACGCCCTGGTAGCCGACCGAGACGGTGAACAGCAGCAGGCTGGCGAGCAGCGCCGCCCGGCGCGGCAGGTACACCGGGCGCACCTTGCGCCACAGCAGCCAGCCGCCCAGACCGTAGGCGACCACGGCCAGCACGATGCTCCAGGAGAAGTAGTGGCCCAGGTACTCGGTCGCCTCGTTCACGTTCGACTCGAACATGATGAAGATGACGCTCTGCGAGAACTCCTGGCCGTACACCAGGAAATAGGCGAAGCCGGTCAGCGAGCACAGCCAGAGCACGGCGCCGATCGCCCCCGCCAGCAGCCGGGCGCGACCGGGAAACAGCAGCAGCGGTACCAGCCACAGGGCGCTGGCCAGCAGAGCCTGGCGGGAGCCGGTGGAGCCGGTGGTGCCCGAGGCCCAGAGCAGGGCCTGGGTCACGCCGGAGAAATACCAGAAAAACAGGAACATCCAGCCCAGTCCGGCCCAATCGATACCGCTACGCCCGGCGGGTGCAGATTTCGTCGTTGCCATGAAGTTCCTCGATCACTGCATGCGGATGCCGGGCTCGCCCGGCCTTGCATGGACTATGCCGCACCTCCGGTGAAAACTTCGTCAAAAAACCTAACGACCAAACGCCAGTCCGAGAGGGTGCAACACTGACCGCCAGCGGCTACGGATGGCCGTCTCAGGAACAGGTCGACGCCTCTGCCGCCAGGCGGACCACCTCGTCGAAAATGCGTGCGGCAACCTCGTCCAGAGCGGCGGCAACCGGGCCGCTCAGGGGGGTGCCGACGGTGAAGCGGCTGCCCTCCACCGCATAGACGACCATCCGTGGCGGCGCCGTTCCGAGGGCACGGGCCAGCCCCACCGCCTCGGCCAGCCCGAAGCCGTGGCTGGAGGTGAGCGAAAACTCTTGAAACAACTCGTCCGCCGCCAGGTCGAGACGGCGGATGCGCCCCGGCTCGCCCTGCGGCGTCGACGCATCGACACAGACCAGCGCCTGCAGGTCGCGCCACTCCTCGACCAGCCCCAGCACGTCGCCGCTGCACAGCCGCAGTGCGACGCCCGGCGGCAACCGGCCGTGCAAGCGGGCAGCGACCGCCGGGCCAACGCCATCGTCGCCGCGCTCCGGGTTGCCCAGCGCGAGCAGCTGTAGCCGAGCGCTCATGTGCGGTGCATGGACAGTCTGAGGAAGTGGGTCGAGCAGGAGATGCAGGGGTCGTAGTTGCGGATGGCGAGCTCGCAGCGCTGGCGGATGACCTCCTCCGGCTGGTCGAGCAGCGGCGTGGCAACCGCCTCCAGATCCGCCTCGATGCTCGGCTGGTTCTGCGCGGTGGGCGGGACGATGCGCGCGTCCTCGATCGAGCCGTCGGCAGCCACCTCGTAGCGGTGCCAGAGGGTGCCGCGCGGTGCCTCGGTGCAGCCGAAGCCGGTGGCGGCGCGCGGCTCCACCGGCACGGCGGCGACGGCCGGCATCCGGTAGGCGGCGATGATGCCGAGCGCCTCCTCGCAGGCATAGAGAATCTCCAGGGCGCGCACGACAATGCTCTGGAAGGGGTTGCGGCACACCGCCCCGAGGCCGACCTCGCGGGCGAGCGCCTGGATATGCCCCGGCAGCCGGTCGAAGTTCAGTGCATAGCGCGCCAGCGGCCCGACCAGGTAGGCGCCGCGGCGCTTGATCTGCGCGTGCAGCGCCGTCGAGTGGGGCACCTGGCGCTCCTCGAATTCGGTTTCGAAATCGGCGATGTCGAGGTCGAGGCCGCGGCTGGACGCCAGCCGGCCCTCGCTGAGGGGATATTCGTGCGGATGGCGCAGCGCGACGAACTCGTAGTCCCGCTCGAGCTGCGGAAAGGCAAAGCCCGCCACCCAGCGCACCAGCTCGACAGCGCTCTCGCGGGCGCGGCCCAGCTCCTCGGCCAGCGGCATCAGTTCGGCATGGCTCGGCACCCGGTAGAAGCCGCCGACGCGGACGTTGACCGGATGGATCTCGCGCCCGCCGAGCAGACGGATTATCGAATTGCCGGCCTTCTTCAGGGCCAGGGCGCTGCGCACCCGCTCGCCGTGCTCGGCCGCCATGCGGATCGCATCCGGATAGCCGAGAAAGTCCGGGGCGTGCAGCATGACCACGTGCAGCGCATGGCTCTCGATCCACTCGCCGCAGTAGATAAGCCGGCGCAGCGCCCGCAGTTGCCCTTCGACCCGCACGCCGAAGGCGTTCTCCAGGGCGTGCACCGCGCTCATCTGGTAGGCCACCGGGCAGATGCCGCAGATCCGCGCAACGATGTCCGGGGTTTCAGCGAAGCCCCGCCCGCGCAGGAAGGCCTCGAAGAAGCGCGGTGGCTCGAAGATGCCGAGCCGCGCCGCGCTGACCCGACCGTTCTCGATGTGCAGGTCGAGAGAGCCCTCGCCCTCGACGCGTGCCAGGTAGTCGACCCGAATCCGCTTAGTCGTCATGGGCCTCGCCCTCCTCGCGGAACGCCGGCGCCCAGGCGTTGAAGGTGTGGAAGGCGCGGCGGATGTCCCGCGGCGCGACGCCCATGGCGCTCCACTGGCGCGCCAGCATGGCGGTGTCCGGGGTTTCCATCGGCCCGTAGCAGCCGTAGCAGCCGCGCCGGCAGCCCGGGCAGAGGGCGCCACAACCGGCGTGGGTCACCGGGCCCAGGCAGGGCGTGCCCTGCACCATCACGCAGAGGTTGCCGCGCCGCTTGCACTCGATGCACACGCTGTAGGTGGGGATCGCAGGCTTGCGCCCAGCGAGGAAGGCCGAGATTACTTCCAGCAATTGCACCTTGTTGATCGGGCAGCCGCGCAGCTCGAAGTCCACCGGCACGTGGGCGGCGATCGGCGTCGAGGTGGCCAGGGTCTCGATGTACTGCGGCGAGGCATAGACGACCGCGAGATAGTCGTTCACGTCGGCGAAGTTGCGCAGCGCCTGGATGCCGCCAGCGGTGGCGCAGGCGCCGATGGTGACGAGGAATTTCGACTGCCGGCGCACCTCGCGGATGCGTTCGGCATCGTGGGCCGTGGTGATCGAGCCCTCCACCAGCGAGAGGTCATAGGGGCCTTCTGCGAGGGTGCTGGAGGCCTCGGCGAAGTAGGCGATCTCCAGGGCATCGGCGAGCAGCAGCAGCTCGTCCTCGCAGTCGAGCAACGACAGCTGGCAGCCGTCGCAGGAGGCGAACTTCCAGACCGCCAGGCGCGGGCGCGGATTCTTCTTGTCCATATCAGGCCTCCGGCACGCCGAGGATGCCGCCGCTGCGGGCGCTGCGCGGCAATGGCCCGTACCGGCCGACGGCGCCTCGTCCCAGTAAGCCTGCCCGGCAGGCGAGCACTGCACCATAGCCGCTCATTCGGAGTTCCTCCCAGCCGCCAGGCCTGGAGTCTAGATCAACCTCGGCAGGCGGAGCCTGACGAAATCCAGCCCTTGGCCATGTTCCGGCATCCGACGCCTTTGCATGTTGCCTTTCGTCGCGATGCTGCCTCTATCTAAGTGATGGCAAAATGATTTCGCAGACTGGGAAGAAAATAACAACGACGGGAGATGTCCGCACATGCACCAGGAAACACATACCCCGCAGGCATCCGCTCCGGTCCCCGACCGGCTTTCGACGCGCCAGCTGCTCAGACGCATCCGCCTGGTCGAGTTCGGCGGCATCCTCTGCACCGGCATACTGGTCGGCCTGGCCACCCTGCTGCCGATGCACTGGCAGAGCCACCGGGAAGTCGAGCAGTCCCTGGAGTTCCACCTGCATACCCAGGCCCAGGCGGCCAGCCAACTGTTCGCCCACTACAGCAGTCTGGCCTCCCAACTGACCAGCCGCACGCAGATCCGCAACGCCATGGAGCGCCATGCCAGCGGCCAGCTCTCCCGCGCCGAGCTGGGGGCCTACGCCGCGCCGCGCCTGCGCGACGCCCTGCAGCACTCCCCGGAGCTGCTCGGGCTGGTCCGCCTGGACCGCGACGGCCACCCCCTGGCCAGACTCGGTCTGAACCCGCCGGAAAGCCTCTGGCAGCTGCCGGAAGAGAGCGGCGACGCGCAGCAGCGGCACGGCCCCTTCATGCTCGACGGACGCGCAGTGCTGGTGATCGGCACGCCGATCCTCGCCCACGACGGCCAGCGCCTGGGCACCGACATCGCCACCTTCGGCCTGGCCAGTCTGGAGCAGGTGCTGAGCGGCCAGCCACCGCACGCCGGGGCGGTCCGCTGGTACCTGGCGCATCTCGCCGACGGCAACCTGGCGCAGTTCGCCGGAAGCGTCGCCGGATTCGTCAGGCTCGCCGCGGACCATCCCCTCCACGCCCTGCTCGCCGATCTGCCGGCCCTGGCCGTGCCGGCGCCCGACCACGCGAGCCGGCTGGCCTTCGCCGACCGGCTGCCGGGCCTCCCCGACTGGGCGCTGATCCTTACCGCCGAAGACACGGCGATCCACGCGTTCGCCGCCCGGGAGCTGCGCTGGCCGATAATCGCCATCCTCCTGCTGATGCTGTTCAGCAGCGCCCTGACCTTCATCGCCGTGCGCCCGCTGGCGCGGCGCATCATCGATCAGGCCCAGCACCTGGCCCTGGCCGCCAACGTGATCCGCTGCAGTGGCGAGGGCATCCTGCTGCTCGACGCGCAGCGGCGGATCCTGGAGATCAACCCGGCCGGCTGCCGCATGCTCGGCCAGGACGAGGCCCGGCTGCACGGCACCCGCCTCTGCGCGCTGACCCTGCCCAACGGGGAGGAGCAGTGCGAGGCCGCCTGGCAGCGTTCCGAACAGACTGGACACTGGCAAGGCGAACTGCCCCTGCGCTGCGCCGATGGGACGCTCATCGCCCGGCTGTCGCTGGTCGCGGTGCGCGACGAGTCGGGGGCACTCGCCCACTACAGCCTGATCATCACCGACGTCACCGCGCAGAAGGCCGCCGAGGCGCGCATCCGCCAGCAGGCCCACTACGACGAACTGACCGGCCTGCCGAACCGGGCGCTGATGCAGGACCGCCTGACCCAGGCGCTGCGCCAGGCGCGCCGGTCCGGCAGCCCGCTGGCCGTGCTGTTCCTCGACCTCGATCACTTCAAGCAGGTCAACGACAACCACGGCCACGCCCTCGGCGACCGCCTGCTGCAGGCCGTCGCCGAGCGCCTGACCGACATCGTGCGCGAAGCGGACAGCGTCGCCCGGCTGGGCGGCGACGAATTCCTGGCAATCCTCACGGATACCCCGCCCGAGGGCACGGCACTGGTGGCGGCGAAGATCGTGCGCAGCCTGCAGGAACCTTTCCTCCTCGATGGGCACGAGCTGCACATCGGCACCAGCATCGGCATCAGCCTGTACCCGCAGCACGGCGAGAGCCACGAGCGTCTGGTCGAGCAGGCCGACGCGGCCATGTACGCGGCCAAGAAGGCCGGACGCAACACCCATCGCTTCTGGTCGGCCGGGCTGGCGGTGACCGGGTCGGCCGATGCCTGAGTGCGGCCCGTGCCCCGGACGGCTCCGGCCAGGGCGGTCAGATCTCCGGCACGGCGAGGATGCCCGCGATACGGTCGTAGCGCAGCACCGGTCCTTCCCGGCAGACGAAGAAGGGCCCGAACTGGCAGTGGCCGCACTGGGCGACGGCACATTTCATGTTGCGCTCCATGGACAGGTGGATGCGCTCGGGCCTGATCCCGGCGGCGAGCAGCGCATTGGCGGTGAATCGCATCATCACCTCCGGTCCGCAGACCAGCGCCAGCGTCTCCACGGGGTCGAGGCCGGCATGCGGGATCAGCGCCGGCACCACGCCGACATGGCCGCGCCAGTCGGCGTCGGCATGGTCGACGGTCAGCAGCACCTCGAGGTCGGAACGCCGGCGCCAGTGCTCCAGCTCGCGGCGATAGAGGATGTCTTCGGGGCTGCGGCTGCCGACCATGATCACCACCCGGCCGTAGCGCTCGCGCCGGGCAAGGAGCGCGTAGACCGCCGGGCGCAGCGGCGCGAGGCCGAGCCCGCCGGCGACCAGCAGCACGTCGGCGCCCTCGGCCTCGGCCAGCGGCCAGCCGCTGCCGAAAGGGCCGCGCACGCCGATGCTCGCGCCAACCTCCAGACGGGTCAGCGCGCCGCTGACCGCGCCGACGTTGCGCACCGTGTGCACGAAGGCCGTGCCGCGCTCGGCGTCGCCGCTCAGGCTGATGGCCACCTCGCCGACGCCGAACACGTAGAGCATGTTGAACTGGCCGGGCAGAAAATCCGGCCGCTCGCCGGCCAGCGGGGCGAGCTCCAGGGTCACGGCGCCGATCAGCTCGCGGCGGCGCCGCTCGACCCGCCAGGGCTGCGGCAGGAAGGGATCGGGCGCGGCCATCTCAGCGCTTTCCGTAGACGTCCAGCAGCTGCAGGCGGGTGGCCTGCAGCCGCTCCACCAGGATCGGCAGAAAGCGCTTCATCATCTCGTAGCCGAGATGGTGGTCCGCCTCGCACTTGCCGCGCAGGCAGGCGGCATCGATGCCGATCGCCCGGGTCAGCTCCACGGCGCGGGCGGCGAGACGCCAGCGGTAGGGCGGCAGCAGCCAGGAGGCGCCGACGATCTCGCCCTCGCCGAGGGTGGCGAAGACCACCGGCGGCCGTCCCGGCTCGATCAGCTCCAGGGCCACCTTGCCGTGGCGGATGAGGAAGAACTCGTCGGCCGGATCGCCCTCGCGGAACAGGTACTGGCCGGCGGCGAAGCGCACGTTGCGCGCGCAGCCGGCGACCAGCCGGCCATGCGCGGCCTCGAAGCCGGCGAAGAAGGGATGCCGGCCGAGGATGTCCTCAAGGCTCTCCATGGGTTCCTCCCTGGACGTGCGGGGTGGCGCGGATGGCCGCCGCCTCTTCCGTGATGTCGATGCCCACCGGGCACCAGGTGATGCAGCGCCCGCAGCCGACGCAGCCGGAACTGCCGAACTGGTCGAACCAGGTGGACAGCTTGTGGGTCATCCACTGGCGGTAGCGCCCCTTGTCGGTCTGCCGCACGCTGCCGCCGTGGATGTAGGAGAAATCCAGGGTGAAGCAGGAATCCCACAGGCGTACCCGCTCGGCGGAGCCGCCCGCCAGGTCGCTGTGATCCTCCGCCGTGGTGCAGAAGCAGGTCGGGCAGACCATGGTGCAGTTGGCGCAGGTCAGGCAGCGCCCGGCGACCTCGTCCCAGCGCGGATGCTCCGGATTGTCCTGCAGCAGCGCCTGCAGGCCGGCGGTGTCCAGCTGGCGCCCCATGCGGCCGGCGGTACGCGCGACGACTGCCGCGGCCGCCGCCCGGTCGGCATCCAGCGCCGGCCGCTGCGGCAGGCCGGCCAAAATATCTGCACCCGCCGCGCTGCCGACCTCGACCAGGAACTCGTGGCGGCCCCCGTCGAGCAGCTCGGTCAGCGCCAGGTCGAAGGCGCCTTCGGCCTTGGGCCCGGAGCCCATGGACACGCAGAAGCAGGTGTCGCCGGCCTCGGAGCAGTTCAGCGCGACGATGAAGGCGTCGCGCCGCCGGCGCTCGTAGGCGGTATCCCGATAGTCGCCCTCGCCGAGCACCCGGTCCTGGATGGCGATGGCCTTGAGATCGCAGGCGCGCACGCCGAGAAAGGCGTATCTGGGCGTCGCCTCGGTGGCGGTGGTGAAGAGCAGTCCGCCCTCCCCCTGCCGCACCCGCCAAAGGGTTTCGACCGGCGGATGCAGGAAGCGCTTCCACGACTGGGGCGTGGCGGCGAAGCCGAACAGCGCCTGATCGTCGCGCCGCTCCAGGCGGTACTGGCCGGGCGCCTGGCGGTCGGTCCAGCCGGCCGGCAGGTCGGCCACCCCGGCGATCTCGTCGTAGACGATCGCCTCGTCGCGCACAAGCGGCCCGAGTACCTGGAAGCCGCGGGCGGCAAGGGCCTCGATCAGGGCCTGCAGGCCATCGAGATCGAGGACCGCACCGGTCGTTGTGGTCGGCAGAGCGTCCATCTCTCTCGCCTCCTCGCCATGTCGGGGATCGAACCTGCCGGCGGGTTCAGCGGACCCCCTGGCCGGGCTTGAGCCCGCCGCAGTCGCTGCCCACCCAGCGGGCATGGGATTCCATGTGGGTGACGCCGCTCTTGCCGGCGGTGACGATGTTCACCACGGTGGTGAATTCGCGCTCGCTGGCGAAGCGGGTCTCGCCCTCGCCCTGGGAGTCCGGGCAGTGGAAGCGGAACTTCCAGAGCTGGTCGCTGCGCTCGGTCACTTCCTGGTTGCAGCCGGGGCGGTCATCCTGGAACGGCAGCGCCTGGGACTTGACCTGCTCCTCGCTCAGACAGGCGCGCACGCCCTTGTCGCCCATCTCGACGCCTTGGCGGGCCAGCATCTCCTCCATCGCCTGGCGCTGTTCGGGCGGCAGCTTCTGCATTTGCGCGCGGACCTCCTGCATGTCGGGCAGCGGCATGCCGCCCGCCACCACGCCCCTGGATTCGAACTCCCAGAGGCCGGGGAGGATTTCCAGCGCCTGCGCCGGCAGCGCGGACACCGCCAGAGCGGTCGTGAGCAACAAGAATAGCGGGGATTTCATGGGGGAACTCCTGTTCGAAGGGCCGGAAGGCCTCAAAGCGCGTGCCGCTCGGCCTCGGCCAGGGGCATGACGGTGACGCTCACCTCCGGGTCGTGGCTGCCACCGCCGAGGATCACCCCGCGCAGCGGCGAGACGTCGGCGAAGTCGCGGCCCCAGGCCAGGGTGATGTGTTCGAGGGCCGGGCGCATGTTGTTGGTCGGATCGAAGTCGACCCAGCCCTGGCGCGGGCAGTAGACCGAGATCCAGGCATGCGAGGCGTCGGCGCCGATCAGCCGCGGCTGGCCGGGCGGCGGCGTGGTCAGCAGGTAGCCGCTGACGTAGCGCGCCGCGAGTCCCCGGGAGCGCAGGCAGGCGAGCATCAGGTGGGCGAAGTCCTGGCAGACGCCGCGGCGCTCCTCGAGCACCTGGGCCAGGGGCGTAGCCACCTGGGTCGCCGAGGCATCGAAGGTGAACTCCTCGAAGATCTTCTCCATCAGCGCCTGCACCGCCAGCAGCAGCGGCCGCCCGGCGACGAAGCAGTCGTCGGCGTAGGCGGCAAAGGTCTGCTCGAGCAGCACGTAGGGCGAGTCGAAGCGAAAGCGCGCCGCCTCCAGTTGCTCGGCGTCCAGCGGCCGGCCGCTGTAGGCCAGGTCCAGGCAGACCTGCTCCCAGGCCGGCGAGTCGCCCAGCTCGAAGGCCGGACGCGGCAGCACCTCCACCTGCAGGCGGGCGCGCACCTCCAGTTCGTCGTGGGGACACTCGAAGGCCATGCGGGTCAGCGGGTTGCCGAAGGCATCGAGGTCGTCGATCCGCCAGGTCGGCGGCGGGCCGATATGCAGCTCGCGGCTGTGGCAGCGCTGCCAGGCGCAATCGCGCGGCCACAGGTGGGCCAACTGCTTGGCCAGGGACACCGGCGCCGAGTAGCGGTAGCAGGTGGCGTGGACGATGCGGTAATGGGCAGAGGTCATCGCGACTGGGTCCGTTGGCTGGCGTCGACGTGAACGAAGAAGCGCAGGCCGAGGTGGTCGGAAAGCCGTCCCACCTCCGCGGCGACCTCGCACAGCAGATCGGCCAGCTCGTTCGGCGCGGCGGGGTTGTCGGGGTAGGCGAAGGGGTTGTACTCCAGACGGCCAAGGTCGAAGGCGGCCAGGCGGTCGTGCAGGGCCTGCAGGTCCACCTCAGGGGCCATCTCGAAGCTCGCGCCGAGGCGGCGCAGCGAGGTGCGCAGCACGTGCAGCTGGTAGAGCACCGCGTGGGGATTCTGCTCGTCGAGCAGGAGCAGGTCGAGTACCGGGATCAGTTGCGCCGTGGCCAGGTAGCGGGTGCGATAGGTGATGCTGCTGTTGCCCAGCTCAAGCAGCCAGGCCAGCGCCGACTGGTCGTGCACGGCGGGGCCGCGCAGGAAGCCGGCGATGCTCTCGGCGAGGAACTGCAGGCGCTCGATGCGGCAGCCGATCAGCAGGAACAGCCAGCCGTGGTCGCGGGTCATGTCGTCGAGGACGAAGCCGGCGAGGGCCGCCATGGACACCAGCTGGCTGTCGAGGAAATCCAGCAGCTCGCCCAGATCCGCCTGCTCGTTCTCCAGGCAATGCGCCGCCCGCTGCAGTTCCAGCAGGGCTTGCCAATTCTGCTGCGAGAGCTTGCCGCGCACGCTGGCCGCGGCCATGTGCAGGTACTGCAGGTTGTTGCGCAGGCTGGACGGCCAGTCCTTGCCGAGCACGGCGCGGCGCAACCGGCCCTCCAGGTCGCAGTCGCAGGTGGGCACCGGCAGCAGGCCGAGGCCCTCGGCCATTGCCAGGGCGGCCTGCTGGGCCTGGGGGTCGTTGCCGTTGTCGACGTAGCCGGCCAGCATGATGCGCAGCAGACGCGCGCCCTCCTCGCAGCGCTCGCTGTAGCGGCCGAACCAGTAGAGGTTCTCCACCACCCGCGACGGCAGGTAGGGATCGCTGCGCACGATGTCGGACACGCCCAGCGGGCGCACCCACTGCCAGGGTTCGCTGGCCGCATGGCGCCCGCCGAGCACCCAGGTGTCCTTGCTCGCCCCGCCGCGCTGCATCGACAGCATCTCGGCATTGGCGTGGGCGGCGACCCGGGTCAGGCCGCCGGGCATCACCCGGTAGCCGTCGGCGCTGGCCACGGCGAACACCCGCATGCCGATCGGCCGCGCCTCCAGCTTGCCGTGCTCGCCCTGCCACACCGGGGCCCGCGACAGCTGCGGGCGCTCCAGGCCGACATAGGCGTAGGGCCGCTGGCGCAGGCGCTCGGCCAGCGCCGCACGCTGCCTGGCGTCCAGCTCGGGACCGAACAGCGGATCGAAGTGGCGCGACGGATAGGCCGAGCGGATCATCAGCTGCGGCAACTTCTTCAGCACCTCCTGCAGCACCGGCGGCTCGCCGCACCACCAGCTGGCGATGGACGGCAGCAACAGCTCCTCGCCGAGCAACTTCTGGCTGATCGCCGGCAGGAAGCCCGGCAGCCCCGGGGATTCCAGCACACCGCTGCCGAGGGCGTTGGCCACCAGCACCCGGCCCTCGCGGACCGCCTCGAGCAGGCCGGGCACACCGAGGGCGGAGTCGGTGCGCAGCTCCAGCGGATCGCAGTAGTCGTCGTCGAGGCGGCGCAGCAGGGCGTGGACCCGCTTCAGGCCGCCCAGGGTCTTCAGGTAGACGGTGGCGTCGCGCACCGTCAGGTCGCTGCCCTCGACCAGCGGATAGCCGAGCTGGCGGGCCAGGTAGAGGTGCTCGAAGTAGGTCTCGTTGAAGCGCCCGGGGGTCAGCAGCACCACCAGCGGCGTCTCGCCGTCGGTCGGCGCCTCGCGCGCCAGGGTCTCGCGCAGGGTGTGGAAGTAGCCGGCCACGTACTGCACGCGCAAGTCGCGGTACAGGTCGGGGAAGGCGCGCGAGACGAACTGGCGGTTCTCCAGCGCGTAGCCGGCGCCGGAGGGGGCCTGGGTGCGGTCGGCGGTGACCCACCAGCGGCCGTCCGGCGCCCGCGCCAGGTCCACCGCGTAGACGTGCAGCCAGGTGCCGCCCGGCTGCTCGATGCCGCGGCAGGGCCAGAGGAAGTTGCTGTGGCCGAACACCAGGTCGGTGGGCAGCAGCCCCTCGGCGAGCAGTCGCTGCGGACCGTAGATGTCGGCCAGCACCGCGTTCAGCAGGGTCGCGCGCTGAGCTACGCCCTCGGCGAGCTGCTCCCACTCCTTGGCGGGAATGATGTTGGGCAGCAGGTCCAGCTCCCAGGGTCGGTCGGCGCCGTCGGGATCGGCGTAGACGTTGTAGGTCACCCCGTTTTCCTGGATCTGCCGGGTCAGCAGGGCCTGACGCTGGCGCAGCTGCGCCGGCGTGAAGCGCCGCAGGGAATCGAACATCGCGCGCCAGTGCGGACGCACCCTGCCGGTGGCGTCGAAGACTTCATGGTAGGTTGCGCCTTCGCGCGGATAGTCGGCAAACAGATTGGACATGGGTGACTCGAAATCAGGGAGATTGCGCCTTGCGCTCCCCTCCCCGGCGCAGGGGCCCGGGGAGGAGATCCGCGCAGATCGGTCCCTCCGGGCCACTCCGCCGGGACGGAAGGACACTCAGCGGCGGCGCAGGTCCAGGGTCATCGGCATCTCCCTGTTCTCGACCGGCACGACAGGCACGACAGGCACGACAGGCACCAGTTTGCCCGGTGTGTGGCCGATACGGAAGAAGCGCGACAGACGGCGGCTTTCCGCCTCGTAGGCGTTGACCGGCTGGGTCTCGTAGCTGAGCCCGCCCGGATGGCTGACATGGTACTGGCAACCGCCCAGGGAACGCTGCATCCAGGTGTCGACCAGGTCGAACACCAGCGGCGCATGCACGCCGATGGTCGGGTGCAGGCTGGAGGCCGGCTGCCAGGCGCGATAGCGCACGCCGCCGACGAACTCGCCGACCGTGCCGGTCGGGCGCAGCGGCACCGGCTGGCCGTTGCAGGTCAGCACGTAGCGGTCCTGGGGCATGCCGCTGACGCTCACCTGCAGGCGCTCCAGGGAGGAGTCGACGTAGCGCGCGGTGCCTCCGGTGGCGCCCTCCTCGCCCATCACGTGCCAGGGTTCCAGCGCCTGACGCACCTCCAGCGCCATGCCCTGCACGGCGAAGTCGCCGAGTCTCGGGAAGCGGAACTCGAAGTGCGGGGCGAACCACTCCGGACGCAGCGGATAGCCGTGCCGGTCCATTTCGTAGAGCACGTCGTGGAAGTCCTGGGCGACGAAGTGCGGCAGCAGGAAGCGGTCGTGCAGCTCGGTGCCCCAGCGCACCAGGCGCTGCGGCTGGTACGGCTCGTCCCAGAAGCGCGCGATCAAGGAGCGCAGCAGCAACTGCTGGGCCAGGCTCATCTGCTCGTGCGGCGGCATCTCGAAGCCGCGGAACTCGAGCAGGCCGAGGCGCCCGCTGGCGCTGTCCGGCGAGTACAGCTTGTCGATGCAGAACTCGGCGCGGTGGGTATTGCCGCTGACGTCCACCAGCAGGTTGCGCAGCAGGCGGTCGACCAGCCACGGCGGGCAGGCGGCGCCCGGCTCGGGCATCTGCTGGAAGGCGATCTCCAGCTCGTAGAGCGCGTCGTTGCGCGCCTCGTCCACCCTCGGCGCCTGCGAGGTCGGGCCGATGAACAGGCCGGAGAACAGGTAGGACAGCGACGGGTGGTTGTGCCAGTAGCTGATCAGGCTGCGCAGGAGGTCGGGGCGGCGCAGGAACGGCGAGTCGGCCGGGGTCGCACCGCCGAGGACGAAGTGGTTGCCGCCGCCGGTGCCGACGTGGCGGCCGTCGATCATGAACTTCTCGCTGGACAGCCGCGTCTGGCGCGCCGCCTCGTAGAGGAACTCGGTGCGTTCGACCAGCTCGTCCCAGTTCTCCGCCGGATGGATGTTCACCTCGATCACGCCCGGGTCCGGGGTGACGCGGAAATGTCGCATGCGCGGGTCGGCCGGCGGCTCGTAGCCTTCCAGCAGCACTGGACAGTCCAGTTCGCGGGCGGTCGTCTCGATGGCCGCGACCAGCTCCAGGTAGTCCTCCAGCCGCTCCAGGGGCGGCATGAAGAGGTACAGGCGGCCGTCGCGCGGCTCGACGCAGAGCGCGGTGCGCACGATGCCGCGGGCCGACTCGAAGGGCGCCGGCGCCGCCTGGCGCGCGCCCTCGGCCGGGCCGACCTCGCCGCGCCCGGCAGCGCCGAGAGCCGCGCCGGCACGCGCCACGCCCAGCTGGCCGGCCGGCACGCTGCGCAGCTGCTGGAGGATGCGCTGGCGGCTCGGCAGCGGCGGGAACGGCTGGTTGGGGTCCGGCGCATGCACGTAGGGCTGGTCCATGTCGCGGGCCCAGGGCAGCGAGTCCAGCGGCAGGCGCCAGCCCAGCGGCGAGTCGCCGGGGATCAGCCGGCAGTATTCGTCGCGCAGGAACCAGGAGCCGGTCAGCCACTGGCTGCCGTCGAGGCTGCGCATCAGCGGCAGGACATGCCCGACCGCATGGTTCAGCCCCTGCTCGAAGACCCGGCGCAGGCGCTCGCGCTCCAGCGGATCGGCCAGCCGCGCGTCTTCCGGGGTGACGTTCTCCGGCAGCTGGCGCTCGCGCCACAGGTAGTACATCCAGTCCTCGTAGGCTGGGAAGAAGTGCTCGCCGGTCACCCCGAGGAAGCCGCAGAGGGTGTCGAGGAAGCGTGCGCTCAGCTGCGCGTCGGCCCCGTAGTGGCGGCTCTCGTCGGCATACAGCGCCGGGTCCTGCCAGACCGGCTCGCCGTCCTTGCGCCAGAAGCAGTTGAGCGACCAGCGCGGCAGCTGCTCGCCCGGATACCACTTGCCCTGGCCGAAATGCGCCAGGCCCTGCGGCGCGTAGTGGTGGCGCAGGCGGTGAAACAGCTCGGCGGCCAGACGGCGCTTGTTCGGCCCCATGGCCTCGGTGTTCCACTCGGGATCGTCCGGATAGTCGAAGGCGACGAAGGTCGGCTCGCCGCCCATGGTCAGGCGCACGTCGCCGCGCGACAGGTCGGCATCGACCTGGCGGCCGAGCGCGAGGATCGCCCGCCACTGCTCCTCGCTGTAGGGCCTGGTCACCCGCGGCGCTTCCCAGATGCGCTCGACGCGCATCTCGTGGGAGAACTCGCACTCGCACTCGTCGACCAGGCCGCTGACCGGCGCCGCCGAGGACGGCTCGGGGCTGCACGCCAGCGGGATGTGGCCCTCGCCGGCGAACAGCCCGCTGGTCGGGTCGAGGCCGATCCAGCCGGCGCCCGGCAGGTACACCTCGCACCAGGCGTGCAGGTCGGTGAAGTCCACCTCGGTGCCGCTGGGGCCGTCGAGCGACTTCACGTCGGGCTTGAGCTGGATCAGGTAGCCGGAGACGAAGCGCGCCGCCAGGCCCGTGTGGCGCAGCAGCTGCACCAGCAGCCAGGCCGAATCGCGGCAGGAGCCGGAGGCCTTCTCCAGGGTCTCCTCGGGCGTCTGCACCCCCGGCTCCATGCGGATCAGGTAGCGCACGTCGCGCGCCACGCGCTGGTTCAGGGCGACCAGAAAGTCCACGCTGCGGGTCGGCGTCAGGTCGATGCCGGCCAGGTAGCGGGCGAACAGCGGCGTCGCCGGCAGCTTCACCCGATAGGGTGCCAGCTCGCGCTGCTCGCCCTCGGTGTAGTCGAAGGGAATGGTCTCGGCGTAGGGCTCGAGGAAGAAGTCGAAGGGGTTGAACACCGCCATCTCGGCGACCAGATCGACCTCGACTTTCAGCTCGCGGGTCTTTTCCGGAAACACCAGACGCGCCAGGTAGTTGCCCTGCGGGTCCTGCTGCCAGTTGATGAAATGCTCGCCCGGCGCCACCTTCAGCGCATACGAGAGGATGCGGGTGCGGCTGTGGGGTGCCGGACGCAGACGGACGATCTGCGGCCCCACGTTGACCAGCCGGTCGTAGCGATAGTGGGTGACATGGTGCAAAGCGACATGAATCGACAAGGCGGGCCTCCTGCGCGGCCAGAGCGATGACAGATGGGAAAGATGTTAGCAACTCTCATACCTACATCTTTATGTCAACGCGGGGGACTTTACGCCCCCTTTTGGGTCTGCGAATG
The DNA here is from genome assembly GCF_009363155.1 of Azotobacter salinestris. Lineage (NCBI taxonomy): Bacteria > Pseudomonadati > Pseudomonadota > Gammaproteobacteria > Pseudomonadales > Pseudomonadaceae > Azotobacter > Azotobacter salinestris. The sequence continues at coordinate 2,282,918 of NZ_CP045302.1, forward strand.
GCAAAACGGCGCCCCGCGTGAGCCAAAAAAGTGCATGGCTCCGCGTCCTGATCCGCCTGCCGGGAAACCGGCCGAATTCTAGCAGGCGTCCCGAAGCCCGCATCGGCGTTCCGACAAAGCTGCCTGTCCCCTATGCCGTGCGCCGAAATCCCCCCGCTATAATCGCCGCCCCAGCCGAGCCACTCACGAACCATGCCAGACGTCCTACCTCTCAGCGGCCCGCGACTGCTCGAACGCTTCCGCGCCCTCGACGACTTCCTGCTCGCCCACCAGGACCTCTGGCGGCCGCGGCCATTCAACTTCCTGCAGCTGCCCTGGGAAGCACGGCACCCCGAACTGGCCGCCTGGCTGCGCCGACGCTCCCTGGAAGACGCCGAGGCCGCCCATAACCACCCCGAACACCTTGCCGCCCCCGCGCCCTTCGGCACACTGGCCGCCACCTCGCTCGCCCTGAGCGAAACCGGCGAGCTGCCCACCACGGAGCAGCCCCGAGCCCCGGAGCGCTTCGCGGTCGACGTGCCGGGGCGCAAGTGGCAGCAGATCCGCCACTTCGCCAGCCGCCTGCAGTTCGCTACCCCGCCTGCCCACTGGCTCGACTGGTGCGCCGGCAAGGGCCACCTCGGCCGCGCCCTGGCCCACGACGGCACGCCCCTGACCTGCCTGGAATACGACGCCGAACTGGTCGCCTCCGGCCAGGCGCTTAGCGACCGCCTGCAACTGGCGGCCGAACACCGCCTGCAGGACGTGCTCGCCGCCGACGCCGCCGACCGGCTCGACGCCCGCCACACTCCGCTGGCGCTGCATGCCTGCGGCGAACTCCACGTGCGCCTGCTGCAGCTGGCCAGCGCCGCCGGCTGCCGGCAACTGGCGGTGGCGCCCTGCTGCTACAACCGCATCGACAGCAAGGACTACCGGCCGCTGTCCGCCGCCGCCCGCGCCTCGCCGCTGCGGCTGTCCCGCGACGATCTGCGCCTGCCGCTCAGCGAAACCGTCACCGCCAGCGCCCGGGTGCGCCGCCAGCGCGACCAGTCGATGGCCCGCCGCCTGGCCTTCGACCTGCTGCAGCGGGAACTGCGCGGCGTCGACGCCTACCTGCCGACCCCCTCGCTGCCCCTCGCCTGGCTGCAGAAGGACTTCGCCGACTACTGCCGCGAGCTCGCCGCCCTCAAGGACCTTCCCGCCCCCGCCCCGCGCGACTGGCAGGCCCTGGAAGCCCGCGGCTGGCAGCGCCTGGCCGAAGTGCGCAACCTCGAACTGCCGCGCGCCCTGTTTCGCCGCCCGCTGGAGCTCTGGCTGCTGCTCGACCGCGCGCTCTACCTGGAGGAACAGGGCTACCAGGTCCGCCTGGGCCGCTTCTGCGTCCCCCGGCTGACCCCGCGCAACCACCTGCTGCTGGCCGAACGGGTTACCCACACCGCCTGTGGATAACTTTGTTGATGATTTCCGGAAAAACTTGCCCGCAGCCCATCGATGGCGCCATCCGGAGCACTGCTCGCTTTTCGACCAAAAACCAAAAATCCTGAAAAAACAGTTGTTTGCAAAAGCGACCAAAAGTCGCATGGTCTTGCCTGTCAAAAGGCTTGCCAAGCGCCGCCGATGTGAATAAACGCAACGGCAACGCCCCGCTGCCTCACGCCGCCTGCAGCCAATCATTTACTCGGCAAACCAAACGGCTATAATAGCCGCCCTCCCCCGCCGGTATAGCTCAGCAGGTAGAGCAACTGACTTGTAATCAGTAGGTCTCGGGTTCGATTCCTGATGCCGGCACCAGTTAAATCAACGACTTAGGCTCGCAGCGATGCGGGCCTTTGTTGTTTCTGGGGCCTGATACCCTGTTTTGGTCACAGCTTTGGTCACAGCTTCTCGGGCGGTTGAACTGCTCGACCGCAATCTCTCCACACGGATGACTCCCTGCTGGCGCTGGTGATCGCCTTCACTCCCTCGCCTCAGGGTGGTGGTCCGCCAATGGTGGATGACGTTTCCGCCGCTGGTGGTGATTCGATGATCGGCACCAGGGGGCGGCAATTCACCGGCCCCTCGCGTGCGTGCGCGTACTGGTCGCGAAAGTCCGGCACGGTGATCGGTCGGTAGGGTCAGCCTCGCTCCTCAAAAGTGAGGAGCCAGCCTGTACCTCGGGAGGCTACCTGCTTGGCAAGGGGGCCTCAGATCGGGGCATCCTTCCAGGCGATCATCCATCAGCAGCCGGCGCGCCGAATATCTCCCGACTTCTCCCGACTTCTCGGGCGATCACCAGGCGAGCGCGGGCAGGTAGATCGGCTGAACTTCCAGCCGATGGCCGAAACCGCCATGGCGGTGGTTTGAGCATCCGAGCATGGTCCAATTCTGGGCCATCCTCCCCATACGGGGGAAAGGAGGCGCGCTCAGTGAGACGATTTGGCCTCAGTGAGACAGATCGGTCTGTTTCGGCTCGGCTGGTCCGAGTCGGGTTAGTTGGTCTGTTTCGACTGCTCCCGACTGCCTCAGACAATCATGATAATTTCGGTAGCTTGCTCGCCTGCTGGGACTTGTAGGGACACAATTTGAAAATATTACGATCTTCTCGTTTTATTGCGGCGGGCCTGCTCTGCGGGCTGCTGGTCACTCCCCTTGCTAGCGCTGACCCCTTGCAGTTCGCATTGGTCGCCAAGCGGATTGATCATGATTTCTTCATCTCGGCCGCCAAGGGCTGCGCTGAGGCTGCCCAGGCCCAGGGCGATACCTGCCTGTTGTTGGGTGCTTCGGGGGCGTCGCATTTTCGCCGGCAAAATGAAGCCCTGGAACAGGCTCTCGCTAGAGGTCTGGATGGTATCGCCCTGTCGGTGACCCATTCAAAGTGGCTGGCCAATCACGCCCTGAAACGGGCAAACAAGACACCACTGATCACTTTCGATTCGGATTTGGAACCCGCAGAGCAGCATCTGCGCAGGGGATACGTCGGACTCGACAATCTGGCCTTCGGCCGGCAACTGGGCATGCTCGCCCAACGCCTCAGGCCACAAGGCGGAAAGCTGTGCGTCCTGAGTGGTAGCTCGCGGGACACCAACCATCGGGAGCGTCTGCGAGGCATTCGCCAGCAGTTGCGCGGTGACCAAGCCGAGAGTAGAGCAGCCGACCGGCTGAACAGACAGAATGGCTGGAGCGAGCCGAATCGCTGCCCGTTATATGACACTGATAATCAAGAGAGCGCGTTACTCAAGCTCACCACCCTGCTGAACTCCACCAACCAGTACGACACCATCATCAGCCTTGGCAGTTGGCCGGTTCATCACGCCGATATCTATCGCCGGCAACTCGGCCCACTACTTGCCAGACTCAAGGCAAAGGGTACGTCCCCGACCATCATCATCGCTATTCCCGAGTTCGACACAGCGCTGCGCCCGCTGCTTGAAGATGGCCTAGTACAGGCCTATCTGAGCATGGAGAGCCGCGAAATCGGTCGCCAGAGCTATCGGCTACTGAAGAGCTTGGTGCGAGGCGAGCCCATTCCGGAGAGGATTTTCGTCGATAGCCACGCCTACCTATCCGAGGTGCCGTCGGATATTCCCACGGAGCGTTGAAGCACCCCATTTATCATCATTCAGCCATAGCGTGACTCCCTGTTTTTTAATTTCGCGGGCGTGAAAAAAGACTTCAGGGCGCGGTCTAGGCGTACAAGGGCTGAAAGTTTCGACCTTCCCCCTCCCCATCGGCCACCAGCACCAGGCACGAACAGGATCAGGCCGGGCCATCGGCTACCTATAACCTCCCTGTGCCTTAGCGTGGGGCTGGTGCCTGCTCTGGCCTGCTGTCAGGCGCTCGCATCACCCCAATCTCACCCTTCCGGCCTTGTTGCGATCTTGCTGCGTCCACGGCTTGACGGCGGGCATTCATGGGGTTGTTTTCGCAAAAGCCGGAATGCCGGCCTTTTAGGGAGTCAAAAAACTAGGGGCGCTCGGCCTCATTCATGGAGTGTTTCGCAGATCGGCCAGCGCCAGCCGGTAATCCGTCAAGAGCTAGTCAGGATGGCTGGCAGCAAGCTGCCCAAGCCTGTCCAGAAAAATCGAACTTTGCGGCCAGTGTTTCCGACCTCGCGATTCTTGACGGCTGGTAGCTGTGGGCAGCCCACATTCCCCTTTTTCCGGGTATCTACTGATAGCCATCAGGGACGCAGTTGCTGCTGGGTAATGCCGGATTTTGCTTACCAGGGGCGGCAAATGTTGCTAGGGGCTGCTGAAGCGCTTGTCTTCGGCACAAACAAAAACGGCGAGGGGTTAGCCTCGCCGCTTCTGTTGTCTCACCTCATCCCTGGGAGTCATCATCCTGATGATGCCGCGATCCTTGCGACTGTTCCCTTAGCTTCAATCCCTAGCAGCCTTCATCGATCCTTCGATGCCGGTATGGAAGTCAATCTACCCAAGTGGCCGCTTCGAGCAAATTGGGAAAGTTCTCGATCTTTTGTAGGTCATGGCTTACAGGGAAGCGCCTGGCATGCTGGCGCTCGAGTTTGATCGGCACCAGGGCGCAGGCGGATGGGCGCCAGCGGTCACAGCCCTAGCTAGTACGCGATCTCCTCGGCGCTCATGCCTCGCTGCCTCTCGCGCCTCCATGGATACCGGTGCTTGGATACCGGCGATGGAGCTGCCTTGCTCGCACACACTCATTGTCCACGAGGTTCGCTTATTGATCAGCAGCAGATAACGGGCGGAGATCGGCCAGGAGCGGACAACGATACTTTTAGAAAGCAGACATTCAATGTTCGACATGAGCGGTAGCTGTCTGCTTGCCGGCGGATGCCAGCCCTTCTTTATATAGCCTCGGCCAGTTGAAGCGCCGGATACGCCGGCGCTTCAACGTGAGGAGGGTTAGGAGCGCTTCAGCCAGACCGCCGTGTTACCCGGCAGCTTGCCCGGCTCCTGCAGAGGTTCGCTGGACAGCAGCACCTGGCTGCCCGCCGGCAGCACGGTGGCCTGCGCCCCCATATTGATCACCACGCGCAGGTCGCCGTTGTCGAAAGCCAATACGTCCTTGTCGGAGTCAAGCCAGTGCAACTGGCCGTTACCCAGCGCATGCTCGTGCCGCAACTGCAGAATTTGCCGATACAGTTCCAGCGTGGAGCCGGATATGCCATCCTGACGGTCCACGGCATAGCGTGCGTACGATGCTGGCTGCGGCAGCCAGGTCTTGTTGCCCGGGCCGAAACCGAGGGACGGCGCTTCCGCTTTCCAAGGCAGCGGCACGCGGCAGCCGTCGCGGCCAACGTCCTCGCCTTTGGTGCGGAAAAACAAGGGATCCTGGCGGTATTTGGCCTCCAGGGTGGTATGTTCGGGCAGCCCCAGTTCTTCGCCCTGGTAAACATAGGTCGAGCCAGGCAGGGCCAGGGTGAGCATGGCCAGGGCACGGGCCCGGCGCTGGCCCAAGGCCTCGTCAGGCTGTGGACTGGATGGACCAACTCCTGCCCCTGCCCGGCCGGCACCCAGTTCTTTCAGACCGTAACGTGAGGGAGGACGCATGGTGTCGTGGTTGGAGGTCACCCAGGTGGTCGGCGCCCCCACCGTGGCCGACAGGGCCAGGGAGCTGTCGATGACCTTCTTGAAGGCGCCGGCATCCCACTTGGTCATCAGGTAGTCGAAATTGAACGCCTGATGCATCTCGTCGGGACGGACGTAGTTGGCCAGTCGAGCGGGCGGGCTGACCCAGGCCTCGGCTACCATGATGCGCTTGCCTGGGTATTGATCGAGAACCTTGCGCCAGGAACGATAGATCTCATGCACGCCGTCTTGGTCCCACATGGGGCCAACGTGCCTACCGGCGTCACTGGCTATCTTGGCTAACTTCTCGTCCTGGTCGGGTAGCCCTGGCGCCTTGATCAGGCCATGCGACACGTCGACCCGGAAGCCGTCCACACCGCGGTCCAGCCAGAAGCGCAACACCTTCTCGAATTCGGCCCGGACTTCTGGGTTGTCCCAGTTCAGGTCGGGTTGCTTGGTGTCGAATAGATGCAGATACCACTGCTTGTCGCCCGGCGCCTTTGCCCAAGCTCCGCCGCCAAATAGGCTTTGCCAGTTGTTGGGGGGCAGCTCGCCATTCTCGCCGCGGCCGTCGCGGAAGATGTAGCGGGCGCGTTCGGGGCTGCCGGGCGGCGACTTCAATGCTGCCTGGAACCAGGCATGTTCGTCGGAGGTATGGTTGGGTACCAGGTCGACGATCACCTTCATGCCCAGCGAATGAGCCTTCTGCAGCAGGTTATCGAAGTCTTCCAGTGAGCCGAACAGGGGATCGACAATGCGATAATCGGCCACGTCATAGCCGGCGTCGGCCTGGGGCGATTTGTAGAAGGGCGACAGCCACAGCGCATCCACGCCCAACTGGTCCAGGTAGGGCAGCCGCGAGACGATGCCCGGCAGGTCGCCGATGCCATCGCCATTACCGTCGGCGAAAGAGCGCGGATAGATCTGGTAGATCACCGAATTACGTGCCCAGTTCTGGTCGCTGTGGGCTGCTGTAGGGTCGGCGGCGTAGGCGCTGCCGTAGAGCGACGCCAGGGACAGGGCGACAGCGGTCGCGAGGGTGGTGCCGAGGAATTTACGACGAAACATACAAGCTTCCTATTATTGAACTTATTGACAAGCTAGCTAGTGGGCACTCCAGATTAATTCGAAAATCTGTTTTTTGATTGATTAGTACCTCTACTCCGAAAAGTTAGTAGCTTAGAAAGTCATTTTTAAATAAACGAAATAAATAAGAGGTCCGCTGTCGTCAGTTTCATGACACGAAAGCATTCACAAGGGAATGCCCGAACAAAAAGCATATTTATTTCTACAGGCCGATGCATTTTTGCAACATAAAAGCTCAGACTTTCATCCAGAGGAAAACTCTTATTCAAATTGCTTGGTTGATTTTCTCGCGTCGCAAAAAAACAGCAGCAGGCTTCACTTTATGTTCAAAGCCCGGTTGATCGACGTGGATGAAATAGGTCAGCACTATCCCTACGACATAAAGCAAGGCGTAGATCCAGACGATGCCCCCCACTCCCACCGTGGAGATGCCCAAGGTGGCAATGGCCGGTCCCATGAAGCTGGAGAGGCCGGCCGCCAGGTTATGCGCGGAGAGGGCCGCGCCCTTGTGTTCCGGGGCCATGGTGGGAAAGATCGCGCCCATCGGCACGAAGGCGGACACGCCGACGCCCAGGGCGACCGCGGCCAGGATGGCGGCCGGGAAGCTGGCGCCGTAGGTGAGCGGCACGTAGTAGAAGGCCAAGGTGGCGAGCGCGCATCCGGCGCAGCCGAACCAGCGCATCTGGTACACCCAGCCGATCCGGTCGCCGATCAGGCCCCACATCACGTTGGTGAAGATGGTGACGATGAACAGGGCGCCCCAGATGCGCAGCCATTGCTCCATGCTGAAGCCCACCTCGGGGGAGGTAAAGAACAGCGGCATGATCACGGGAAAGCCGAACAGCGGCAGATTGCAGATAATTCGCACAAGGGCAGCGATGAAAATGCTGCGATGGTCGAATAGGATGGTGGCGCCACGGCTCAACTCACGAAGACGTCCGGCAAGACTCGTATTGGCACCGGTATCTACCCTCTGCCAATCTCTCACTAGAAGCATGACCATAACGCCCGCTACTGCCACCCAGGCGACTGCCATCCACAGGGTGCCCATGAAGCCGATGTGCGGGATGGTGAAGCTGGGCAGATAGGTCCCCAAAAAGCCGATACCGATGGAGTACATCGTCCAGTACCAGCCCATGGCCGAGGCCTGACGCTCTCTCGGAGCAACGTGCGCGACCCAGACGACGAAGGCATAGATGAACAAGGGATAGGCCAAGCCGCGGATCCCATAGAACAAGACCATCAAGGCGTAGTTCTTTTCACCCAGGCCAAAGAGCAGGAAAAGCACATGGAATACGATCCAGGCGATCACTCCGATGCGCATGATCCGGCGCGGTCCGAAAATATCAGCCAGTACGCCGGAACTCCAACTGGACAGGGCTGCCAGTAATCCATAGACGGTAAAGAGGAAGGAGGCCTGGGTGGGCGAGAAACCGAGGTCGACGACATAGCGCGACAGGAAGGCTAGTTCAATGCCGTCTCCCGTCATGAACACGGCAATAGCGATATAGCCCCAAATCAGGGACAAGGGCATGCCGAATAGCAGCCTCCGTGATTCTTCAGGCGGAACCATTATATTTTCCTTTTTTGTTGTATTTATAAGTGGCAGGCTACCGAATAAATAAGCTGTCATTAATTCAGCGGGCCGCCCTTTCTAAAGTAACGAGGGCGATGCTTGATGGCTAGTACGTTTTTTCTAGGATCTGGTACTTTTTTACAGACTATCTACGGCGCAGCGAGGCTCAACAGCTGGCTCTATCGCAATAAGAACAATCGAGAGTCCAGAAGGGACATGGTGCTCTGGGTTTATCCTGCCAAGGATGGTCTGAAGTAGTCATGTATTTCTGGCTGACTTCAGCCCCCCGCCGACTTTGAAAGCGGAGAATCGATCAAAAACGATCAGATCACCCGCTCGTTTCTGCGTTTTTTAGCTGCCGCGAGCACGTCGCAGCAACCGTTTCCCGCATTACAGGCGCACCTCTCCTGCATTCGCCAGTAAATATCGGCGCGCCATCCACAGATTCGACAAGGCGAACAGCGTCACCAACTGTGACGTGTTTTTGGCCAATCCCCGGAAGCGCACCTTGGTGTAGCCAAACTGGCGCTTGATCACGCGGAACGGATGTTCGACCTTGGCTCGTACCTGGGCCTTGGCCTTCTCGATCTTGCGGATCGCTTTGTATAAGGCGCTACGCTTGCCATGCTTCTTGTAGGTACTGCGCCGGGCCGCGACCTGCCAGATGACCTGCCGACCTTCATGCTCGGGGCGCTTCTCTACGCCGGTATAGCCCGCATCGGCACTCACTACGTTTTCCTCGCCATGCAGCAGTTGGTCGACTTGGGTGACATCTGCCACGTTGGCTGCCGTGACCACCACGCTGTGCACCAGACCCGACTCAGCGTCGGCACCAATGTGAGCTTTTGCGCCGAAGTAGTACTGGTTGCCCTTCTTCGTCGAGTGCATTTCCGGGTCGCGCTTGCCGTCCTTGTTCTTCGTCGAGCTCGGCGCATGGATCAGGGTGGCGTCGACAATGGTGCCCTGGCGCAGCGACAGTCCGCGCTCGCCCAGATAGCCGTTGATCACCTCCAGTATTCCCCCGGCCAGTTCGTGCTTCTCCAGCAGGCGACGGAAGTTGAGGAGGGTCGTTTCGTCCGGGATGCGCTCCAGGCTCAGGCCGGCGAACTGGCGCAGGAGAGTGGTTTCGTACAGCGCTTCCTCCATCGCCGGATCGCTGTAGCCGAACCAGTTCTGCATCAGGTGCACGCGCAGCATGGCTGCCAGCGGGTAGGCGGGCCGACCGCCTTCGCCCTTGGGATAGTAGGGCTCGATCAGGGCGATCAGCCCCTGCCACGGCACCACCTGGTCCATCTCGAGCAGGAAGCGCTCGCGGCGGGTCTGCTTGCGCTTGCCGGCATACTCGGCATCGGCGAAGGACAGTTGCTTCATCGGGAAACTCGGACAAGGGAGCGGGTGTATTTCACCAGAATCGGGAAGTCTTTTTCAGGATTTCCCCAAAGAATAAAATTGCTGCGCGGGGGACGGGCGAGTGCTGCCTTTAAACTTTGAGTGATCCCCAGAAATTTTCCCGGAAAATCAATGCGGTAAGACTTGAAGAGGTCTGCATGGATGGGCGACGTTGATTGTCGCCAAACAAAAACAGCGCTCCCTTACCCATGCAGACCCTTCAATTCTTGCACGCTGCACTCGCCGAGGCACTCCCCACGATCCATGCCCGCCGTCTCGAGGCCCTGATGGCCGCGGTGGCTGCCCTGCTGCAGGACCGCTGCCTGACACTGGCCGCTCTGGGTCGTTCTGCGCCGACCAAGCGGCTTGTAATGGTCACCATCTTCTGCAATTTCGGGGCCTCCTCAAAATACCAGCGAGGAGGCTAGGCCCCATCGGGCTAGCTGGTGCTGGTCACTGCACTGGCTGGCCTGTCGAAATTACCAACTCCGGTAATCTCGACTGAAACAGGTAATTTCGCAGTCGCCAGCCACCAGGGCATTGCCACGATCAGAGACGCGATAGAGCCGCCCCGGCAATCTTCACGCTGCGCTCGATGCTGGCGAGCATGGCGCGGGCTTCGGCCAGGGCGCGGGCATCCACCTGCTTGAGCTGTTCTATCTTCCGCTCGAACGTTCGCCAGTGCATGCCCTTGGGCTTGCGGATCAGCTCGGCCGGACGGATCAGGAACCCCTCCCGACAGCCCAGGGCGCGGCGCAGCTCCAACGATCTTTCCGAAGCCCGGTCGCGCTTGTTGGCCTGCTGGCTGGCGTAGTTCAGGCGCAGGCAGTGACGGCAGGCGAACACGCTTTGCAGGTACAGCTTCGCCACGCGCCGGCCACAGCACGGGCACAGGAACCACGGGCGTTCCCCTCCCAGGTGGCAGGGCGTCCAGGTCACGGGCACGGAGTAGTCCTTCGCCTGGCGCTCGCCCCGGACTGTTACTTGATAACGCAGGCGCACGCGGTCCCGGCTCTCGGCCTCGATGCCGATGGTTGCCACCACGGCGCCCCGTCGCTTCCAGTGCCAGCCTTCACGCCAGCCAGGCGCCAGCACACCAGCCTGATGCAATGCCCGCACGTCCAGGGCGCGGTAGTCCTCGGTCGCGGCCTTCTCCTTGTCTCTGCTCATTGGTGAACCTAAATCAATTGGAAAGTTTGGTAACTGGAAACCAGCGTGCGTACTTCAGCAGTCGGCTGGTCCGCAGTCCGCACTCGCGCGTAAGGGGTTGCGGACTGCGGACTGCGGGCCTGGCGCTTCAAGTTCGCAGTTCGCACTCGCGCGTAAGGGGGTGCGAACCACACTGCGAACTTACCGCTTCACCACACGGGATCCGCTGGCGTCATGCACGGTCAGGTCCGGGCGCTTGATCGTGACGGTGCCGTCCGGGTTGACCATGCGAACTGGGGCGCCGTACAGCGGACCACCGGGGGCGAACGGATCGGGCAGCGTGCCCTTGGGGGCGGTGCGGATGAAGTGCCCCATGGCAGCGAAACACGCCTCGAACAGCGGGCCACGCTTGAAGTCCTCGCCCCGATGGCTGGCGCTGTCCTCCAGGTTGCGAACAAAGATCAGGTCGGACAGATCGTCTACCCCCTCCAGACGGGCCTGCTCCCGCTCCACCGTGTTGACGTTGAGCACGTCGCACACCCCGTCGAAGCCCAGGGCGGCCAGGTAGCCGTCACGGTCGCGGAGCAGCGACTGCCCGAAGGCTCGCAGCGTGTGGCGGATACCCTCCAGCTCGGCAGCACGATGGTCCTTGGCCCGCCGCTCCAGGGCGTCGGCCTGCTGCTTGGTGAACGGCTCGAACTCCCTCAGCTTGGCGGCCTCCCGGCGCAGAAGTCGGCGCTCGTCGTGGATGGCCTCGGCGCTCTCGCAGAAGTAGCGCGCCAGGCGGCGAGCGACTATCAGGCTGTCGCGCTTGCTGATGGTCGGCTTCATGGCAATGCCCGCCAGGGCAGTAGCTTGGGTCGGGGTCATGGGTCAGTTCTCCAGAATATCGGCATCCGGCCAGCGCCAGCGCGCTTCGGCCAGGGCTTCGTCGTAGGTCATGGGGGCGCCGCAGATCGTGCAGACCGGCTTGCCCCCTCGGGTGATCGTCCAGGCGTTGCGGCGGGCCTCTGCCGGGCGCTCCGCTGCTGGCGCTGGGGTTGGTACTGGTAACGTTGCTGTCGTCGCTTGTAGCGGCTCCGGGGCGGGCTGGTGGTCATTGATGGCTGTCGGCCTGCTGGCGACCTCCACCACGCTCGCCAAAGGGATGGACTTACCTGCCTTTTCAGGGCAGGTGCCTGCTTTTTCAGGCTCGTTTTCCAGTCGCTCGAACAGTTCCGCCAGCAGGGTCATGGGGCCTTCCTCGCGTTACTCATCACATGTTTCTCTAAAAACGAAAAATCCAAGGGAACGAGGGAATAAAACGCTACAGCCCTAGTGCCATGCAGGTTTCAGCGTTCCCTTTGGGCTAGGGAACGCGTTCCCTGGCAAGGGATAAGGGAACAGCACCAGCGCCCGGACGAAGTGACTCGGGAAGGGAAAGCACGCCTCTTTTCACAAGGTGGTGTGTGTTCCCTTGTTCCCTTCCTCTCTCTCTTCAAGGGAACAGGTAAGCCGGGCTGAAAGCCGCGTCGTTGCTGGGGTTTCGCCATCCCGTTCCCTTGTTCCCTCTGTTCCCTTGGTTTCTAGGTTCCTGTGTGTTTGTTGTCGTCGGTGCCGGCCATTTCCAGCCGGGCAGGGTCGATGACGTACAGGCTTTTCGGCGCTCCCCCTCCGGGTAGCCGGTACTTCTTGGTGTTCCGCTTCTGGCCCCTCTCTATGTCCCGCTTGGCGATGGCGCCGGCCGTATCCAGCGCCGTGACGATGCGCGCCAGCCCGAAGCCATGGGCGGCCTCCTGCAAGCCGGAGGTGTTGAACAGGTACAGGCGCCGTCCTGGCTCGTCCTCCCAGTAGCCGGCCCGGTTGGTGACGCGGCTGTCCGTCTCGGCGGCATGCACACTGGAGAATCGGCTGTCGCCGTGGCGCTCGATGAACCGGGCGATGCTGGCGAGTATCTGGCGGTCCTCGGCATTGCCGCTGCCCACCCGCTCCAGCCACTCGCGGTAGAGCAGCAGGCTGTCGGCCAGCCCGGTGCCCACCGGCCAGGGCAGCAGCCCGTAGGCGATGGCCATCTCGCCGGCCAGGGCGATGACGGCGAAACGATCCGCCACCCGCCCGGCCTGCGCGCTGTCGGACTGGAACCGGGCACGCACTTTGGCGAAGGCCTCTAGCAGCCCGGCGCGGTCGTCGCCTTGTACCAGCCGCTCGACGAAGGCCGGCCCCAGGTGGCCGTAGTGCTCCCCCACGGCGCCGGTCATGGCACGGTGGAAGCCCGCCCCGTCCATGCCGTGCACGTCGTCGAAGGCTCCATGCAGGCGGGTGCCCGCGTTCACGTCCACCATGCGCAGCTCGGCGCCGGCATGGGCCGGATCGCCCGACAGCGCGGCGTGCTCGGAGAGCGACCGCTCGCCGCTGGAGAGGGTCAGCAGCCGCCAGCTGAGCTTGGCGCGTCCTTCCCGCTCGCGGTTCATGGTGCCCTTGCCGCAGCCGTTGGCCAGCGAATAGGCCATCTCCTGAATGTCCTTCGGGTTGGCGCGCTTGATCTCGTCCAGCGACAGCAGGGTGTCGTTGCGCGAGGCGGCCTCGATCTCCAGGCCGTTCTTGGTCATGCACCAGGAAGCGCCGAAGCCGGCCGGTCCCGGATCGCCCCACACCGACGCGCCGATCAGTTGCGCCAGCGACTTGCCCTTGGAGCTGTCGCCGACCAGATGGACGCCACCGCCATTCACCTTGACCAGATTCAGCAGCGGCCCGGCCAGTGCGCAGCCCACGGCCAGGGTCAGCACCGGATTGCCCACGCAACGGGCGGCCACCAGGGCCTGCCACTGCGCCAGGTCGCCACGCACCCGGAACAGGTCCGGCGCACGGCCCGACGACTGGAAGCGCACACCCTCGCCGCCGATGGTGCGATGGGGCAGGACGAACACGCCCGACGCATGCCAGCCGGGCCGGCTGGTGGTGGCAATGGTCTGGCGCGGCTGCTGGTCTAGCAGATACTCCATGAAGCGGCCACGCTGGCGCGGGGCGATCACCGCCCCCATGGCGAACAGGGCGCGCCGGATTTCCTCGCCGCTGCCGCCCAGCATCTCCATGGGCATGGTCCACTCCCTGCTCCCGCCATGCGTCACCAGGCGCAACAGGCGGCCCTCGGTGCCGTCGTCGCTGTTGAGGGTGCGGGCATCGACGAACACCGGGGTAGCTATCCAGTCGTCTCGCACGGGGCGCTCGCGGTCGTCGCTCAGCTCTGCCTCCTCGTCCTCCTTGGTGCGCCGGTAGCCGTGCCAGTAGACGCCCGGCTTGAGCCTGGCGCCCTTCTCATTCCGTACCCATCCGTCATAGACGCCCCAGCTTGGGCGCTCAGGCATCACCGTGGGCGCCTCTGGCTTGGCCAGCTCGGCGAGCTGCCGGTCGAGCTGCTCTATCCGCTCATGCGCCAGCGCCATCCGGGCCACGTCGTCGTCGGACAGTTCCGCGCCCCTGGACAGCGAACCGTTCCCGGCCTCGATCACCAGGAGCTCGAAGTGGCGTTCCTTCTCCAGTTGCTCGCGGCGGTACTGCTGGCGCTGCTCCCGACTCAGGTTGTCGGGGAACAGGTCTTTCAGTTCCAGGCCGACCGCCGCCAGCACGTCGCGGGTCGCGCAGCCGGCGTGGCAATGGACCAGGACGCGCCCGTCCTGGCCGCGCGACAGGCTCAGGGAGGGCGACTTGTCCTTGTGGGCCGGGCAGTGGGCGACATGGCGCTCGCCGTGCTTCTTCACGCCTTGCAGCCGCGCCAGCAGCAGTTCCAGCGGATCGCAGTGACTGTTCATGCGGCCCCCTTCGGCGGGGTGAACCGCTCGGCCAGACGCTCCAGCCGCACGGTCAGATCACGCATGGTTTCGAGCTGGGCGCGATGCTCCGGCGTGATCGGATAGACAGGCTCGGCGCACAGCTCCAGAAAGCCGATCAGGGTTTCCACCAGCAGCGCATAGCTTTCTTGGTCGATGTGCGGCGGTTCCCCGCCACTGCCGCCGCGCTTGAACGGGACAACGGTCATGGGCGGTCCTCCCCGAGGCTTTCCAGCCGAACAATCAGCGCCACGGCCAGCCGCTCGGCTGCCGAGATCCAGGCGTCACGGTCGGCGGGGGTGGCGTGCTCCTTGATCGCGCACTGGAGCGCGGCCCGCGCTTCGCGGACCAGCGCCAGGTGGTGATGGGTCAGTCGCAGGTCAGCCACGGGCCACCTCCACCAGCACCAGGCCGACCAGCATCAGCAGGTGCGCGACGATCAGGAAGGCAGTGGGGCTGCCCTCCAGGTAGGCGAGGGCTTTCTTCAGGCCGAGCGGGGCCTGCGCCGCCTTCTGGCAGCGTTGAAAATCAGTCATGGGTTAAGCCCTCAGCTTGGCGTGTGGCAGTGGCTTGGCGTCTGGTCCGAAGTAGCCAATGAGTCGAAGGAACTCATGGCCAGGACGATGCGATCCGCGTAGGCGGATGACTAAATCCTTCACACGGTCGGACTCGCGTTCAGCCTCGGGAAAGTTGCGTAGTTCGCGGGGTATGCGGCTGATGCTCAACGTGCAGCCGGGGAACTCGGGGCGGAGCATTTTCAGCAGCTCACCGGCAAGTGCTCCGCTGATAACGCCGGGCATCGTTCGCCGGAGGCCGTCAGGGAAATGAATGGCTACGTAAGCCTGAGCAAATCCCGCATGGGCGACTGTCACCAGTTGGCCGCTACCGAGTCGGATTTGCTTCATTGCGCACCCCCTTGCTTGGCGTTGCAGCGGTCGTTGATGCAGTTGCCGGTGTCGGCCAGCTTGGCGGAGAGCTTTCCGAGCGATTCAAGCAGCCAGCCCAGGTCGTGGATCGCAGCAGGATCGAGGCCTTGATTGCTCGATGCGGCGCCCGCCAGCAGGTTGCCAATGGCGGCGATCCCGTGACTGAGGGTCGAGGAATAGATATCGGCCGCCATGGCTGCGGCTTCCAGCTTCTCCGGGCTCATGGCCTGAATGGCTTCATGACTCGGCAGCAGGGCATTCCAGTCGCCGCGGATCATTTCGCCACCTCCTGCGCGTCCAGCTCGCGGCGAAGGTCGCTGGCTTGCGTGTCCAGGTAGTTGGCGCAGTCGCTGGCCAGGTGCTGCCCCAAGGTAGCCAGATCGGCCACGCGGCGACCTTTGTTGTGCTCGGCATCAAGGCGGATGGCGACCATCAGGGCGGAAAGCCAGATCGATTGCTCGCGGCCAAACCCCACAACGTCGAGGGCGTCATCAGCGACGCAAAGGGCATCGATGGCGAAGCGGTTGCTGGTCTTGCTCACCGTGCCACCTCCATGACTTCCATGGCCTTGGTGCGAACCTCGGCGGCGAGTTGCTGCTCGATGTGCTTCTCAAGCGACGGAGAGCCAGCTTCGAAGGCCAGACGCTCCAGATCGGCCAGACGCACACCAGCCGGTAGACGCAGATTGCCCAGCACGCGCCCGGTGCTGTCGATCAGTTGAACGGCGATCACAGGGCCACCTCCTGCGCTTCCAGGGCGCGGGCCTTGGCCATGTGATCGTTGTAGCGGCGCAGGCGGGTGGAAAGACTGGAGTCGGCGCGCAGGGCGGCCAGGGCCATTGCTCGATGGGCGGCGGCGCGGGTGCTTGCGGTAGACGGACTACGGGCGGGGATGTGTCGCATGGGTATAGCTCCTAACGTTGAGGAGCCGTCACCGCTTGCGGCCAAGCAAGGATTGGTGACGACTGTACGCGGGTTGGCCGACCGGGACGTTAGGCACCCGGCACACCCGAAGGTGTCCCACGCACAGCCGCCATAACACGAAACAGCAGGCGTAAAAAAAGCGCCTACGTTCGGACGGGGGGCGCTTGTGCGCCTAACGTTGATCGACCGGCCAAGGTCGGCCACGGGACTTACCGTGACGGGCGCACGATAGCGCCAGCTGGAAGGCTTGGCAACACTCGGGGGCATGTGGGCAAACATCATCAATGCACACCCTCCGGCGCGTAGTGGGTCGGCAAGCGGGCGGCGTCGATGGCGCGGACCAGCACGTCACGGCCCAGCCCCTTGGCTTGCAGGATGGTCGCCAGGGTCAGGAACGCGGCGAAGGTGACTACCTCCGTGGGGGTGTCGCTGGCGCCAGCATGGTCGACGATCAGCGGCAGAAGCTGCTCCAGGATGAAATCCTCGTGGTCCTCGACGCGGTGTCCGGTGTAGGTCGTCATGCGGGCACCTCCGCGCCGAACAGGTCGCCCAGGTCGATGCCGTAGACCTCCCTCCACGCATCTGCCGGCCATGACACGGCCTTGCCGTAGCGCGGGCACGGAACCTTCGGCGGCGTCACGTCATGCGCCTTGCACCACTTCTTCAGCGGGCGGAAACCTTGAGTTCCGAACTTGCGGCCAGACGCCTTCTCGACAGCGATGACGGTCGCGTGCTGAGTGCCGCGCCCTAGCTCCTGCTCAAGCTGGCGGGCTTTCTTGGTGGCGGCCGACGCGGTAGCCATGGCGGTCGCTTCGCGCTTGCCGCCGATCAGTGCCTTGGTGGCGATGGCATGGTCACGCTCGGCGATGGCTTGGAGCTTCTCCCGCTCGCTGGCCAAGGCCATTTCCAGCAGTTCCAGGCGGGAAAGCTCGGCAGGCGCTGCCGGTCGGAAATAGCTCCTCACCAGTTGGCGCTGAACCTCCCAAGCCAGATCGTCGGTAAAGCTCTTGACCAGCATCAGGTAGCCCGATTCGGTCAGCAGGGTAAGGCCGTTCGGGGCGTTGATTCCCATTTGCCGGGCTTCGTACGAATTTCGTACGAAGAAGTCTTCGGCCTCGATGAAGCGCGGACGGTTCTCGTTGAAGTTGCGGCGGGCGGTGCCCTCCGGTCGCTCGTGAACCTTATCCACCATGGCCAGCGTGACGACTCGCTGCCCTTGGTGCTCGATGATGGGCAACTGGTGGCCGCAGATCGTGACGGTATTCATGCCGCCACCTCCTTGCGGTCCTTGGCCGGCTTGTTCAGCAGCGCCAGGACGGCACGGGCGCGCTGGTGCTGGCTTTCCGGCAGGCTGTAGCGGGTCACGTCGCAGGGAGCGCCCCAGCGGTTGGGCACCTTCTCCGGTTGGCGCTGGAACTCAAGGCCGTACTGGTTCGCCAGCTTCGCCACGGTCGAGTTCAGGCAGTGGTCGCCCAGGAGTTCGGCCTCGAAGCGGTTCAGCGAATTGCAGGGCACCAGCATGTAGGCCAGGACGCGGGCGATCTTGCTCGGCGCCTTGTCCAGCAGCTCGGCGGGGCTGGCGCTTTCTTCAGCCAAGCCGGGAGCGTCCCCAGCCTGTTGGCAGGGTTGTTTGATCGGCATGGATTAAGCCTCCTGCTGGGTCAGGAAGGCTTCGCAGGCGGGATCATCCCAGCGCACAGAACGCCCGAAGCGGATCGGCTTGGGGAAGCCCGGCATCTGCGACCAGCGCCACCAAGTCGTACGGCTGACTTGGTACTTGGTGCATTGCTGCTCAGTGGTGGCGTATGCGCCGCGAATCGGCAGGTTGGGTGCTGAGGTGTTGCGGGTGGCGGTTTGCGCCATAGATTGGGTCTCCAACGGAGTTGAAAATCGTTGAAAAACCCGAGGGAGCGAACAGAAAACGCCTATTCCGCTGGTCTGATCACTTAGCGTATTGCTAAACGATTCATTGCCGTATATGGCTACAGGGAATATTCTGTTTGTGGCACAACCAATGGTTGTACCCATGAAGCCCGTCGAAAAAGCTTCTCCCCTCGGGGTTGTACTGGCCTAGCTGGTGCAACAGGACGCGCCAACGTCCTTTCCCGTCAAAGACCCCGGTACGCCAATACCGGGGTTTTCTCTTTTCAGGGTGCCGCATTCAGCTTCGGCAAGAGTAACGGCTATCGCCAGCCATACAGCGGCGTTTCGCTTGATTACTGTTTGCCCGCCAGTGGCCCCATAGTACCACCACGTTTTATAAGGTGGGTGCAGAGCAGCGCGTTGTTCATCCATCCAATGGAGCCGGCGGAAGTGAACATGCCTTTTGGGTCCGCACTCATAGGCACTCATAGGCACCTATCGGCAATCCGCGACGTTTCGTTATGTTTCACATGGAACGCGACCAACGAAACAATTTGTTACGCTTTCTTCTTTTCAAGCTTGACCACGTTATCGGCCTGCTCGACGACCTCTCCCAGCACCATTACCAATGCCCGGTCGAACAGCTCGATGGCTCGCAGCTTCTCCGGCAATGCCGCCTCGGGATTGTTGCGGTAGTGCCGCCCTACCACGCCGGTTTGCCCGTGCGCTTGCAGCAGGTCGGACAGGCTGTCGCTGACGCCGTGCTTCTGCATCAGTTGGGCGCAGGTACGGCGCAGATCGCGCGGCGAGAAACTGGTGATCTCCTTCCCGTCGATGCCCGCATGATCGGACGCCAGCCAGTCGGCTACGGCATGGCGCGGACTGCTGACGACGATGTGCTGCTTTCCGGTAGTGGTCCACGGCCAGGGATGGCAACCATTGACCGCCCTCACCCGCTCCAGAATCTCGACGGCACGCGGCGACAACGGGACAAGGTGCGGCCTCTCGCTGGCGCCAGCCCCCGCATCTTTGCGGCCCTTGCGATGGACCAGACGCACAGTGCCGGCTTCCAGGTTGTAGTCATCCCATGTGGTCTGACAGATGTTGAAGATGCGCTGCCCGCCCGTGGCGATGACGAACTTGAACAGCAGCGCCATAACCGGCCCGACGCCTTCGGTGCTCTCGATGGTGGTCCAGAACTGGCGCAGCTCGGCATCTGATAGCGCGCGCTCGACAGGCGCCGAGACCTTCTCGACGGCGACCACGGCGGCGGGGTTGCTCTCCAGGCTGTAGCGCTTGGCATTCGCTCTGCCGACCGCGTTCTCTGCCCGAAGCCCGTGATTGAAAGCGGCGACCAGGAAAGAGCGCATCCGGTCGGCTTGTACCTTTGCCCCCCTGCTCCAGATCGGATCAAGGATGGCGAGGATATGGTCGGGGCGGATATCGCGTGCCTTTATTGCCACGATGGCGGGATGGGGCGTCAGCATGTTGGCCTGATACAGCCGCTCCAGCTCCCTGATAACGCCGGGCGTGGCCTTGCCCCGGCGTGCCTCGATGTAGTCAAGGAACAGCTCGCCCAGCGTGCCGCGCGACGCCTCGATCTCGGCCAGGCGCTGGCGCTCTCGGGCTTCCTCCTCCGCGTTCAGGCGTGCCGCTTCGACCGCGCGCTCTTGCTCGATGCGTGCCGCTTCGGCATCCGATGCCTGCTTCGCCAGGTAAGCCTTAACGTCGCCGTGCTCTTTGGCTATCTGCGCCATTGCGGTGGCCTTGTCGCGCAGCTCAGGCAGGGTGAAGCCAACTTCCCGAGTCGTGCGCCGGTATGAGCCGAGTTTCAACAGCACTGGCTTGCCGGCCAGGTGATAGCGGTAGTAGCAGGCGGGCGGGCCATCGTTCGGGCGCTTGAACACCAGCGCCCCTGTGCCACGTCCCGGCAGGCTTTCGACCAGAGGCGAGCAGCCGGGCGTCATGCCCCGCACCTTCTGGTCATTCACTGTCTTCGATGTGTTGCTCGCCATAGTCGCCTCGGATTTGGTCACAGCTTTGGTCACAGCTTCTCGGGTGACAAAAGGCTACAGCGTGCAACACGGCGAAACAACGGAATAAGGTTAACCCCTTTAATATCAAAGGATTGAGCCGTTTCGTGCTATCAGCTGAATCATGGAAAAACGCCAAGACAAGCCGCTTGTAATCAGTAGCTCAAGGGTTCGATTCCTGGTGCCGGCACCATATAAATAAAGGCTCGCAGCGATGCGGGCCTTTGTTGTTTTTGGGGTTCTCGCCTCGATTGGGTCACAGCATCTCTGGCGGCTGGACTGCGCGACTGCAATCTCATCCTCATCACCCAAGTGACGCACTGCCGGCGCTGGCGATCAGCGTCACTCCCTCGCCTCGGGCGGTGATGTGGTGGTCCTCCATCGGCGGAACACGCGGCACCACACCAGCCATCCCCAGGCGCACGAAGAGCCGGCCAGCATTCTCTTCATGCCGCCCAGGAGTAAGCCACCCCCGGCTTCAAGCACAGGCGGGCGCATGACAGGCACGCCTCAGCAAAGGCAGCGACACCACCATGAGGGCATCACTCTCTCCACTGCCTTTTTCTGCCGACGGATGGCCCGGGATCCGGGTCCGGACTACGGTTTCAGCTCTACCTGTCGGCCGGAAAGCCGCGCCTGGCGCCAGCGACCTCGAGCGCCAGCATGCCAGGCGTGCCTCTGTAAGCCATAACCTACAAAAGATCGAGAGCTTTCCCAATTTATCCAGGACGGCAACCCCGGTAGACTCACTTCCACACCGACGTCGAAGGATCGACGAAGGCCGCCAGGGATGGAAGCCAGGGACTGTCGCAGGATCGCGGCATCATCAGGACGATGACCCACGGAAGAAAGGAAGAACATGAAGCGACAAGGCGATCCCTTGTCGCTTTTTGTTTGCGCCGAATAAAAGCGGCCCCGCGCGCGCGGTCATCGGGCCGGCAGAGACTCCGCCTTCAGGGACAGGTCCACAGCCCTGCCTTCCGGCATTCAAGCTCGGCCAGACTCCCGACCGCCCCTTGAACCGGTGCCAGAAAAACCCGTCGCTGCGGACCTGTGCCCTGGACTGCCGATCACCGCCGAGCTTCTCCCAGCCCTCGCCCTCCTCCCTGAAACGACCGCCCATCGCCTGGACGGACGACCGCTTCACGCTGTCACGGCCAAAGGCTTGCTTGCCGCAGAAGGGAAGACAGCCCTTCGGAAGGGCGCTCATCGCGTAGCGAACATGCCGACTTCATTGCTGATTCACGCCTTTTGCCAGTCCGGGAAAAGGTTTGAGGAAGTCGATGAGGGCTACTGGTGAATCGATTTATCAATGACTAGAATCCAGAAATCGAACCACTTGCCAAACGCCAAACCAGGCACTAAGGTAGCGCTACCTCAGCGGTTCGACCCTATTCCAGGGGCATGGTTCTGTCCCCCGCCGGCCGCTCCGGAATAATGCCCACGAGGCAATCGACAAGAACAACAAGCAGGACGGCAGCAGGGCTCTCTGTTTTGCAGTGAGCGTCACCCCTGAAAGATAGCGCTGTCTATGCTCCGAGGTGCCTTATGCGTCCATCCAGCGCCATGTTGATCGACCAAGGGACTGCCAGTCGCAGCCAGTTCCGTCCTGCCCGGGCACCCCGCCAGCACCGCGCGGCGACTCCCGAGCCCCGAAGACGCCGCGTTCGTCCCTCTCGCGGCACCACTGCGCCGATACGCATCGCGCACTCGACAGCCGCCGCCAGCTGAGTCTCTGCCGCAACTGTCAGGGTTGCGGCAAACGGCGGTTGCAAACCTCGCCCTTTCGGAAAGATGCAGACCCCAGACTGCCGCCAGAGCCGCTCAAGGCGCGGCCGCACGGCAGACAGCATTCCGGTACGACCGGACGGCTTCAGTCTCGGCAAATGTGCCGGGCCGAAGGCAGCACCGTCCGGTTCACGGCAGGAAGCCGTAACGGTTTGATCCGGGCCAGCCGGCTCTCGGATTGAAATCCTGCCTGGACAGCGCCGACGCGCACCCGGCAGAAGACTCCTAGAAGCAACAATCACAACAAGAGGAAATGCACGATGACGACGGTAGAAACGAACCTCGGCGGGGCCGGCACGGACAGCCTGGCGACACCCCAAACCCAGAAACTGGGCCTCTATGTTTTTGCCCTGTTCTTCATTTTCGGGGGACTGACCAGCCTCAACGACGTCCTCGTTCCAAAGCTGAAAGACCTGTTCAGCCTCAGTTACACCGAGGCCATGCTGGTGCAGTCGGCGTTCTTCTTCGCCTACTTCGTCGCCTCCATACCGGCCGGCCTGCTGATCTCGCGCATCGGCTACATGAAGGCCGCCGTCGTCGGTCTGCTGACCATGGCCGCCGGGTGCCTGCTGTTCATTCCGGCGACCCTGTCGACCCTGTTCCCGGCCTTCCTGGGCGCCCTGTTCATCCTGGCGGTGGGCGTCACCACCGTTCAGGTCGTCGCCAACCCCCTGCTGTCGCTGCTGGGGCCGAGCTCGACCGCGCACAGCCGCCTGACCCTGGGCCAGGGCTTCAACTCGCTGGGCACGACCGTGGCCCCCTACATCGGTGCCATCCTGATCCTCGGCGCGCTGAACGAAGTGGACCCGGCCACGCTGTCGGGAGCCGAACTCAAGGCCTTCCTGGCCCATGAGGCCAGCGTCATCAGCAACACCTATGCCGGCATCGCCCTGGTGATCTGCCTCATCGCCGCCATCGTCTGGCTGCAGCGTAATGCGCTTAAGTCCTCGAAAAAGCCCGAGCGCTTCAATCCGTTTTCCGCCCTCGACCTGCTGAAGCAGCCGCGCTTCGCCTTCGGTGCCGCCTGCATCTTCCTGTACGTCGGCGCCGAAGTGGCCATCGGCAGCCTGCTCACCGACTACCTGATGCTCCCGACCACCCTGCATCTGGCCGCGGAAGAAGCTGGCAAGCACGTGGCCTTCTACTGGGGCGGCGCCATGGTCGGCCGCTTCATCGGTGCAGCCCTGATGCGCCGCTTCGCGCCCGGCAAGCTGCTGGCCTTCGCCGCCGTCGTCGTCATCACGCTGCTCACTCTCTCCAGCACCTCGACGGGCAGCATCGCCGGCTGGTCGCTGCTGGCCGTGGGGCTGTTCAACTCCATCATGTTCCCGACCATCTTCAGCCTGGCCTCCGAAGGGCTCGGCGAGCGGGCGGCCGAGGGATCGGGCCTGATCTGCTGCGCGATCGTCGGCGGAGCCATCATTCCGCCGATCACCGGGTTCGCCGCCGACCTGTCGACCCTCGCCCTGGCCCTGGCCGTTCCGGCCATCTGCTATGCCGGCATCGCCGCCTACGGCTGGTACGCACGCCGCCCGCACATTGCCGGCTGATAGCGCGTCCGTCACGCCCCTGCCGTCCCGGGCCGCAAAGGCCCGGGACGTTCTGCCGACCAGCCCTCTCGCCGCCCCTGGCGACCGGACGCCACACGTTCCGCAAATCTCCCGCCGCCTCATTCCAGCGTCCAACGCCTGGCCGCCTGCCGGGTCCAATCCTGCCACTCACCCGAGACGAGCCATCACACCATGCGTCTTCGCCGCATTCACCATGCCGCCATCATCTGTTCGGACTACGAGGTCTCGAAGCGCTTCTACACCGAATGCCTGGGCCTGCGCATCCTGGCCGAGCACTACCGGGCCGGGCGCCAGTCCCACAAGCTCGACCTGGCGCTGCCCGACGGCTCGCAGCTCGAGCTCTTCTCCTTCCCCGCCCCTCCGGCGCGTCCTTCCTATCCGGAAGCCTGCGGCCTGCGCCATCTGGCGTTCGAAGTCGAGGACGTGGCCGCCTGCAAGGCGGAACTCGAGCACAGGGGAATAGCCGTCGAGCCCATCCGCATCGACGAGCATACGAACAGGCGCTTTGTCTTCTTCGCGGACCCGGATGGTCTGCCGCTGGAGCTGTACGAGGCGGACGTTCGCCGGGAAGGCTAGGACTTCACGACTGTACCCCGAGCGGCTCATCCCGAGCGGCTCTATTCGGGGTGGCGGGTACGGATGGCCTGCCCTGACGGGCGAAAGGAGGACAGGAGCAAGAGATATCGCGAACAGGCACCGGGGGCAGCGCCCCGGTGCCCTGCACACGACTCAGGCGGCGACGGGCTCCAGCACTTGCTGCAGGGCCACACCGGCGCCTTCCAGACCGGGGTATTCGGCGGTCACCAGCCAGACCGGCACGCCCTCGAGGTAGTGGCTCATGCAGCCCTTGCTGCACAGGCTGCTGGCGAAGCCGCTGGACTGGAAGAAGGCGGCGAAGCGCGGAATCACGCCACCGACGATATAGACGCCGCCCCGGGCGCCCATGGTCAGCACGCCGTTGCCGGCGACACGGCCAAGCCAGCTGCAGAACAGGCTCAGGACTTCCTCCGCGAGCGGATCGCCGGCCAGGGCGGCCGTGCTGATTTCCGCGGGAGTACCCAGATGCGGCACATGGTTGTCCAGGGTGCAGATCGCCCGGTAGAGCCGCACCAGACCGCTGCCGCTGAGCACGTCTTCGGCGCGCACATGACCCAGGTCGACGAACAGCTGCTGCCACAGCGCCGCCTCGCGCAGGCTGCCGATCGGCAGATCGACGTGCCCGCCCTCGCCCGGCAGCACCCGCCAGCGGTCATCGCCATCGGGCAACAGGGTGCTGACCCCCAGGCCGGTGCCCGGTCCTATCACCAGCGACGGGCTGCCAGGTTCCGATGCGCCGGGGCAGATCTGGATGCACTCGTGCTCGCGCAGGCGCGTCATGCCCAGCGCCATGGCGGTGAAGTCGTTGATCAGCAGCAGGTTGTCCAGCCCCAGCGCCTGCCGGAAGGCGCTGCGGTTCAGGGTCCAATGGTTGTTGGTGAAGCGGAAATCCTCGCCGGACACCGGCCCGGCGCAGCCCAGGCTCAGGCTGGAAAGACTGCTCGAAGGCAGCCCGAGGGAGGACAGGTAATGCTCGATCGCCAGCGCCGGCGTGGCGAAGTCGGCTGCGGCCAGCGTCTGTACCGACTCGATCCGTTCATTGCGCCACAAGGCGAAACGCGCATTGGTGCCCCCGATGTCTCCGACCACTGCCAGCTTCATTTCACTTGCTCCTGCAGTCTGGAGCACGTCCTGTGCAGGGTGGCCAACATCGAATGGAGCGCGGAGGGAAGGGTTTCGACAGTCATAGGCTTCACACTTTGTTGTATTTTATAGAAAGGTTAGAAAAGCTTCTGTAAAACGCTGAAACTGGCCGCGAACGCACGGCAACGCCGCCGCCTGCCGCGGGACTGGCCTCCCGGCCCCTGCAGGCCTTGCGCACGAAACCGCCCTTCCGGTCCCCCATATGGCGACCCAGGAAGGGCGAACGTCATCCCGGACGAGAAAGGTCGCTTACAGGCGCAATGCCGAAGCGTCGCAGCGCCATGCGCTTCTTGAGACTGCGCTATTTTCAAGACTCGCGCCGGCACGCAGCAGGCTCTGCTGCTGCCATCCCTTTGCCTTGACCGTGCAGCTTTTGAGCTATTCCCGACACAGGCCGGGACCAGGGCCTGGGCTTCGGCAAGCCTCAAACCACAAAGATAGCGCTACCTTAGCCTTTGGCATTTCGCTTAACAAGTCCGTTTCGTCCTCGATTGCATCCGCGGAAAGCCGGCAGCGCCCAAGCTGTCATGAATGCCCGAGAGGCTTTGGAACACCCGGCGACGAAAGGGTGCAGCCATGAGCGGTCGATGCCGGGCATGCCGAACGGGAACGGGATGGGCCCGCCTCCGGCGACCCCCGGCCCAGTGGTGAGCGCGTGTCCGACAGGCCCTCGAAGGCAGGCGCCCTAGACGGGTCGCTTGAGGGTGGCAACCACGGCGGCCAGTTCCTCGAGACGCTGCTCGATGAGGGCCAGGCGCTTTTTCTGCGAAGCGGCGTGCTGGAGCTCCTGGCGATCATCCTCATCGAGCGAACGGAACAGCTCGAGCAGGGCCCGCTCGCCGGGGCTGATGTCGTAGGCCGCCGCAGACTCCCGGGCTGCCGCGGGCACCTCCCCCTCTCCCCGGGTCATCGGCCCTTCGCCGACCAGCAGCCAGTCAAGCGAGACGCCGCGCTCGTCGGCCACCTCTACGCACAGCGCATAGGGAATGGTGTCCCTAGACTTCCAACTGCTCAGGGTCTGGGGGCTTATGCCCAGTGTGGAGGCCAGGGCCGTATCGGTTGTGCAGCCCGTCAGCACCTTGAGCCGCGCCAGCACAGTCGTCGCACTTTTCTTACGCATCTGGAGTATTACCGTTTGACTTATGCGTTTAGAATAGTTACTGTTACGCGTAACGAGTACATTCTAACCAAATGAGAACACCCGAGCCATGAACAAACGCCAGATCCAGGCCCGGCTGATAGAAAAAGGCAGCAACTTCCGCCAGTTCGCCCTCGCCCACGGCTACGAACCACGCACGGTGACCCAGGCTGTCCAGCGCTGGGCCGGCGCCAGCACCCTGCCCAACGGACGGCTGACCTTTTCCATCCTGCGCGACCTGTCGCTGGCGATCGGCGCCGAAGTGCTGCCGGGTATCCTGGCGGGTATGGATGCGAGGGAGCTGCCACATTCCTCCATGACAGGGAAGACCTGAGGGGAGCTGGACAGGAAGCTGCCGGCAACCCGGCCTCCCGGCCGGGCGCCGCCTCGCCAGACTGCGTCCCGGGATGCCGGTGCCTGCCGGATCGGACGTCCTCCCGCACGCGGATTGCCGCCGGCCGGGCCCGACTCGCAACAGCGCCGTACACGAGCGCAGGATCGAGAAACAGCGATTATTAGCCGAGAAAAGCCATGGAAAAGGCCATTTTCATCGAGTTGAAGCTGGAGCCGAAACTGGCGGAAGCCCTGTTGCTGTATCTGCGCCAGGAATTGCGCAGCGCCATTCAGCAGCAATGGCATGCCGCCCGCTACCTGCCGGTTCCCGAAGACAGCCGCTGCGGCGCCATCCTCCGGGACGCTCCGCACCTGGCTGCGCAGAAGAAGGCGCTCGGCGCCCTCAAGGCCGCCCTCGACCGCTTGCCTTAGGAGGCTGATCACGATCTGGCTGCCTCCCCCTCCCTGCCCCCCGCCCGAGAACGGAAAGAGCAGGCTCTCGCCGATGCCGCCCACCGCCCTGCCTGACGAAGGCACTGGAGAGAATCATCGCCGCCCACCTCCGGAGCCCGCAAAAGGCCGGACTCCGGGCGCAGCCCGGCCTTAAGGTGCGAACAGCGGCAAGGCTCAGCCCGCCTTGCCACCCACCACCCGCAACCTGGGCGCCGGCCGCTTTGCAGGAAGACTGCAGGAAGTGGCCTGGGCGGGCGACGGGCGTCTTTCCCGGAACAGCTCGATCATCGCGTGGTAGCAGGCGTTGAACAGGGGACCCTCCTTCCAGTCATCGCCCTGGTGCTCGGCACTGTCCTCCAGCCCTTCGATGAAGACGATCTCCACGAGCCCGACGCGCGTGCGCCGGCGAAGCTCGCTGCGATGAACGGGATTGACGTTCAGCAGGTCGCACAGGCCGTCGAAGCCCAGGGGCTCGATCATCCTTTGATCCCGTATCAATCTGCGCCCGAAGCTCGCCAAAACCCGGCAGAGGTCGCGCTTCGCATCGCTCCGGCAGATGCCGGCCTGTCGCTCCAGGTCGCTCACCGCCAATCTGGTGAACGGCAGAAAAGCTCGCAACTTGCCGGCCTGTCGGCGCAAGGCGCGGCGCTCGGCATCGATGGCCTCCAGTTCCCGGGCGAAAACCCGGCAGAGACGGCGGATCGCGAGCAAGCGGGTACGCACAGTGGCTGTCGGCCGGGCGGAGATGTCAGCGAGAAGACGCAGGTGTTCGGCTTTCATGGGAACGACTCCATCCTGGATGCATGGCCATGAGCAGCGTCCGGGGCT
Source organism: Azotobacter salinestris (assembly GCF_009363155.1). NCBI lineage: Bacteria > Pseudomonadati > Pseudomonadota > Gammaproteobacteria > Pseudomonadales > Pseudomonadaceae > Azotobacter > Azotobacter salinestris. Next base: position 2,311,027 of record NZ_CP045302.1, read on the forward strand.
GCCGGCAGGAAATCCCTCCAGCTCCCGTCCGCTGCCATGCGGGTAGCGCAAGGCCACCCAACTTCAGTCTTGTGCCTCGTTTCGCATTCAGCCAGTGCCGATGTCCACTGTCTGGCGTCTCTGTCCGAGGCGGCCACCCCCGGCCCCGATGCGCAATGGCTCTAGCTCGCGGGCGCAGGCGGAATTCCGCCTCCCTGGGCGGCTTTTTCAGCCACTCGATGGCGACATTTCGCCACACAGCCCCGAAAAAACGCCGACCCATTGCTCCAGAGCATGGATTTTCGGCGCTTTTGCATGAATGGCACACATCCTGCTCCCTGACCATTCGTGCGATGCGGGACGGCCCCGCATCCAGCGACGAGAGCCTCCCGGAAACGGAGGCCAGCGCATCGACGGGTGTGCGCCCGACCGGGGTCGGGCGAGACACCCTCCAGGAGAAGCAGGTTCCGACGGTCTTGCGCGCCCGCGCGGCCGTTCTGGACGTGCCGAACAAGAACAACAGTTGATCCGGATGCGACAGCTTCATCGACAGTAGCGGCAGGCCTTGTCGGCGATCCCGACCGGCCATCGGCAGCGCGCCACCCAGTGTCTGCCGAAGCCTTGCGAAACCTACTCACACCTTCAACAGGTCCGTCTTATGAAAAAACTGTTACTGACTTTCCTGTGCGCCAGCATCGTCGGCTGCGCCAAGCAGGACGACGCGGAAAAGACCGTGGACGTTCTGCTGATCGGCGGCGGCATCATGAGCGCCAGCCTCGGCACCTACCTCAAGGAACTGGAGCCCGAGTGGACGATCGACATCTACGAACGCCTCGACCAGGTCGCCGCGGAAAGCTCCAACCCCTGGAACAACGCCGGTACCGGCCACTCGGCGTTCTGCGAGCTGAACTACACCCCCGAGAAGCCCGACGGCCACGTCGACATCAGCAAGGCCGTGGCGGTCACCGAGTCCTTCGAGATCTCTCGGCAGTTCTGGGCCCACCAGGTCGAGAAGGGCGTGCTGAGCAATCCGAAATCCTTCATCAACGACGTGCCGCACATCAGCTTCGTCTGGGGCGACGAGAACGTCGCCTTCCTGAAGAAGCGCCATGAGGCGATGCAGCACAGCACGCTGTACCGCGGCATGGAGTACACGGAAGACCACGCGACCATCGAGCAATGGGCACCGCTGGTGATGGAAGGCCGCCCGGCCGACCAGAAGGTCGCCGCGACCCGTATGCCGATCGGCACCGACGTCAACTTCGGCGAAATCACCCGCCAGCTGATGGGCGCGCTGACCAGGCACGACGACGTCAAGCTGAACCTCAAGCACGAGGTGCGCAACTTCGAGCGCAACGACGACGGCACCTGGAGCGTGACGGTCGCCGACCTGGCCAAGGGCGGCGAGGAAAAGACCGTCAAGGCCAGGTTCGTGTTCATCGGCGCCGGCGGCGGCGCGCTGCCGCTGCTGCAGAAAACCGGCATCCCCGAGGCCGACGGCTACGCCGGCTTCCCGGTGGGCGGCCAGTTCCTCTACACCAGCAACCCGGAAGTCGTCGAGCGTCACCTGGCCAAGGTCTACGGCAAGGCCTCCGTCGGTGCCCCGCCGATGTCCGTGCCGCATCTGGACACCCGCGTGATCGATGGCAAGCGGGCGCTCCTGTTCGGCCCCTTCGCCACCTTCTCCACCAAGTTCCTGAAGAACGGCTCGCTGCTGGACATGCCGCGCTCGCTGAGCTCGGACAACTTCATGCCGATCATGCACGCCGGCCTCGACAACCTGCCGCTCAGCACCTACCTGATCGGCCAACTGATGCTCAGCCAGGAAGAACGCATCGAGGAGTTGCGCGAGTACTTCCCGGAGGCCAAGGCCGAAGACTGGAAGCTGCTGACCGCCGGCCAGCGCGTCCAGGTCATCAAGAAGGATCCGGAGAAAGGCGGCGTCCTGCAGTTCGGCACCGAGGTCGTGGCCGCCGCGGACGGCAGCATCGCCGCGCTGCTGGGCGCCTCGCCGGGCGCCTCCACCGCCGCGCCGATCATGCTCACCGTGCTGGAGAAGACCTTCAAGGACAAGGTCAAGACCGCCGAGTGGCAGGCCAGGCTGAAGGAAATCATTCCCTCCTACGGCCAGAAGCTCAACGGCAACCTCGAGCTGACCAACAGCGTCCGCGCCATGACCAGCGAGCGCCTGCAGCTGAACTTCATGCCGGTCGAGCCGGAAGCCGCCGAGGTTCAGGTCGAAGCTGCTGCCGCCCAGCCCACCCAGGCGGCGCTGTAAGCCGTCCCGCCCCGACATCCCCCTCGCCCCGAGGGGGATGTTTTTTCGGGCTCCCGAAACAGACACCGTCCCCATCGCCAAGGAACTCCCGATGCGTCCCCTGCATATCCTCCTGATGCTGCTGACCTTCCTCATGGCAGGCCTGCAGCCAGCCCTTGCCGAGCCCGCGCCTGGGCAGACCCGCCTGAAACCCAGGGTCATCTTCTTCGATGTGAACGAAACCCTGCTCGACCTGGAGTCCATGCGCCAGTCCGTCGGCGCGGCCCTGGGCGGCCGGCAGGAGCTGCTGCCGCTGTGGTTCTCGACCATGCTGCACCACTCGCTGGTCGAAAGCGCCACCGAGAACTACCACGACTTCGGCACGGTCGGCACCGCCGCGCTGCTGATGGTGGCCAGGAAGCACGGCATTGCGCTGGGCGAAGAGCAGGCCCGCAATGCGATCGTCACCCCCCTGCTCAGGCTGCCGGCCCACCCCGAGGTGCGTGAAGGCCTGCAGGCGCTGAAGAACCAGGGCTACACCCTGGTCACCCTGACCAACTCCACCCGCCGCGGCGTGCAGACGCAACTCGAAAATGCCGGACTGGCGGACCTGTTCGCCGACAACCTGAGCATCGAGGAGATCAAGCTCTACAAGCCGCACCTGCGCACCTACCGCTGGGCCGCCGAACGGATGGGCGTCAACCCGGAAGAGGCGCTGCTGGTCGCGGCCCACGGCTGGGACATCGCCGGCGCCAAGGCCGCCGGCATGCCGGCGATCTTCGTCGCCCGTCCCGGGCAGACCCTCTATCCGCTGGCCGCCGAGCCCGACCGCACGGTCAGGGACATCCGCGAACTGGCCGAGGTGCTCGACAGCCGCTGAGCGGCGGTCGGGAATAAGGGGTCGAGTCCAGACATTCATGGAATGGAAAGCCGCCCATATTTTACCGACCGGGAATATTTTCTGGCATGGCGCTCCTGCAGCAACCCATATTCCCGATCGGTAAAATCATCTTGCCTTGTGGCTGGCATTGGCCAACACTTTCCCGAACGGGAAAATTCATGACCACTATTCATACCACCCAACAACTGGGCAAGGCTCTGCGCGCGGCCCGCAAGCAACTGGGGCTGACCCAGTCCCAACTGGCGCTGGCAGCCGGCGTCGGCTTGCGCTTCATCGTCGACCTGGAGGCCGGCAAGCCCACGCTGCGGCTGGAAAACAGCCTGCGCGTGATCGAAGCACTGGGCGGCGAAATCAGCCTGAATGGCCTGCCAGCGCCGACCGTGGGCGACGATCATGGCGCATAGGCTCGAGGTCTGGCTGTTTGCCACTCGCATTGGAACCCTGGCCCTGGTCGAGGGCCGACTCACTTTCCAATACGACTCCGATTGGCTGAAGCAGCCGAATGCGGTCGCGCTGTCGTGCTCGCTACCGCTGCAAGCCGAACCGTTCGACGAGCGCAGGACACGACCGTTTTTCGCCGGCCTGCTGCCCGAAGGCCATCTGCGCCGCCTGATCGCCCAGCAGCTCCAGGTATCCAGGCAGAACGACTTCGCCCTTCTGGACCACATCGGTGGCGAGTGTGCTGGAGCCGTCACCTTCCTGGCGCCGGAACAGGCCTTGCCCCAGCCTGCGGACAGCAGCGAGGTCGAGTGGCTGGGCAATACACAGATTATCGCCCTTCTGGACGAGTTGCCTCGCCGCCCCATGCTGGCAGGCCAGGATGGCCTGCGCCTCTCGCTAGCCGGCGCCTAGGACAAGCTTCCGGTGGTGGTCGACGGGGATCGGATAGGACTGCCCCGCAACGGCACGCCAAGCTCGCACATCCTCAAGCCGGCCATTCACTCCGTCGAGGACAGCGTAACCAACGAAGGATTCTGTCTGACACTGGCCGAAGTCATGCAACTGCGGCCCGCCCGCTCGACGATTCGCTCGATTCGCGATCGCCGCTTCCTTCTGGTCGAGCGCTATGACCGGACGACCGACGCCGAAGGGCGCATGCAGCGGCTGCATCAGGAGGATTTCTGTCAGGCGCTGGGCGTGGTGCCCGAAATGAAATACCAGAACGAGGGCGGCCCCGATCTCGCAAGCTGCTTTGCCCTGGTACGGCGCGTCACGCGCCCCAGCGCCCCCCAGGTGCTGCGCCTGCTGGATTACGTGGTCTTCAACGCCCTGATCGGCAACCACGAGGCGCACGCCAAGAATTTCTCCCTGCTCTACGCCGGCCAGGCACCCGTGCTGGCTCCGCTCTATGACACGCTGTCGACGGCGGTATACCCGAACCTCACGGCCAAGATGGCGATGAAGCTCGGCAGCCAATACAGGTTCGACGAAGTGCAGGCCCGACACTGGGAGCAGTTTGCGGAAGGTGCCGGTCTAGCCAGAGCCCAAGCCCGCAAACGCATCCTCGAGCTAGCCCGACTTCTGCCTGCGGCGGCCCGCAAACTCCAGGCCGATCCGAACCACAGCTTTTCCAGCCACGCGCTGGTCGAGCGAATCGTCAACCTGATCGAACAGCGCTGTCAGCTGACGATACGACGGCTGACAGCGCCGGCTGCCGAGGACTGATTCACCAGCCTCAGGCCACCCCGCTCTCCTCCAGCGTCACCACGCAGCACGGATCGAAGACGACCTGCTCGCCCGCGTAGCCGCGCGGATTGGAGATCACCCGGGTGCCGGCGACCTGGTAGTCGACCGCATAATGGGTATGGCCATGGATCCACAGATCGAGGCCCTCGCCCATCAGCTCGTCCCAGGCGTTGACGAAGGCGGCATCGAGGGGCGTGCCGGCGTAGGGATGGCCGGCGATCGAGCACAGCGATGGTGCGTGGTGGCTGATCACCACCGTCGGTCCGGCGAAGGGTTGCGCCAGCGACTCGCGCAGCCAGGCATGGGCGCGGCCGGCCAGGGCGGCGAAATCCTCCGGCACAGGCGGGCGTTCCTCGGCACCCCAGCGGATCTGCCGGAAATCCGAGACCCGCCGCTGCGCCACCTGCCGCGCCAGCTCCTCCTCGCCGGTCGCCCGGTAGTCCGTCCAGGCGGTGACGCCGAGAAAGCGCACCCCGCCCAGCACCACCTCGTCGAAATCCAGCACCCGCACCTGCTCGTCGGCCGCCTCGCGCAGCTGCGCCAGGATCGCCTGCAGATCGCCGCCGTAATACTCGTGATTGCCCGGCACGTAGAGCACCGGGCAATCGAATGCCTGCCGCGCCCACGCCACCCCTCGCGCCCCGACGTCGATATCGCCGGCCAGCACCACCACATCCGCCGCCACCGGCGCCGGGCTGAAGGGGGACAGTTCGTTGTGCAGGTCGGAGAGGATATGGATGCGCATGGGACTACACCTCGAAGTCACAGAGGACTATGGACTATAGCCGGGTGGTGTTGCGGGGAGGTGGATGGAAGCGGCGGCTACTCACATGCAGTCGCCAGTGCTCGGGCGCGCCGCAATGGAACCACCGCCGCCACTGTCGACGAATACATGCTGCCGATGCCAGGCGACGAAGCGAGCCTCCGGCCTGAAGCGCTCCGGCAGCATGATCGGGCGACCGGCCAACGGCTGCAACACTTGGCGCACGAAGGGATCGGCCGCTCGACGCAGCGGCTCGGCGAGCAGGATGCGGTACTCGTCGTCCAGGCTCAGCAGGCCCTGATCGAAAGCCCGGTCGTGCAAGGCCGACAGGCACAGGCCATTGGCGGGGTTGAGGCGATTCGCCGGGTCTTGGCACCAAGGGACGATATGGCTGGCGATCAGCAGGCCTGGTTCGGACAATCCGGACATGCAGCAGCGACCGACATAGCTGCCGAGCACCGCGCGGCGGAAGAACTGCTGCTTGATCCGCTGCTCGACCAGCACCTGCCGAGTCGCGCCGGTCAAATCCTCGGGAAGCTCAGCCGCCTCGTCCGCTTCCTCGGGGGGAAGCCCACGCTCGGCGCGCAAGGCTTGGCGCAAATACGCGCACTCCATGGCCAAGCCCTCCCAGTCGGCCTGAAAAAGCTCCCAAGTCTGCCGATCCAGTCTGGAAGCCCCTGCCAAACCCTTGCGTCCGCTGGCAACGATGGCCGGGTCGAGGCTGGCGAAATTGCACAGCTTCATCGCCAGCGCCGAAGGCGTGCGGCCGATCAGGCCAGCCAGTTCGACGACCTCGGGATTTCCTTGATGCAACTGACCGAAAGACAAACGGCAATACAGGTGAAAAGCCAGTTTGAGCTGATCGATGGTCCAGCGGTTCGAACTCATTGTTTTCCGCTCCTCACCCCATCACCTCGAACACAACACTCATCGGCCCGCTGCCGTTATGGCTGCGATAGCGTACCGGCCCGTGATAGACGAAAGGCGCGGCCTTGCCGTTTTCCAGTTTGTTCTCCCGCACGAACAGGTGGATAGAGAGGCCACGTTTCTCGTGGTCGATGATTTCCCGACCGCGCTTGCCCTCCGGAGTAGTCTTGTTCTGGCTCTGCCAATGAAAGGTTCGCTCGTCGACCCAGCGATCCAGATAGCGGTGCTCGTCGGCCTTGCCCTGTTTGTTCAGCGTGACCAGCAGCACATGGGCCTTGGCTTCCGTCAGGAATACATGCCCGGAATTCCAGTTGCCCGGATTGAACTCCTCGCCGAACAGCGCCGGAATCTCCTCGCGCAGCAGCCGCTGCCCGACCGCCAGTCGCAGCGGGTCGAGCACCGCCTTGAGTCGTGCGAAGGTGCGCAGTTGCTCGGTCAATTCGTCGTCGACCGCTATATCGGCATAGTCGGGGTTGTTGGCGCGCAAAAGATAGCTGCCGTCCGCCGCCTTGTGGATCACTCGTAGCAGGTACTGGTTGTCGCCCGCTTCCTCCTGACGTTCGATGGCCATGGTCAGCCCGGTGATGGAGCCGGCGCTGCTGGGCTGGATATGTTCCAGCAGCAGATAGTCGCCGTCGCGGATCGGGTGTTTGCCGCCGTTCATCGAGTTGCCCGAGGCGCGGGCGATGAAGTGACGAGCCGGGTCGAGGCGGCCGAAGCCCTCGCCGAGCAGGCGGTACTCCTCGCAGTCGGCTCGGCCGGTCTTGAAGTGGCCGCAGGCGATCTTCAGGTTGGGGAAGTACGGCAGTTCGGTGCCCATGCGCGGGGCAACGGGCAAGGCGACCACGGGCGCAACCTGGACGGCCTGGCGCACCTCATAGGCGGCCAGGCGGTAGTCGACCAGTTCTTGGATCCATTCGGCGAAACGTTCCCGGTCTTCTTCGGCTACCTGCAATAGCGGCACGAAGCGTTCGTCTTGTACGGAGAAGTAACGTTTTTCGCCGGTCTTGCGGTTGCCGCCAATCCAGGCATTGACTGGGTTACTCATCCAATAGCGCAGCCATTGCGGCTCCCGGCCGTTGGCCAGTTGCGCCGGCTCGGGCGGCAGGTCGGCGAGCAAGGGGCGGCGTCGCTGCAACAGTTGCCAGGAGCGCTCCGCCAGATCGGCGAGCGTCGGCGCTTGGCGCCAGCCGTCCAGCTCCTGAAAGGCTTCCAGCAAGATCATCTTGAAACTCTTGGCCATGGCGGTGATTTCCAGCTCGCACAGGAAATCCCGATGGGCGACGAGCAGCGTGCGCTCCGCGTCGTCGAGATCGCCCATGCTCTCCAGCAAAGAGAACCAATCGCCGTGCTGCTTGCGCACCTCCCTGAGACTCGCGCCGGCGCGGTAGAACTCGCTCAGCGTAGGGCGCCGGCCCAGGCTTTCGCGCAAAGCCTGGTAGTCCTGCCGGATGCCACCGCCGCCCAAAGCCTTGAGGAAGTCGATCAGTTGCAGGTCGTAGTTGACGAAGCAGCCGTCGGGCAACGCCAACCTATGTTCAGCGGCGGCGCGAGCATACTCGGCCAACTGCCGGTGGTTCATGCTCCGACCCATCAGAGCCTGAGGCTTGTGCAGGAAGCTCTGGTGGTTGCCGATGAAGTCGAGCACCACCAACTCCTTCTTACCCGGCGACTTGCGCAGACCGCGGCCCAGCTGCTGCAGGAAGAGAATCTTCGACTCGGTGGGCCGTAACATCATCACCGTGTCGATGGCCGGCAAGTCGACGCCCTCGTTGAACAGGTCGACCGAGAAGATCACCTGCAGACGGCCGTCGTCGAGCTGCGCCAGCGCCTCGCCCCGCGACAGCGTGGAGTTGGCGTAAACCGCGCTCGCCCTAATCCCGTGCTTGCGGAACTGCTCGGCCATGAACTCAGCATGGCGGATCGACACGCAGAAGGCCAGGGTCTTGCTCTGGGCATGCTGGCGCCACTTGCTCAGGGCATGCCGGGCGCGGCTGAGGGTGGCGAGCTTGTGGGCCAGCTGCTCGGGATCGAAACGGCCGTTGCGCCAGGGAATCTCCCGGTAATCCACGTCCTCGTCGAAGATCCCGTAGTAGTGGAAAGGCACCAGCAGTTGGCTCTCGATGCCGCGAAACAAGTGAGTTTCGAACACCAGGTTGTCGTCGCACAGCGAGAGAATGTCCGAGCAGTCGGTACGGTCCGGAGTCGCCGTCAGGCCGAGCAGGAAGGCCGGGGCGAAGTGCTGGAGCAGGCGGCGATAGGTCGGCGCCGCGGCGATAGGTCGGCGCCGCGGCGTGGTGGAATTCGTCGATGACCAGATAATTGAAGTGCTGCGGCGCGAAGCGCTCCAGATGCTCGGCGCGGCCGAGGGTCTGGATCGAGGCGCAGAGCACGTCCGCCTGGCTGTCGCGCTGCTGGCCGCGGTAGAAGCCGATCCGCCAACTCGGCCGGATGCGCAGGAAGGTCTCCGCCGCCTGGTCGAGGATTTCCTCGCGATGGGCGACGAAGAGCACGCGCCGGGCATCGGCCTGGACGGCGTCGAAGGCCGCCAGCCAGGTCTTGCCGAGACCGGTGGCGAGCACCACCAGGCCACGCCGAAACCCGTTCTCGCGGGTTCGCGCCAAGGCCTTGAGAGCTTCGACTTGCACCTCGGTCGGCAGTGGTGGTGACTCCACTTCCTGGCTGCCCGGTGCGACAGCGCGGGGCGGTGGAATGCGCCGCGCCTCGTAGTCGTCGATCCAGGCATGGCTCAGCGGCTTGGCGCGGGGCTGGGCGAACAGTTCCTCGAAGCGGCTGCGCGCCTCGAGAAAGCCCGCATCGCCGGGATAGTCGATGCGGTAGTTCCACTCCAGACCATCCGTCAGCGCCTGTCGGCTGATGTTGCTGGAACCGATGAAAGCCTGGCCGCGCAACTGACCATTCCCGTCTTGGCCGGCAAACAGGTAGGCCTTGAGGTGAAAGCTGCTGCCGCCAGTCTCGTAGACGCGCACCTGGGCACCCTGCTCCTGCAGGAGCATCAGCCGGCGCAGGGCATCCGGATCGGTGATGTCGAGGTAATCGCTGGTGAGGATGCGCACGCGCGCCGTTGCCCCGGAACAGTCGCTTTCCCCCGCACGCCCCAGGGCGGTGAGCAGATCCGGTAGCAGCAGGCGCAAGCCGGTGTTTTTGACGAAGGCCACCGCCATGTCGATCTCAGTGGCACTGTGGATGGCGGCGCAGAGGTGCGGCAGGAAAGGATCGCCTTCGCCACCTGTGACCAGGCCCGCCACAGGAGCGGCGGCGCGACGGATCAGACCGTTGAGCCATTGCTCGCTGCGCTCGGGACGCCGGTCGGCGCTGCGCCAGAGCTGAATATCGGCCACCGCATCCAGGGTTTCCAACCAGGCGCCCAGCCGCGCCTCGTCGGCATCGGTGAAGTGTCGGCCCTGCTGCTCGCGCTCGCCCTGGCCGAGCTTGAAACTGCAATAGAACACACCGCCCGGCTTGAGCGCTCGCCAGAGACGGGCCAGCATATCCGGCATCTCGTCCGGAGCAACATGCAACAAGCTGGCACAGGCCCAAATGCCGTCATAGAGCCCTTCCTCCTCGACCTCGGCAAAGCGGCGCACGACCACCGGCTGCCCCAGGTGCTCGCTGGCCAGGCGTGCCAGCGCCGGCGAAGCATCGAAGGCGCTGACCCGGTAACCACGCCCGAGGAATACCCGTGCATCGCGTCCCGAACCACAGCCGGCATCAAGCAGATAACCACCGGCGGGAATGAGGGCGAGAAAGCGCTCGTGTAACTCGCCCATCTCCACTGCCACGGTTGCATCGAAGAACTGACGGGCATTGCTCTCGTAGTAGCTATACGTATCGCTCAATCGTGTGCGTCCTTGTACATGCAGAAGTTCAGCCGCCCATCACACCCGCGTCCCCCGGCAATCCGGGTAGTTCGAGCAGCTCCAGAAGTGGGTGCCGGCCTTGCTGCCGCGCTTGATGGTGCGCCGCACCATGGGCGAGCGGCAGAGCGGGCAGCTGCGGGATGGGGCTTCCGGGGCCGGGCGGCCTGCCGCGCCGGCGATCCAGTAGTCCAGGGTTTCGCCATCGACGAGGGTAAGCTTGCAACTGGCGGCGAACTGCCGGGCATCTTCGGTGAAACTTCCAGAAGTCACCACGAAACCGCCCGTCGCGCCCTGCGCCGCGACCACCCCGTAGAGCTCGCGCACCACCTTGACGCCGACCTTGAGGGCGCGCCACTGCTTGCACTGCACCAGGTAGCGCTTGCGGCCCTTGCGCACGATGAGGTCGACGCCGCCGTCCGGTCCGGCGGCCCCGGTCTCCTCGACGGCATAGCCCTGGCGGCGAAACACCTCGCCGACCAGGCGCTCGAACTGCTGCCAGTCGATCCCGTCCGAAATGGACGCCGGATTGTTCAGCGCCTTGCGGAACAGCCAGCCGCGCTTGATGCGCCGGCCAATCGACAGCAGTGCGCCGAGGCCCAGCAGGCCGGGCAGCAGGTACTGTCCGGCCCAGGCGGCGAGCGGGACGAGCGGTTCGAGAGCCTGCTGGGGATCGCGGCTCAGGTTCTGGAGCAGTCTTTCCAGGTCGGCCAGTGTGCCGAGCGCGGGCAGGCCGTCCAGGCTGGGCAGCGGGCCCTGGCCGGCCAAAGGATGCAGAAACCACCAGGCGCCGAAGCCGGCGGGCAGACTCAGCCACCAAGGCAGCAGGGCACAAAGCCGGATCAGGCCGGCGACGAACGAGCTTCTTCTTCGGGGCAACGGGGGCTCCTGTCAGGCGATGGTGCGCCGATGTTCAGGAGCCTTGCCAGGGGAACATGCGAGTCGGGCGGACAGCACTGCGGCTGTCCTGCTGCCGGCTCCCTGGCAGGCGAGGCAAGTGCTGGACTGAATCACGGTCAGCGGGGGTGAAGTGGATCTGGCTGCAAGATTACTGCAATATCAGGGCCACTGGCCATAAAACCGCTCTATCTCCGGACCAATTGCAGCCTCTCCTACTCCGCCGTCCATTGCCGCAGCAGCTTCAGCTGCGTCTCCAGGCGCTCTCTGCGTCCCCGTTCGGCGCGCAGCGCCGAGCGCAGCTCGCGGCACTCCAGCTGCAGCTCCAGCTCCGCAACGCGCAGGCGCTCCACAGAGGCGCCGGACTCCTCGAGCGCTTCCTCCAGGTTGCATATCCGCAGGCCCTGCAGCAGCAGGCCCAGTATGGACACACCGCCCAGCGCCAGCACTCCGCCCACCTCCCACAGCAAACCCATGACCTCCATTTCTTCTCCTTTTGATCTATCTGGCAGCACGTTCTCAGTGATGGCGGCAGGATATGTAGCCTCAAAAGACATATCTAGAATGTGGACTTGTACAGGTAAAGTTTTCGTACGGATGGAGAGGCCATGAAACGGGGACAATCGATTGCCCAGGTGCGCTGGGACCTGGCATTGCGCTATCGGCTGATCGAGACGATCGCCTGGTGGGAGGGGCGGCTGACCACGCAGCACCTGATGCAGAGCTTCGGCATCAGCCGGCAGCAGGCCTCCAAGGACATCAACACCTACATCAATGAGCATGCGCCAAAAAACCTTACATATGACCGGCACCTCAAGGGCTATGTACCCAGCCCGAAGTTCAAGCCGCTGTTCATCGAGGACAGCGCCAGCGCCTACCTGCGCCTGCTGAACCAGAGCCACGAGCGCGCCCCGCACATCGAGGGGCTGGCCCTGGCCTACGCGCACACCGAAGTGCTGCGGGTACCGGACCGCACGGTGCGCGCCGAGGTGTTGCGCCCGCTGCTCAAGGCCTGCCGCGAGGGGCTGCGCCTGGAGACCGAGTACGTCTCTCTGGCCAACCCGCTGCCGGAAGTGCGCCTGATCGCCCCCCATACCCTGGTCTACACCGGGATGCGCTGGCACGTGCGCGCCTACTGCGAGAAGAACCGCGCCTACCGGAATTTCGTGCTGAGCCGCCTGCGCGGCGAGCCGGAATTGCTGGACGCCTCGAGTCATGGCCGGGACGGGGACGAAGGCTGGAATACCGAAGTGACCATCCGGATCGAACCGGATCCGCGCCTCAGCGCCGAGCAGAAGGCGATCATCGAGACCGACTACGGCATGCGCGACGGGCACCTGGCGGTCGCCAGCCGCGGCGCCTTGGTGCAGTATGTGTTGCAGCGCTTCCAGATCGACACGACCAAGATCGAGCCCAAGGCCGCCGCCCAGCAGATCGTGGTGGCCAACCTGGAGGAACTCGAGCGCTGGCTGTACAGATAGGACACAACCTCCCGCTTTCTGCCAGGCCTTGTAAGACATCGACCATGCGTGCGGTAAGCCGGAAGAGGCAAACCCAATACTGGCAAAGTGCCAAATAATTGAAAAGCGAGGGGTGCTTTGCTGCACTGCAACATGAAGAGCGAGCGAAGGGAGATTTTCGTCCGCTTGTCCCATCCCACCGAGGTATTAGTATCACTCCCAGGTCGAGGGAACGACACAGGCTGGCAGGGATGGCAGCCAGGAACATCGCAGGACGGCGATTCACCAGGATGGTGAACCAGGGAAGAATGAAACGAACAAGGAGGCGGGGCCCACCCCCCGCCTCCTTTGTTTTGTCTGCAGAGGCGCCTCAGAAGCCCCGTCGAAGCCGCCCGCCCCGGCAAGCATTGCCGCGCCGCAGCACCGCTGGCCGCCCCTACGCGCCGTAACCCCGGGGTCGCAGCAACCTCGCTACACTCCCTCTTCGCTTCACCATCGCCAGTTCGTCGATGATCCGCCAGGGTCGTCGGGCGTGCCCTGGGAGGGCTGCCAGACCAAAAGAACAGAAAAGCACGGTCGGCCGCCAGGATGCTGCCGCCGGCTAAGGATTCGGTGTGAACAGGCCGTTGCTCCTTCATCGCCTGCCTTGCCTTGCCACTCTGCTCTGCGCCCTGCTGTCGGCGCCGCATGCCGCCGCCGAGCCCCGGCAGTTCGCACTGCTCGCCAAGCGGATCGACCAGCACTTCTTCATCCAGGCCGGCCGGGGCTGTGCCGAGGCCGCTGCGGCCGAAGGCGATACCTGCCTGCTGCTGGGCGCCTCCGGGCCGGCGCATTTCCGCCGGCAGAACGAGGCCCTGGAGCAGGCCCTCGGCCGCGGCCTGGACGGCATCGCCCTGTCGGTGACCCATTCCCGCTGGCTGGCCGAGCACGCGCTGAAGCACCTGGGCCGGACGCCGCTGATCACCTTCGATTCGGACCTGGCGCCGGCCGAGCGTCATCTGCGCCGCGGCTACGTCGGCATCGACAACCTGGCCTTCGGCCGGCAGCTCGGTCTGCTCGTCCAGCGCTTCAGACCTGAAGGCGGCAGGCTGTGCATCCTCAACGGCAGCCAGCAGGATCCCAACCTGCGCGAGCGCCTGGCCGGCATCCGCCAGCAGCTGCGCGGCGCCCGGGACGCGGATGGCAACGATCGGCTGGCCGGCGAAAACGGCTGGATCGAGGTGAAGCGCTGTCCGCTGTACACCGCCGACAATCAGGAGAAGGCCCTGCTTCAGCTCTCAACCCTGCTGAACACCACCGAACTCGATGCGATCGTCGCCGTCGGCAGTTGGCCGATCTACGCAGCCGAGGCCTTCCGCCGGCAGCTCGGCCCGCTGCTCGCCGAGCTCGACGGCCAGGGCAGGCGCCCGGCCATCGTCATGGCTGCCGACGAGCCCGACGCCCGGCAACTCGCCCTGCTCGACGACGGCCTGATACAGGCCTACGTGGGGGCGAGAAGCAGCGAGATCGGCCGGCAGAGCTACTACATGATGAAGCGCCTGGCCCAGGGGCAGCCGATCGCCGGGCAGATCCTCGTCGACAGCCAGGTCTATCTGCCCGGCAGTGCCCCGGCGGAGCCCTGAGGCGCCTCTTCGGGCCGGCTGCACGCCCCCAGGCTGCGCAGGTCGGCCTCCAGGTGGCGCGGAATGTAGTCGCGCAGGAACTCCACCCAGGTGCGGATCTTGGCATCCAGGTACTGCCGCGACGGATACAGCGCATAGACCCCGAGCGGATAGAGCGTGTGCTCGGGCAGCACGCGCACCAGGCTGCCGTTCTGCAGGCTCTCCAGGGCCGAATAGACCGGCAGGGCGCCGATCCCCATGCCGGCCTTGAGCGCCACGGTCATGGCATCGACGGTGTTGACCTGAAAGTGGGTGTGGCTGATGGTCACCAGCTCCTCGCCCCGGGGACCCTCGAGCAGCCACTTGTCGAGGCTCATCACCGGGTAGACCAGGCGCAGGCAGCGGTGCGCGGCCAGCTCGGCGGGCGCCCGGGGCAGGCCGTGACGGGCGAGGTAGGCCGGCGAGGCGCAGAGCACGCTGTAGATCTTGCCGAGTTGCTTGGAGATGAACCCGGAGTCCGGCAGTTCCGGCGCCGTCACCACCGAGACGTCATAGCCCTCCTCGAGGATGTCGGTGGTGCGGTTGGCCAGGGTCAGATCGAAGCTGACCTCCGGGTACTGCTCGCTGTACTCGGCGACGGCCTTGATCAGGTAGTGGTGGCCGATGCCGGTCACCGCGTGGACCTTCAGGTTGCCGGCAGGGCGCGCATGGGCCTGGCTGGCCTCGGCCTCGGCCTCCTCGATGTAGCCGAGGATCTGCTCGCAGCGCTGCAGGTAGCGCTGGCCGGCCTCGGTGAGGGCGATGCGCCGGGTGGTGCGGTGCAGCAGGCGGGTGCGCAGGTGGGTCTCGAGGGAGGCGACCGCCCGCGAGACGTAGGAGGTGGTCAGGTCGAGACGGGTCGCTGCGGCGGTGAAACTGCCGGTTTCCGCCACGCAGACGAAGATGCGCATGTGGGAGAGGATATCCATGGATCGCTGTTCCGCAGAATGACGGAGCCGGGCACGTCGCAGGCTGCTACTGGCAGGAAGTCTGCCAAGGATTATGGCCTTTTAGTACAAAATTCATCACCAAACTGTCGCCTTATTCTGATCCTTGCGAACTCTTAGAATTGATTTATCTCAAGACCTCCCGTCTTCATCCCGTATAGCAGGATCACGACAGTGCCTCGCAACCTGTGGTCAGGCCTCTGCCTGTCCAGTCTGCTCGCTGTGCTCTCGACACTTTCCGGCTGCATCAACAGCCAAGGCATCATCCCCAAAGCCCTGCGTCTGGACGACGCCGGACTGCTCGCCGACAAGCCCATCCGCAAGGCCGCCAGGGAGGTGGAATGGCCGCGCGACCGCTGGTGGGAAGCCTATGGCGATCCGCAGCTGAACGCCTGGGTCGAGACGGCCCTGGCCGACAGCCCGAACCTGGCCGTGGCCGCCGCGCGCGTACGCCGGGCCCGGGCGCTGGCCGGGGTCGCCGAGTCCGAGCATGCCCCGCAGGTGAAGTTCGGTGCCTCGGTGCAGCGCAAGCACTGGCCGGACGACCAGTACTTCTACGGCCCCGGCCTGCTCGCCGACACCACCGGCTGGAACGCCACCTCCTCGCTGGACCTGAGCTACGACCTGGACCTCTGGGGCCGTCTGCGCAGCGACACCGAGCGGGCCCTGAGCCTGGCCGAGGTGGCGGCGACCGAGGAGCGCGCCGCGGCGCTCGAGTTGCAGAACAAGGTGGTCGGCACCTACATCCGGCTCGCCCTGCACCACGCCCGGCTGGAGATCGCCGAGGCCGAGCTCAGGCAGCGCGAACAGCTCCTGGCGCTGGCCCGCGAACGCCTGGCGATCGGCCTCGGCACCCAGCTGGAGATCAGCGAGGCCGAGGCGCCGCTGCCGGAGGCGCATCGCCAGATCGACCTGATCCGCGAGGCCATCGCCCTGACCCGCAACCAGCTGGCCGCCCTGGCCGGCAAGGGCCCCGGCGAGGGTACGCGGCTCGAACGGCCGAAGCTGTCGCTGCACGGCGAGCCCGCCCTGCCCTCGAGCCTGCCGCTGGAACTGCTCGGCCGGCGCCCGGACGTGGTCGCCCGCCGCTGGCAGGTGGCCACCGAGGCGCGCGGCATCGAGGTGGCCAAGGCGGACTTCTACCCCAACGTCAACCTGGCCGCCTTCTTCGGCTCGGGCTCGACGACCGGCGAGATGCTGAACTTCCTGACCAACGCCAACAAACTGACCTACGGCATCGGCCCGGCCCTGAGCCTGCCGGTGTTCGACGGCGGACGCCGGCGCGGCCGCCTCGGCGCCGCCACCGCCGCCTATGACATCGCGGTCGAGCAGTACAACCAGACCCTGGTCGAGGCGCTCAGGAGCGTGTCCGACCAGTTGATCCGCCTGCACTCGCTGCACGAGCAGGAGATCTTCGTCGGCCACGGCCTGGAAACCGCCGAGCGCCGCTACCGTCTGGCCGAGGAAGCCTACCGCCGCGGCCTGACCGACTACCGCGCGGTGCTCGAGGCGCAGAGCGCGCTGTTCGACCAGCAATTCCTCGAACAGCAGGTGCACGCCGAACACCTGACCGCCCAGGCCGGCCTCTGGGTCGCGCTCGGCGGCGGCGTACTGACGGACGACAGCGGCCCTGCCGCCGGGCAACTGGACGCTCGCGAAATCTCCCTGCACCTCCCCGGCCGTCACTGAGGAACACGCATGAAAACCGTGGCTGACGCACCGGTCGGCGCCTTCCGTCGTGCCCTGGGCGACTGGGCGCTGAGCGAGGGGCTGACCTGGGTGTTCGTGTTCAAGGCCCTGTTGACCGCCTTCGTCGCCCTCTGGCTGGCCTATCGCCTGGAGCTGCCGCAGCCGAGCACCGTGCTGGCCACGGTGTTCATCGTCATGCAGCGGCAGAGCGGCGAGGTGCTGGCCAAGAGCTTCTACCGCATCGTCGGCACCCTGCTGGGCCTGACGGTGATGGTCACCCTGATCGCCCTGTTCAACCAGGAGCGCGTGCTGTTTCTGCTCTGCCTGGCGATCTGGGTCGGCCTGTGCACCGCCGGCGCGGCGCGCTACCGGGACTTTCGCGGCTACGCCTGCGTGCTCGCCGGCTACACCGCGGCGATGATCGGCCTGCCGGCCACCTTCGACCCGGACGGCGCCTTCATGCAGGCCCTGTGGCGGGTGCTGGAAATCACCGTGGGCATCCTCTGCACCGGCCTCGTCATGGGCCTGATCCTGCCGCAGACCAGCGGCGCCACCCTGCGCAGCACCCTCGCCACGCGCTTTCGCGACTTCGCCGGCTTCGCCTGTGCGGGGCTGGCCGGCGAGCTGGAGCCACAGCGCATGGAGGAGATCAGCGCACGCTTCGCCGCCCAGGCCGTGGCCCTGGAGAACCTGCGCAACGCCAGCGCCTTCGAGGACCCGAACATGCGTCTGCGCAGCGGCCGCCTGGCGCGCCTGAACAACGAGTTCATGGTCCTCTCGACCCGCTTCCACGCCCTCTACCAGTTGCTCCAGCGCCAGCGCCTGCAGGGCGAGACCGGCGCCCGCGTGCTCGAAGCCCTGCAACCGTGCCTGGCGCAGGTCGGCTCCGAGCTCGCGCCGCTCGCCGAGCGCCTGTACAGCGATCAGGACGCGACGACGCTGGCCCGGGGCCTCGAAATCAGCAAGCAAGCGCTGATGCAGCGCATCCGCGACGGCCGCCAGCGACTGATCGAGCAGCAGGCCGACGAGGCGCAGCTGACCGACTTCAACACCGCCGCCGAACTGCTGTTCCGCTTCACCGACGACCTGCACGGCTATGCCCAGACCCAGGCCTCGCTGGCCGAGCAGCACCACAGCCGGGAGAACTGGAAGGGCAACTTCACCCCGCGCGCCAACGGCCTGGCCGCGGCGGTGGCGGGCATCCGCTGCGCCCTGCTGATCCTGGTGCTCAGCGCCTTCTGGCTGGCCAGCTCCTGGCCCAGCGGCAGCACCTTCGTGCTCACCGCCGGCCTGGTCTCGGCGCTGAGTTCGACCTCGGGCAACCCCGCACGCCTGAGCCGCCAGCTGCTGATCGGCGCGGCCGGCAGCGCGGTAGCCGGCTTCGCCCTGCAATTCTGGGTCTTCCCCTGGCTGGACGGCTTCGCCCTGCTCTACACCTCGCTGGTGCCGGTGATCGCCTTCGGCGCCTTCCTGCTCGCCCGTCCGCAGACCCTGGGCTACGGCGTCGGCCTGCTGATCTGGTTCTGCATGCTCGCCCTGCCGGCCAACCAGACCCACTACCTGCCCTACCGCTTCTTCAACGAGTACCTGGCGGTGCTCGCCTCCATGGGCCTGGTGGTGGTGTCCATGCTGATCCTGCCGCCCGACCGCCCCTGGTTGTGGCGGCGTCTGGAGCGGGACCTGCGGATGCGCGTGGTGTTCGCCGTCAGCGGCAAGCTCAAGGGGCTGGTCGACGGCTTCGAGAGCGGCACCCGCGACCTGCTCAACCAGGCCTACGGCCTGGCGGCGCGCCGCCCGGACGTGCAGCGCCGGCTGCTGCGCTGGATGTTCGCGGTGCTGGAGATCGGCCATGCGGTGATCGAGCTGCGCCAAGAGCAGGCTGCCCTGCCGGACGAGCCCTGCTACGCCGAGGACACCGCCTGGCAGCAGGGCGTGCGGGTCATGGGCCGCGCCCTGGTGCGCCTGTTCATCCAGCCCGAAGAGATCAACCGCCAGCGCGCCCTGGCCGCGGTCGAGCAGGCGATCCAGGCGGTGCGCGACACCCCCGAGCCGCGTCCGCCGCAATTCGACACCTCGCCGCTGCGCCGGGTCCTCAGCTACCTGCACTTCATCCGCAGCTCGCTGCTCGACCCCCGCTCGCCGCTGGCCGAGGGCTTCGCCAACGCTGCCGGGAGACTCGCCAATGCCCCGTGAAATCGCCCTGTTCGGCGTCTACCTGCCGAGCCTGACCCTGCTGTTCCTGGCCACCCTGGCCGGCGGCTGGGCCCTCGACCGGCTGGCCGCCTGGTTCGGCCTGTACCGCCACGCCTGGCACCCGACGCTGCTGCGCATGAGCCTATTCACCTGTCTGTACGGGCTCATCGCCCTGTACATCTACCGCTGATCGCCCCCCACATAGGCCCGGATATGTCCTGGAAAAGAGTCATCAGTGTCGTCTTCACCCTGCTGGTCGCCGCCGTCGCCGCCTACATCGTGCGCACGCTGTGGGTGCACTACATGGATTCGCCGTGGACCCGCGATGGCCGGGTGCGCGCCGACGTGATCAACATCGCCCCCGATGTCGCCGGTCTGGTGGTCGAGGTCGCGGTGAAGGACAACCAGCAGGTCAGGAAGGGCGACCTGCTGCTGCGCATCGACGACGAACACTACCGCCTGGCGCTCAAGCAGGCCGAAGCCCTGGTGGCGGCGCGCAAGGCCCAGCTGCAGATGAACGAGGAGAACGCCCAACGGCGGACCGACCTGGATGCGCTGGTCGTGTCGCGCGAGAGTCGCATCAACGCCAGCCACCTGGCCCATGCCTCCCAGGCCGACTACCAGGAAGCGCTGGCGCAGCTCGACCTGGCCCGGCTCAACCTGAGCCGCACCGAAGTGCGCGCGCCGGTGGACGGCTACGTCACCAACCTCAACGTCTTCGAGGGCGACTTCGCCAATCGTGGCGAGCCGGCCATGGCCCTGGTCGACAGCCACTCCTTCTACGTCTACGGCTACTTCGAGGAGACCCGCCTGCCGCTGATCCGCATCGGCGACAAGGCCGAACTGCGGCTGATGAGCGGCGAGCGCCTGAGCGGCCGGGTCGACAGCATCGCCCGCGGCATCTACGACCGCGACAACCCGGAAAGCCGCGAACTGGTCGCCGACGTCAACCCCACCTTCAACTGGGTGCGTCTGGCGCGCCGCATCCCGGTGCGCATCCAGATCGACGAGGTGCCGGAAGGCGTGACCCTGGCCGCCGGCCTGACCTGCACAGTGATCGTCGCCCCTCCCGCCGACCGGCCGCGCCCGGTGCCGGACCGCTGGTAGGGCGCCAGCTTTCGTGGGGGCGCCGGAAGTTCGGCGCCCTTCACGGAAAGTTGAAACTTTCGCACAACTTCCGCCGAGCCCCGCACATCGACCGGGCGTGAAGCGGCGAAACAGTGCGCATACTTTTCAGCACAACTCCCCCTCACCGTCTTGCAACTTTCCGCAAACTTTCCTGCCGCGCCCCAACTTCCCACGGCAATACAGCGATGCAACTTCGCTCGGTTGCCATGGCCGCGAAAAACGACCGGCACTGTTGCGCACGACGTACGGCAGCTTCTCGCAACCTTATGAAATAAATGAGCTTTCTCCTTTCCTTGAGCTCAAGAACCCTGACTTCTCCAGCCGCATGCCATTGTCCGTCGGCATTATTGCTCATCCACTCAACAGTCCTTGTGGTTATTGCCTATGTAACGGGATTTTCACAACTCTTAAAATGAACTCACCTTCCGGAAAGAAGTTGAAAACCGGAAGCGACCCGTTGCCCAACCGCAGTACCCATACGTTGGACAAGTACCTGCCCCGGCTCGTGCGAGGCCGGCCAGGTTTCCGACACAGTTTCGCTCTACAGGTGATTTTCGATGAAAGCGTTGGCCTTGCTGGCTTTGGCTGGGGTTTCGTGCATTGCGGTGGCCGAGGAACAGTCCACCTCCGCAAATACCCAGGAATCGTTGGAAGTGGAACGCTACGAATACGCCATGGATCTGGATATCGCCCATGTCATCAAGAGTCCCGATATCCCCGAGGTCTGCGGGGTGGTACCGGTGCAGATGACCTACGAGGACCATCAGGGCAAGCGCCACGTCCTCGAATACCTGGTCATGGGCAAGGGCTGCCAGAACGGCTGAGCGCCACGCGCGCCGGCAAGGGGTCGCAGCATTGTTGCCGATCCACTCAACGCTCCTTGTCGCAATCGGCCATATGAGCCGCTCCCCGCACTTATTAAAGTGAACGGGCCTTCCGGGAGCGACGACGACCTTGGAAGGCCCTCTGCCCAACGGCCGCTTCTCTCCGCATGTTGAGCATCCGCGCCGGCCGGTCCCTCCGCAAGACCGGCCGGCGCACTTCAAGGCGGCCCTCCCCGACAGGTACTCCGATGAAAGCCCTGATTCCGCTGGCATTGGCCGGCCTCTCATGCATGGCAGCCGCCGAAGGGCGGACGCCGGCAGCAAAGGACGCGACCACGGCGCAGGTCGCACGCTACGACTACTCGATGGACCTGGACATCGCCCGGGTCATCCATACCGACGAAATCCCCGACGTCTGCGAAGTGGTGCCGATCCGCATGGTCTACGAAGACAGCCGTGGCGAGCGGCACACCGTCGAGTACAGTGTCATGGGCCGCGGCTGCGGGGGCTTCTGAGATACCGGCGCATTGACGAGGGGCCTGCGCCGTCCGGCTTGCCCTGCCCCGGCTTTCGCGCGAACCTCGCCCTTGCCGGCCGCGCCCGGCCTTGCAGAGAGGAATACCCCATGCCCAAGATCTATCTGGCCGGTCCGGACGTGTTCCGCCCCGACGCCGTCGAGCACGGCGCCCGTCTCAAGCGGCTGTGCGCCGAGCATGGACTGGAAGGCCTCTATCCCCTGGACAACGCGCTGCCCCCGGGACTGTCCCCGGCCGCGGCGGCGCAATGGATTCTCGAAGCGAACATCGCCCTGCTGCGCAGCGCCGATGCCGTGCTGGCCAACCTCGAGCCATTCCGCGGCCGGGAGCCGGACTCCGGCACGGTGTTCGAAATGGGCATGGCCGTGGCCCTCGGCAAGCCGGTGTGGGCCTGCTTTGCTCCAGCCGGCGACCTGCGCAGCCAGGTTCCCCACGGGGCGGATGGACGCGATGCGCAGGGCTGGCTGGTGGAGGATTTCGGCCTGCCGCGCAACCTGATGCTCGCCTGCAGCTGGACAGGGCACAGCGCCACGCCGGAAGCGGCGATCGCCGAGCTGGCCCGGCATCTCGGCGTCTGAAACGGGAGCGGTCGTCGCGAAGACATGATCGCCGCGCCCGTCGCAGCCAGGGCTTCGCCGCTACCTCTCGGGTCTGACCGTATCGGCGGCGGCGCGGCCGGCCTCGCGGGTCAGGCGGATCACGTTGTCGGCCAGCGCCACGCCCTGTCCGGCGGCCTCCAGGCCGCGGCCGTACAGGTAATCGACTCCCTTCGCCGCCGCCTCCAGGGCGCCCACCAGAGGCTCGGCATCGGCCGGGGCGTTCTTCGCCACCTCCGCGACCATCCCGTGCAGCTGCCGGGTACCGGCCTCCATCTGCTGGCGGGCCAGATCGAGAAAGACCTTCTGACTCGCCGCCATCAATTCCTGGGCCTGCCGTCCGTACTCCATCATGCGCACCGCCTGGACTGCCGGCGACAGCTCGACGATCGCCTCCGACCCGCGCGCCGAGAGCAGCCGCCGCCAATTGGCGAAGAACAGGTCGGAGGTCATCTGCAGCGCCTGGAACTGCAGCCGGACCAGCCGCTCGCTGCCGTCGATCACTCCCTCGCCGAGGCGCCGTGCGGCCTCCAGCCCCGACGGCTGGCCGTTCTGGAACGCATTCGAATCAAAGATGGACATGTCTCAATCTCCCAAAGGCAACGACCGGGTCGGCCAGACGCGCCGGATCGCGGCAGGCCGGTCTGCCGCATTATTACTTTCCGGAATGCTTCGGCGCATGCATTTTTTGCACCGCAAAAAAAGTTTGCTCCCTGGTTTACCCTCCGCTATAAGAAACGGGCCATTGTCCCCGAGCCTCCATGACCCACGAATCCAGATCCGCTGGCTTCTTCTTCTGGAGGAGCGCACTGCTTGGCCTTACTCCAACACGAAGAGGGCGATCATGAGCCAGGACACTTTTTTTGCGCAGCAGGAAGACTGCTTCTCCTCTTTCCACAACTACATCCAGCATATCGGCAAGCTGCAGAGATTGCAGGCGAACAACCTGCAGGACAGCTTCCGGCAGCGCCAGGAAAAATCGCTGCAGAAACTGGTCGCGTGCTCCGCGCAGCCGATCGGCGCCAGCGACGGGCTCGACTACCTGACCGACTTCAACCAGCGCACCCTGCTGTTCTGGGACACCCTGCGCCAGCGGGCCGACAACACCCTCAAGCATCGCCAGGCCGGCTACCCGGTGCTGCTCAAGTTCGACCACGAGCTGCTGCTCGACGGCCGCGACCTGCCGACCCCGGTGAACTACTCGCTGCTGCGCATCCTGCCCGGCCCGGGCCAGACGACCGACTCCACCCTGCCGCCGGTGATCGTCATCGACCCCCGCGGCGGCCACGGCGCCGGCATCGGCGGCTTCAAGGAAGATTCGGAGATCGGCGAGAGCCTGCGTGCCGGGCACCCGACCTACTTCATCTCCTTCAGCCACAGCTCGGAACCGGGACAGACGCTGAGCGACATCGCCCTCGCCCAGGCCCGCTTCATCGAACTGGTCACCGAGCGCCACGCCCATGCCGGCAAGCCGGTGCTGATCGGCAACTGCCAGGCCGGCTGGGCGCTCATGGGCCTGGCGGCGCTGCGCCCGGAGCTGCCGGGGCTGCTGGTGGTGGTCGGCGCCCCGCTGTCCTACTGGGCCGGGGTCAACGGCCGCAACCCGATGCGCTACGCCGGCGGCCTGCTCGGCGGCGCCTGGATGACCCGTCTCGGCAGCGACCTCGGCAACGGCCGCTTCGACGGCACCTGGCTGGTTAGCAACTTCGAGAACCTCGATCCGACCCATGCCCTGTGGAGCAAGTACTACGAGCTGTTCTCCAGGGTAGACGGCGAGGCGCCGCGCTTTCTCGACTTCGAGCGCTGGTGGGGCAGCCCCAACCTGCTCAACAGCGAGGAGATCGAAACCATCGTCGACGAGCTGTTCATCGGCAACCGCCTGACCGGCGGCCAGGGCACCCTCACCGACCTGCGCCAGATCGAGGCGCCGGTCGTGGTGTTCTGCTCCTACGGCGACAACATCACTCCGCCGCAGCAGGCCCTCAACTGGATTTCCGATCTCTACCCTTCCGACCTGGCACTGCACTCGTCCGGGCGCACCATCATCTACCTCAAGCACGCCAGCGCCGGGCACCTGGGCATCTTCGTTTCCGGCCAGGTGGCGCGCCGCGAGCATCGCCAGCTGATCGGCGCCATCGATGCGATCAGGGCCCTGCCGCCCGGCCTGTTCGAGCTGATCATCGACGACGTGCCGCATCCCGACGGCGGCGTCCAGGGCTACAAGGTGCACTTCGAATCGCGGCGGATCGCCGACATCCTCGCCGAGGACGACGGCTACGACGACGAGCGGGAATTCGAGCTGGTCAACCGCGTCTCGGCGATCAACAGCACCGTCTACGACTGGACGGTACGCCCCTGGCTGAGCCGGGCGATCAACGAGCCGATCGCCGAGCAGCTGCGCCAGCACCATCCCTTCCACCTGCAGCGGCAGGCCTGGAGCAGCCTGAACCCGGCGACCTGGTGGCTGTCCGGCATGGCCGAGCTGGCCCGCCGCCAGCGCCATCCGGCGCGCCCCGACAATCCGCTGCTCGCCTGGCAGGAACTCTTCTCCGACTGCATCGAGAACACCCTGGACACCTGGCGCGACCTGCGCGACGCCGGCCAGGAGCTGGCCTTCCACGCCGTCTACGGCTGGCTCAGCACCCTCACCGGCGGCCAGCGCACCAGCGCGGCCGAGAAGTTCGCCAGCGAACGGGAACGGGCGCTGCTCGAACGCCTGTACGAAGCCCTGCCGCTGGGCGGCGCGCGGGAAGCGGCCATCCGCATCCTGCTGCTGCTCGCCAGGGCCAGCGGCCGGCTGGACAAGGCCATGCTGGAAAGCATCGTCAAGGATTACCGCCGCCGGGCCATCGCCGATCCGCACATCCCGGACGTCGCCAGCCTGCGGGAAATCACCCGCCAGCAGAACCTGCTGGTGTTCGCCTATCCCGAGGAGAGCGTGCAGACGCTGCCCGAGCTGCTGCCCGAGCGTGCCGAGCGCCAGCGCATTCTCGCCGAGGTGATGAACATCGAGCCGGGCTGGCAACGCAGCGACGGCCCGCTGGGCGCCCTCTGGCGCCAGCTGTTCGAGGTGCTGGAACTGCCGCTGGCAGACTTCGCCCAGCTGCGCCTGGAAACCCCCAGGCTGCTCGCGGAGACGCCCGCCGAGGCGAGCGCGGCCGCGCCGGCCGCGATCCCGGAAAGCACGCCGCCGGCGCCCGAGCCGAAGGTGCGCCCGGCGGCCGAAACCGCCGCCGTGCCGGCCAGGCGGCAGGATGCGCTGATCGAGCCGGTTCCGGTCGCCACCCCCGACAGCGCGGCTGCCGCCCCCGAGGCCGAACCGGCCGCGGCACCGGCGCAGGCCGAGCCCGCCGCCGAAGCGCCGGCCGAGGCCAAACCCATGGAGGTTGCGCCCAAGCCGCACATCCGCGTCCGCGCCAACACCGTGATCGCCGAGCCGGAGGAGGCCCAACCGGCCGCCGAAGCCGCGCCGACCGGCGCCGAGGCCGTACCGGCCAGTACCGAAGCGGCTTCGGCCGAAGCTTCTCCGGCCAGTACGCAAGCCACTTCCGCCCCGGCCGAGAGCGCACCGGCGCCGAAGGCCGCCAAACCGCGCCGGCCACGCAAGCCCAGTGGCAGCAAGCCCGCCAACAAGTAACGCACGCAGCCGGCAGGCACCAGGGGGACACGAGATCCTCGCTGGCGCCTGCCGTCCTCCTTATCCCCCGCTGGCGTTCATGAAGCGCAGTACCTGAACC
Source organism: Azotobacter salinestris (assembly GCF_009363155.1). NCBI lineage: Bacteria > Pseudomonadati > Pseudomonadota > Gammaproteobacteria > Pseudomonadales > Pseudomonadaceae > Azotobacter > Azotobacter salinestris. The sequence continues at coordinate 2,337,065 of NZ_CP045302.1, forward strand.
TCTCCGCTCGCCAAGAAGTCGTGCTGCTGCGGCTTGTGCAGCAGGGCGCGGTCGATGGCTTCCGAGAGTGGCCGGTCGTCGGTCGGGTGGCGACGCAGCAGGGCACGCAGGTCTAGCGACTGCTCATGGCCGAGACAGAGCAGCAGGCGGCCCTCGACGGTCAGCCGCAGGCGGTTGCAGCTGGCGCAGAAGTTGTGGCTGTGCGGCGAGATGAAGCCGATGCGGCTGGCCGGATGCGCCGGCAGGCGCACGTAGCGCGCCGGCCCGCCGCTCTGCTCGGCGCAGTCGAGCAGCGCGTAGCGGCTGGCGATCCGTGCCCTCACCTCGTCGCTGGAGCAGAAGGCCTCGCCGCGCGAGCGGCCGACCTCGCCCAGCGGCATTTCCTCGATGAAGCTGATGTCGAGCCCGCGCGCCACGGCATAGTCGACCAGCTCGAGCACCTCGTCGGCGTTGCGCCCCTGCATCGCCACGGCATTCAGCTTGATCCGCTCGAAGCCGGCGGTGCGGGCCGCCTCGATGCCGTCGAGCACCCGCGCCAGCTCGCCGGTGCGGGTGATGGCGCGAAAGCGCGCCGGGTCCAGGCTGTCCAGGCTGATGTTGAGGCGCCTCACCCCGGCCTCGGCCAGCGGCCGGGCCAGCTTGACCAGCTGCGAGCCGTTGGTGGTCATCACTAGTTCGCGCAGACCGGGCAAGGCGGCGATCCGCTCGCACAGGCCGAGGATGCCCTGGCGCACCAGCGGCTCGCCGCCGGTGAGGCGGATCTTCCTCACCCCGCGGCCGACGAACAGCCGGGCCAGGCGGTACAGCTCCTCGAGGCCGAGGATCTGCTGGCGCGGCAGGAAGCGCATGTCCTCGGCCATGCAGTAGACGCAGCGGAAGTCGCAGCGGTCGGTCACCGACAGCCGCAGGTAGTCGATGGTGCGTCCGAAGCCGTCTTGCAGTGCACGGGCCATGGGGATTCTCGTCAAAGGGATTCGGTGAACCGTCGTAGGGTGGATAACGGCGTAGCCTTATCCACCGTGCAGGACTCCGGTGGAAAACGCTGCGCGGTTTTCCACGGGGTGGCCATCCACCCTACGCATCGTCCTCGTTCAGCCGGGGAAGAGGAACGGATTGAGGCCGCTGCGGTAGAAGCCCTGGCGCTCCACCTCGGCGTCCAGCGCCAGGGAGGCCAGATCGTCGGCGATCACCTCCAGCTGCGGGTCGCGGTCCTCGTGGAGGACCTTGAGGTAGCTGTTGCAGTCGCCGCAGCTTTCCGCGCGGATCGCCGCCTGCTCGCTGTCCAGCGACCAGTAGTCGAGCCGGCCGCCCTCCTCGCAGTTGCTGCACTTGGTGCGCACCATGTGCCAGCGGCTCTCGCACAGCCCGCAGTGCAGGTAGCGCAGGCCGCTCTGGGCGCCACCGCGGATCACGCTGGCCACCGGCGCGCCACCGCACACCGGGCAGCACTGGCGCCCCTCGCCGACGCCGGCCTGGCCGGAGGCCGGCAGCTGCGCGGCCATCTGCGTCCAGTACAGCGACAGCGCGGCCCACAGGAAGGGCGCGCGGTCGCTGCCGACCACCCGGTAGTCGCCGGCCAGCAGGGCGTCGGCCAGCTTCTCCAGCGCGACCCCGTCGCAGCTGCGCAGGCCGGCGAGGGTCTGCGCCACGGCCGGGGTCGGGCTGTCCTGCAGGCGCCCGAACAGCGCCTGCAGCAGGTCGCGCCAGTGCCGCTCGCGCGGCAGGCTGGTGGCCTCCAGCGGCGGCCGCGCCCCGCCCAGACGGGCGGGCAGCGTGGCGGCCAGCGCCGCGGGCAGCGGCAGCGCCTCGGCGACCTGCTGCTGCGCTTCGGCGATGCCGGCGGCGAAGCGCAGGTAGTCGGCCATCGGGTGAGCCTCGGCGAGCTGGCGCAGGCGTCCGGCGCGGCGCCCGTAGCGGTTTTTCAGGTCGGGCAGGATCAGCGGCACGATGGCGCCGACGCCACCGCTCGGCTTCTCGTCGGCAACCAGGCGGATGCTGTTCATTCGCGCCCCTCGCTCTTGGCGGCCGGCTTGGAGATCTGCCGGTACCAGCGGTCGTGGTGGCTCCTGGCCCAGGCGCGCGAGACGTAGCCGGTGACCATCCCGGAAATCGAGCCCTTGACCCAGAAGGCCAGGTAGGCGTGGCCGAGGATCAAGAGGATCAGCGCGATGCCGGCGGCGGCGTGCAGGAACAGGCCGAGGCGGATCAGCGGGATGGGCAAGGCCGGGGCGAAGTACGGCCGCCAGATCACCAGGCCGCTGAGCAGCAGCACGCTGATCAGGCTCATGATCCCCCAGAACAGGATCTTCTGGCCGGCGTTGTACTTGCCGATCTGCAGGGGCTTGTCGTGGTTGCCGAGCAGCACGTCCTTGAGGTTGGCGAACCAGGCGAGGTCCTCGCGCTCCGGCAGGTTGTATTTGACGAAGCGGATGAACAGGTAGACCAGGGCGAGAAACACCGCGACGCCGAGGAAGGGGTGCAGGATGCGCGCCATCTGCGGCGTGCCGAGCACCGCGCCGAGGCCGCTCAGGGTCGGGAAGAACCAGGACAGCCCGGAGAGCGCGGCGAGGAAGAAGCAGATCACCATCACCCAGTGGCAGGCGCGCTCGGGGAAGCGGGTGCGCAGGATCATGTCGCGCTTGTTCATGCCTCGGTCTCCTCATGCTCGTCGACCTGGTTGGGGCCGACGCCGACGTAGTGGAACAGGGTGCCGGCCAGGGTGGCGAAGAAGGCCACGGCGGCGGCCGGCTTCATCCAGCCCTTCCAGCCGTGGATCGCGCTGCTGATGCGCGGGTCCCTGGGCAGGTTGTGGTACAGCTCGGGCCGGTCGGCATGGTGCAGCACGTACATCACGTGGGTGCCGCCGACGCCCTGCGGGTCGTAGAGGCCGGCGTTGGCGTAGCCGCGGCCGTGCAGCTCCTCGACGCGCTGGCCGGCCAGGTGCTGCATGTCGGCCTTGGTGCCGAAACTGATCGCCCCGGTCGGGCAGGTCTTGGCGCAGGCCGGCTCCTGGCCCACTGCCACGCGGTCGGAACACAGGGTGCACTTGTAGGCCTTGTTGTCCTCCTGACTGATCCGCGGCACGTTGAACGGGCAGCCGGCGACGCAGTAGCCGCAGCCGATGCAGTGCTCGGACTGGAAGTCGACGATGCCGTTGGCGTACTGGACGATGGCGCCCGGGCTCGGGCAGGCCTTGAGGCAGCCGGGGTCCGCGCAGTGCATGCAGCCGTCCTTGCGGATCAGCCATTCCAGCCTGCCGTTCTCCTGCTCGACCTCGTCGAAGCGCATCACCGTCCAGCTCTTGGCGCTGAGGTCGATGGGGTTGTCGTAGACACCGACGTTCTGGCCGACCTCGTCGCGCAGGTCGTTCCACTCCGAGCAGGCCACCTGGCAGGCCTTGCAGCCGATGCAGATGCTCACGTCGATCAGCTTGGCGACTTCCGCCTTGTGGTCGCGGACCTGGGTCGGCGGGGTCAGGGCGCTGGTCGCCGAGCGCTTGATGATGTCTTGAGATTGCATGGACATGGAAAGCCCTCCATCAGACCTTTTCAATGTTCACGAGGAAGGCCTTGTACTCCGGCGTCTGCGAGTTGGCGTCGCCAACCGCGGGCGTCAGGGTGTTGGCCAGGAAGCCCTTGCGGGTGGTGCCCTCGAAGCCCCAGTGGCAGGGGATGCCGACGGTGTCGACCGGCTTGCCGTCGATCTCCAGGGTGGCGATGCGCTTGGTCACCACCGCCTTGGCCTTGATGAAGCCGCGCATGGAGCTGACCTTGACCGTGTCGCCGGCGCGGATGCCCTTCTGCGCCGCCAGTTGCTCGCCGATCTCGACGAACTGCTCGGGCTGGACGATGGCGTTCAGCCGCGAGGCCTTGGTCCAGTGGCGGAACATCTCGGTGATCGAGTAGGTGGTGGCGACGTAGGGGAAGTCCGCCGCGCTGCCCATGCGCTTGCGGTCGTTGTCGAACAGCCGGGTGGTCGGGTTGAAGGTGACCTTCGGGTGCAGCGGGTTGTGCTCCAGCGGCGACTCGATCGGCTCGTAGTGCTCGGGGAAGGGCCCGTCGCCCAGCGCGCCGACCGCGAACAGCCGGCCGAGGCCCTCGGGCAGCATGATGAACGGATTGGCCTCGCTGCCCGGCGCGACGGTGGCGGCGAAGTCGGCGACGTCGATGCCGCTCCAGCGCTGGCCGTTCCACTCGATCAGCTTGCGTTTCGGGTCCCAGGGCCTGCCCTGCGGGTCGACCGAGGCGCGGTTGTAGAGGATGCGGCGGTTCTGCGGCCAGCACCAGGCCCAGCCCGGGGTGCTGCCGAGGCCCGCGGCGTCGCTGGCGTTGTCGCGCCGCGCCATCTGGTTGCCGGCCTCGGTCCAGGAGCCGGCAAAGATCCAGCAGAAGCTGGCGGTGCTGCCGTCGGCGCGCAGCAGCGCGAAGTCGCGCAACAGCTCGCCCTTCTTCGCCAGCAGGGTGCCCTGCGGGTCGTAGAGGTCGGCCAGGGCGTAGCCGTTGGCCTCCCTGGCGACCTCCTCGGGCGCCGGGTCCTCCGGATCGCTGTAATTCCAGGCCATGTTGAGCAGCGGCGCGGGGTTGGCGCCGCCCTCCTTCGCGTACAGCTCGCGCAGGCGGAGGAACAGGTGGCCGAGGATCTTGCCGTCGTGCCAGGCCTCGGCCGGCGGCGCCGCACCCGCCCAGTGCCACTGCAGCCAGCGGCCGGAATTGGCGATCGAGCCGTTCTCCTCGGCGAAGCAGGACGACGGCAGGCGGAACACCTCGGTCCGGATCTCGGCGGGGTTCACATCGTTGGCTTCGCCGTGGTTCTGCCAGAAGTTCGAGCTCTCGGTGACCAGTGGGTCGATCACCACCAGGTACTTGAGCCTGGACAGGGCGGCGACCGCCTTGTTCTTGTCCGGGAAGGCGGCGATCGGGTTGAAGCCCTGGGCGATGTAGCCGTTGACCTTGCCCTCGTACATCAGCTCCATATAGCGCAGCACGTCGTACTCGACGTCCCACTTGGGCAGCCAGTCGAAGCCCCAGTCGTTCTCCCTGGTCGCCTTGTCGCCCCAGACGCTCTTCATCAGGCTGACGAAGAACTTCTCGGTGTTCTGCCAGTAGTTCACCTGGCCGGGCAGCAGCGCCTTGGGCGTGCTCTGCGCGAGGTAGGTGGCCAGGTCGGGCTGGTGCTCCGAGGGCAGGTTCAGGTAGCCCGGCATGCGCACCGAGAGCAGGCCGAGGTCGGTGTAGCCCTGGATGTTCGAGTGCCCGCGCAGGGCGTTGATGCCGCCGCCGGGCATGCCGATGTTGCCGAGCAAGAGCTGGATCATCGCCGCGCCGCGGATGATCTGCACGCCGCTGGTGTGGTGGGTCCAGCCGAGGGCGTAGAGGAAGGTCGCGGTCTTGTCCGGCGCGCTGGTATCGCCGAGCAGCCGGCAGATCTCCAGGAAGTCCTCCTTGGGCGTGCCGCACAGGCGCGTGACCATCTCCGGGGTGTAGCGGCTGACGTGCTGCTTCAAGAGGTTCCACACGCAGCGCGGATGGCTGAGGGTCGGGTCGCGCCGGGCGTGGCCGTTCTCGTCCAGCTGGTAGGCCCAGGAGCTGCGGTCGTACTGCTTCTTCGCCTCGTCGTAGCCGCTGAACAGGCCCTCGTCGAAGGCGAAGTCGTCGCGCACCAAGAGGCTCGCGTTGGTGTAGGCGCGCACGTACTCGTGCTGGATCCTGTCGTGGGCGATCAGGTAGTTGACCACCCCCATCAGAAAGGTCACGTCGGAGCCGGCGCGGATCGGCGCGTAGAGGTCGGCGACCGCGGCGCTGCGGTTGAAGCGCGGGTCGACCACGATCAGCTTGGCGCCGTTGCGGATCTTCGCCTCGATGGCCCACTTGAAGCCCACCGGGTGGGCCTCGGCGGGGTTGCCGCCCATGACCAGCACGACGTTGGCGTTCTTGATGTCCACCCAGTTGTTGGTCATCGCGCCGCGGCCGAAGCTGGGCGCCAGGGCGGCCACGGTCGGGCCGTGGCAGAGCCGCGCCTGGCAGTCCATGCCGAGGATGCCGAGGGCGCGGGTGAAGCGCCAGTCGAGGGCGCCGGTCTCGTTGCTGGCCGCCGAGGAGCAGAGCATGCCGGTGGTCAGCCAGCGGTTCACGGTGAGCCCGGCGGCGTTCTTCTCGACGAAGTTGGCGTCGCGGTCGTCCTTCATCAGCCGGGCGATGCGCTCGATGGCCTCCTCCCAGCTGATCCGCTGCCACTTATCCGAACCCGGCGCGCGGTACTCGGGGTACTGCAGGCGCTGCTCGCTGTGGATGAAGTCGACCAGTCCGGCGCCCTTCGGGCACAGCGAGCCGCGGCTGACCGGATGGTCGGGGTCGCCCTCGATGTGGAAGATCCGCGGTTTGGCGTTCTTCGCGCCGTCGCCGAGGCTGTACATCAGCACCCCGCAGCCCACCGAGCAGTAGGTGCAGTTGTTGCGGGTCTCCCTGGCGCGCAGCAGCTTGTACTGGCGCGGCTGGGTGGCGTGGGCGACGCCGGGGGCGAAGCCGAGGGTGGCGGCAGTGGCGCCGGCCACCCCGACGGTACAGAGCTTGAAGAACTGTCTTCTGCCAAGTTCCATGACGATCTCCTGAAAGGTAGGGACGAGCGCGGTCCGCGCTTCGCGACGGGAAACGCTCGGGACTTTCGATTGGGTGTGCAGGCGGCGGCGGGCAGGCCTTACGGGGCGCGCGGTACCGGGCTGTAGACCCGCGCCGCGCTGTGGTGCGGCAGATGGATCAGGTTGAGGTGGTGGTGGCGTGCCCAGTCCACGGTCAGCGCGGTGGGCGCCGACAGCCCGACCAGGGTGCCGATGCCGGCGCGCACCGCCTTGTGCAGCAACTCGACGCCGCAGCGGCTGGTGACCACGGCGAAGCCGCGGCCGGGCTCCAGGCGTTCGCGCCCGAGGGCGCCGATCAGCTTGTCGAGGGCGTTGTGCCGGCCGATGTCCTCGCGGCACAGGCGGATCTCGCCGGCCTCGTCGACGAACAGCGCGGCATGCAGGGCGCCGCTGTGGCGGGCCAGGCGCTGCTCGGCGGCGATGCTCTCGCGCAGCCCCTGCAGGTGTCCGGCCGGCGGCAGCGGTACCGGCTCGAGCGCCGGCAGCTGCGGCAGCGCCTGCTCCAGCGCCTCCACCCCGCATACGCCGCAGCCGCTGCTGCCGGCCAGTTGGCGGCGCTGCCGCTTGAGCTGCCAGAAGGCGCGGCTGGCGATCTCCACCTCGGCCCGCCAGGCCTCGGCGCCCTCGACGAGCCGCAAGTCGTAGACTTCATCGGCACTATCGATGATGCCGGCGGTCAGAGTGAAGCCGTGGACGAAATCTTCCAGCGCCTCGGGCGTGACCATCATCACCGCATGGTTGAGGCCGTTGTAGCTGATCGCCAGCGCGCATTCGGTGGCCAGCTGCGTCTCGCCGACCCGCTCCGCCTGTCCCAGCTCGGCATAGCGGTAGGTGCCCGTGACGGTCGGGGGGGGCTCCTTGGCAGGGGGACTGGCGTGATGCGGCATGGCAGCGCACTCGGCGATCAATTGACACAAGTCAAGTCTATTCTTGGCCCAGTCGTCCGACCAATCGCTATTGCCGATTCGTTGATCGACCACGTCTATCGACTCTGCCGTCACATGCGGCATCCTGCCGCGCAGGCCGCGCCGTTTCGCTGTCCGTTGCTCCGACGCCGGCGCCTGCCCTCCCGAAGCGGCCGCACACGCCTTAGCCTTTGGTCTACCCTGCCCGCGCCATTAAATGCATAAAATTCATATAAAAATATAATTATTATTCATTTAATGAATTAAAAGCGCAGCGCTAGCATCCCTCTCAACACATGGACACTCACTGAGAGGGAACACCGATGTCGCACCGTTCGGGCGGTTTGTCGCGCCGCCGCTTTCTCGCCAGCACCGCCAGCGCCCTGGCACTGGCGCCCCTGCTGCTCGATGGCAGGCACGCCGAGGCGGCCGCACCGGGCCGGCTGCGCATCGCCCAGTACAAGGGCGGCGACAAGCTGCTGCTGGAGGTCGCCGGCCTCGCCGACACGCCCTACCCCATCGACTGGGCGAAATTCGCCTCGGGCAACCTGATGGTCGAGGCGATGAACGGCGGCTCGCTGGATCTCGCCTACGGCAGCGAGATCCCGTCGCTGTTCGGCTTCATCAAGGGCGCACGAATCCGCGTGGTCGGGGTGATCAAGGGCGACGTCAACGAGCAGACGGTGCTGGTGCCCAGGGACTCGCCCATCCGCTCCATCGCCGACCTCAAGGGCAAGCGCGTCGGCTACGTGCGCGCCACCACCACCCAGTACTACCTGACCAAGATGCTCGCCGAGGTCGGCCTGAGCTTCGCCGACATCCAGGCGATCAACCTCACGGTGCCCGACGGCGCCGCCGCCTTCCGCACCGGCCAGCTCGATGCCTGGGCGATCTACGGCTACTCGGTGCCGCTGGCGCAGACCTCGGTCGGCGCCCGGGTGCTCAAGCGCGCCAACGGCTACCTGTCGGGCAACTACCTGTTCTTCGCCGCCCCGGAGGCCATCGCCGACCCGCAGCGCCACGCGGCGATCGCCGACTTCTTCGTGCGCCTGCAGAAGGCCTTCGCCTGGCGCCAGGCCAACTCCGAACGCTACGCCGCGGCGCTCGCCGCGGAGATCGGCGTACCGGTCGAGGCGGTGCTCGCCCTGCTGCGCAACGAGAGCCAGGTGCGCCGCCTGGTGCCGGTGGACGACGCGGCGATCCACAGCCAGCAGGACGTGGCCGACACCTTCCTCAAGGCCGGGGTGATCGAGCGGCCGGTGGACGTGCGGCCGCTGTGGGACCGCAGCTTCGCGGCCGCGCTGGGCGGCTGAGGCCGCGAAAGCGCAGCGCCCCTTTCTCCACCTGACCTGCACGGAAACCTGCCATGACGCATTGTTCCCGACGGCGTTTTCTCACTCTGGCGGGCGGCGCGCTGCTCGACGCTCCCCTGGTCGGCTGGCGGGCGATCACCAACGAGCTCGCCACCCTGCTCGGCCAGCCGGTGGTGGTCGGGAACCGCCCTGGCTGCCGCCGTCCGCAGCGAGGCCTTTCGCAAGGTCGCCGAGGGCCAGGGCAACCGGGCGATCTTCCAGACCGGCGAGGAAGCCAGCGCCCGCCTGCGCCGGAAGCTGGACAGCCGGCGGCGCTTCCAGGCGCAGATCGCGCAGGGTGCTCCGGCGGCCTGAGCAAGGGCCGGCGAGCGGCCCTATGCCCCCTATAAGCAAACGGCCAGCAACTCGGGCACGAACGACGATGACCCTTTACACCGGCGCTTGCCACTGCGGTGCAGTCCGCTTCGAGGTCGAAGCCGAGATCGACCATGTGCGTGTATGTGATTGTTCGATCTGCTCGATGCGCGGGGCACTGAACGTTCGGGTTCCGAAGGAGAACCTGCGTCTGCTGACGCCCTGGGAGAATTTGTCGCTCTATCAGTGGGGGTCCCGGACGGCGAAAGACTACTTCTGCCCGCAATGCGGCATCCTGCCGTTCAGGCGCCCCAGCGATCCGACACCCCAAGAGCTTGGCGAAGGCGTGCCGCCCTTCGATGGCTGGGCAGTGAATGTTCGTTGCCTAAAGGGGATCGATTTCCACTCGCTTCCGGTCAGGCGGATTCACGGAAGTCGAATCCGACTAGAACCGACCTGAGCAAGCAGCCCGGCCATCCGCGCCGCACGGAAAGCTGCCGTGACGGATTTTCCGCCATCCCATGGCCCGCAATGCCGATCCGCTCAAGTGAACGGCATTGCAGAGCGACGGCCGGCCATCAGGCCGGTTGCCGCTGCGCCTTGTCGTTCTCCAGCGCCAGGCAGCCGAGCAGGGTCCTGAGCACCGGCACCGGCTCGCCGTAGCGCTCGGCGATGGCGATCGGCGCGGCGAGCAGCGCCTCGGTCTCCAGGCGGCGACCGGCCAGACGGTCCTGCAGCATCGAGGTGCGCGTGCCGCCTACCTCCTCGGCGCGCCGCACACGGACCTCGGGGGTCATGCTCGGCGGATGACCGTCGCGCTCGGCCAGGCGGGCGATTTCCGCCATGCCGGCGAGCAGCACCGCGCGGGTGCGCGGCGTGCGCGCCAGCTCGCCGACCGTCGCCCCGGTGATCGCGCTCAGCGGGTTGAGGGTGACGTTGCTCATCAGCTTGGTCCACACCTCGCGGCGGATGTCCGCCGAACTCTCGGCCGGAATCCCGGCCGCCTGCCAGAGGGCCACCAGCGCCAGCAGCGGCGCGTCCGGCTCGCCCTGCACCCGCGCGCAGATGTAGCGGTCGCTGTCGGTGCGGCGCACGCGGATGCGCCCGGGCGCAGTGCGCTCCACCGCATGCTGCACGACCAGCGCCACGCTACGCGCCAGAGGCGGCGCGCCGGCGATCTCGCCGTCGCGGTGCGACCACCACCAGGGGATGCCGTTCTGCAGGAAGACGTACTCGGTGGCGGCATCGCCGAGGGCCGTCAGGCGCGGCAGCAGCTCGTCCAGGTCGTGCGACTTCACCGCGACTATGACCTGGGCGAAGGGGCCCCGCAGTTCGTCGAGCGGCACATGGCGCACCGCCGGGGCCTGCCAGGACTCGTCGCCCTCGGCGCTGACGCCGCCCGCCTGCGCGCCGGCGCCCGGGCGTAGCGCCACCGTCACGGCATGCCCGGCCAGGCTCAGGCGCCCGGCGAGGTAGAGGCCCAGGCTGCCGCCTCCGACGACGGCGATGGATGGTTCCGTGGACATGCGTGTTCTCCTTGCAATGGGCCGGCGACGGCGTGGTCCGCCCCGCCGGCGGGGGAAGTCAGAAGGGCGAGAAGGCCTCGACCGGCAGGCGCAGGGGAATCCGCTCGCGCACCTGCGGCAGCAACTCGCGGCCGAATTCGAGCGCGTCGGCGAGCGGGTCGAAGCCGCGCACCAGGAAGCTCTCGACGCCGAGGCGGTGGTAGGCGGCGAAGGCTTCGGCGACCTGCCTCGGGGTGCCGACCAGGGTCGCGGAGTCGCCGTCGAGGCCGCACCACAGGCAGTCGTCGAACACCTGGCCGTGCGAGGCGAAGGGCAGGAGCCGGCCGGCCCGCGACCAGGCCTCGGCCTCGCTGGCGCCGAGGATCACCCGCAGCGAGAGGCCGAAGCGCACCGCCCCGGCGCGCCCCTCGCGCGCGGCGGCGGCGCGCACCATGCCGATGCGCACGGCGATGGTGGCGAGCGGCTCACCGATCATCACATAGACGTCGGCATGCCGGCCGGCCAGCCTGGCTGCGGCCGGCGAGGCGCCGCCGCAGTGGATCGGCAGGCGCGCCTGCAAGGGGCGCAGGGCGGCCTGGTGGCCCTTCACCCGGTAGTGGCGGCCGTCGAAGTCGAAGGGCTTGGTGCCGCTCCAGGCGCGCCGCAGCAGGGTCAGGTACTCGTCGCTGCGCGCCGGCCAGTCGCTGCGGTCGAGAAAGTCGCCGTCGCGTTGCGGCATCCCGTCGTCGACCAGGCGCAGCGCCACACGGCCGTCGCTGAAATGATCGAGGGTGGCGAACTGGCGCGCCGCCTCGGTCGGCGCCAGCAGGCCCGGCCGGTGCGCCACCTGCAGACCGAGCCGGCGGGTCTGCTGGGCGACGTGGGCAGCCACCTGCAGGCCGTCCGGGGCCGCATCGTGCCAGCCGATCAGCGCCGCGTCGAAGCCGCCGTGCTCCAAGGCACGGGCGCAGGCGCCGAGGTAGGCCCTGTCCAGCGGCACGGCGCCGGACGGCAGGGGTTTGCGGATCTCCCGCGCGGGGAGGACGCCGATGAATTCGAGGCGGCTGACGCTGAGCATGCTGCGGCTCCGATAGGCGAATGTGCGGAAGGGAATGCTGGAGCGGGAGCCTACTGAGCCGGCTCGTTAATATCCAAAAACCATTATTCATATGGTTATAAAGATCTTCATGTTCTAAGAAGCCACCAAGCCTCCTCTTCGCCATCGGCCCGACGGGCAATACAGGCCCCTACCGGGCCGCCTTCCATGGCCGGCGTACCCGCGCCCGGCGAACCTTCTTTCCTCGCCCGCCCTACCGGCATGGCGATGGCCTGTCTTTACTCCAGCGGACAAGCACAGCGCATTGGCCGATGCCGACGGAACGGTTTGCCGGGCAGCCAGGCGCCGAACCGTCGCCCGAATCGCACCTCGAATCCTTATCGCTCGCCGTTCCGGAGCCGCCGCCATGAGCTTCATCGACTGGACCGCCGTACTCAGCTCGCTTCTGCTCATCCTGGCCCTGGGCTCGGCCTATCTGCGCTGGCTTCCGGTGACCACCTCGGTGGTCTGCCTGGGCTTCGGCCTGGCGATCGGGCCACAGGGCCTGGGCCTGTGGCACGAGGCCTTCCAGGAGGTCGCGCCGTGGATGGAGCACCTGACCGAGGTCGCCGTGCTGGTCTCGCTGTTCGTCACCGGCCTCAAGCTGCGCCTACCGCTGCTGGACCGCGCCTGGCTCAACGCCTACCTGCTGGCCGGCCCGATCATGCTGGTGTGTATCGCCGGCACCAGCCTGGCCTGCCGCTACCTGTTCGGTCTGGACTGGGGCAGCGCGCTCTTGATCGGCGCCGTGCTGGCGCCGACCGACCCGGTGCTGGCCGGCCTGGTCCAGGTGGTGCACGCCCGCGATTTCGACCGGGTGCGCTATGCCCTTTCGGGTGAGGCCGGACTCAACGACGGCACGGCCTTCCCCTTCGTGGTGTTCGCCCTGCTGTTCATGCAGCACGGCGGCCTCGAGACCGACTGGCTCGGCGGCTGGGCACTGCACCGGCTGCTCTGGGCAGTCCCGGCCGGCCTGGCGATCGGCTATTACCTCGGCCGGCAGATCGGCCGCCTGTCCATCTACCTGCGGGCCAAGTACAGCGACAGCATCCTCTCGCCCAACGACTTCCTCGAGCTGGCGCTGATCGGCATGGCTTACGTGCTGGCCGACCTGGCCGGCGCCTGGGGCTTCCTCGCGGTGTTCGCGGCCGGCGTCGGCCTGCGCCGCGCCGAGGTGTCCTCGTCCCGGCACGCCGCCATTCCCGCCGAGGAGCGCACCCTGCCGGTGATCGGCCACCTGGGCGGCACGGTCTCGCCGAGCGGCCGGCTGGACCCGCGCAAGCTGTCCAATCCGACCTTCGCCGCGGGCGTCCTGATGCGCGACATGCTGGCCTTCGGCAATCTGCTCGAGCGCTCGCTGGAAGTGCTGCTGGTGACCCTCCTGGGCGTTCTGCTCGCCACCCACTGGGATGCCCGGGCGATCGGCCTGGGCCTGGTCCTGTTCTGCCTCATCCGCCCGCTGAGCGCGCGCCTGCTGCTCGACCGCCACGGGCTCAGCCGGGCCCAGGGCTTTCTGATCGGCTGGTTCGGCATCCGCGGCATCGGCAGCCTCTACTACCTGAGCTATGCGGTGAACCACAGCACCACGCCGGCCGCGCTGCACGACAGCGTCGACATCACCCTGTCGGTGATCGCCCTGAGCATCCTGATCCACGGCGTCACCACCCAGCCGCTGCTCGACCGCTACGAGCGCCAGCGCTCGCAGGAGCCCTGATCAGCGCGGCGTGCGAAAGAACGCCTTGGCCTCGCGAAAGCAGGCCTCCGCCAGCGGCGAGCGCGGCGCCGCGCGGCGGATGATCAGGCCCAGCGGGGCGAGGGTGTGAGCGTCCTCGATGGGCGTCAGCCGCAGATGCTCGGACTCGCGCTCGAAGCCGCCCTCGAGGGGGACGATGCCGCAGCACAGGCCGGCGCCGACCGCGCGCACCAGCAGGTAGACGGCATCGGTTTCCAGGCGCAGGTTGGGGGTCAGGCCGTGGCGGCGAAAGCCGTGGTCGATCGACTGGCGGAAGTGCATGCCGGTCGACAAGAGGCCCAGCGGCAGGTCCGCCAGCTCCGCCCAGCCCAGCGCCGGCGCGGCGAAGTCGAAGCGCCGCGGGTCGTGCAGCAGGCCCATGTGCACCTCGGTCAGCGGGTGGGCGTCGAACAGCACGCGGTCGAGCTGTTCGAGATAGGAGATGCCCAGATCGAGCTGGTTGCGCCCGAGCTGCTCGAAGATCTGCTCGCTGCTGAGCACGCAGATCCTGAAGCGCAGGCTGGGATGCAGCTCGGCGAACAGGCCGACCAGATTCACCGGGTCGAAGCCGGCCAGCGGCACCACGCCCAGGCGCAGGGTGCCGACCAGTTGGCCGCGGCAGGCGGCGGCCTCGGCGTGCAGGCCTTCCTCCGCCGCCAGCAGGGCCCGCGACCAGGCCAGCACGCGCAGGCCGGCCTCGGTGAAGCCCTCGAAGCGGTGGCTGCGGCGGATCAGCTCCAGGCCCAGCTCCGCCTCGAGGTCGCGGATGCGCATCGACAGGGTCGGCTGGGTCACGTGGCAGCGAGCGGCGGCCTGGCCGAAATGCCGGGTCTGTTCGAGGGCGACGAGGAATTTGAGCTGCTTGATGTCCACGCGACGGCCTTTGCTAGGGTCTGTTGACGTTTTGGCGTGAGCCGCGTTGCCGCGCCAAATGCCGCCAGGTTAGGCGCGGGTCGCCGGCAATGGTCATTCCCTTGCCAAGACCCGCAACGCCGCATGGCGGCATTTGACGCGCAACCCATAGGGACGGGGCCCGTTTGGCGCAGCACGGCGTCGCTCGTCGTTCATTTGGAATGACCAAACTTCTCTCCTCGTTCCTTGTTTTGCGCCAAACGGGCCGCCGTCGCGGCCTACGCCAAAACGTCAACAGACCCTGTAACCAGGCGCCAGCTTGCCGGCAATCGTCCCAGGAGAAAAGCACGCCAGTGCCTGGAAGCGTGCACGATTCCTGCAAGCGATACGTCAGTCGAGAGTCGGTCATCCATTACCCGCCGTCGTGGGAAATAATGGATGACAGGCCCCACCCCATCCGTCGAGCGCATTCTCATGCAACTGCCCTCCTTCCTCCGCCGTCCGCGCTGGCGCAGCCTGGCGCTGCTCGCCCTGCTGCTGGCGCCGCTGCTCTGGCCGCTGCAGCAACTGGCCGAGCGCTATTACCTCGGCGAGCTGCTGCAGCAGAACCGCCAGACCCTCGACCTCTACGTCGCCAACCTGCTCGGCACCCTGCGCCGCTACGAGGTGTTGCCGCAAATCCTCGGCGACCTGCCGGCGCTGCACAACGTGCTGCGCCAGCCCCAGCAGGCCGAGGCGATGGCCGAGGCCAACGAGTTGCTCAAGAAGATCCGCGAGCGCACCGGCGCCGACTCGCTGTACCTGATGGATGCCAGCGGCCTCGCCCTGGCCGCCTCCAACTGGGACCAGCCGGACAGCTTCATCGGCCGCAACTTCGCCTTCCGCCCCTACTTCAGCGAGGCCATGGCCGGCCGCCAGGGACAGTTCTTCGGCCTCGGCACCACCTCCGGCAAGCGCGGCTACTACTTCGCCGCCGCGGTGCGCAACGGCGGCGAGCCCCTCGGCGTGCTGGTGGTCAAGGTCGACCTCGACCGTACCGAACAGCTCTGGGGCAATACCCCCGAACGCCTGCTGACCACCGACAAGCACGGCGTGGTGATCCTCACCTCGCACGCCGACTGGCGCTTCCGCGCCACCCGGCCGCTGGAGGCCGGCGAGCTGGCCGAGATCGCTGCCAACCTGCCCTACCCGACCCGCGATCCGCAGCCGTTGCAGTTGAACTCCAGGGACTGGCTGATCCAGCAGCAGCACATCGAGGAAACCGGCTGGACGGTGCAGATCCTCGCCCCGCGCACGCTGCTCGAACGCTCGGTGCGCGCCGTGCTGGTCAGCGGCAGTGCCGGGCTGCTGGTGCTGATGCTGCTGCTCGGCCTGCTGCTGCAGCGGCGCCGCCACTACCTGGAGCGCATCGCCCTGGACAGCCGCACCCGCCAGGAGCTGGAGCGCCGCGTGCAGGAGCGCACCCAGGATCTGGAAGACCTCAACCAGCGCCTGAAGCGCGAGGTGCTGGAGCGCGAGCAGGCCCAGCAGGAGCTGGTCCGCGCCCAGGACGACCTGGTCCAGGCCGGCAAGCTCTCGGCCCTCGGCACCATGAGCGCGAGCATCAGCCACGAGCTCAGCCAGCCGCTGGCGGCGATCCGCAGCTATGCCGACAATGCCGGCGTGCTGCTCGACCACGAGCGCTATCCCGAGGCCCGCGACAACCTGCAGCAGATCAGCCAGCTGACCAAGCGCATGGCGCTGATCATCGCCCACCTCAAGGCCTTCGCCCGCCGCGACCGCCAGGCCCCGGAAAGCGTCGCCCTGCAGCCGGCGCTGGAGGACGCCCTGGCCCTGCTCGCCAACCGCCGGCGCAGCCTGGAGGTGGAGCTGATCCGCGACCTGCCGGACGCCACCCTCTGGGTGCAGGCCGGCGAGACGCGCCTGCGCCAGGTGCTCGGCAACCTGCTGGCCAACGCCCTCGACTCGCTGGCCGACCGGGCGCCGCCGCGGCGTCTGTGGCTGAGCACGCGGATCCTCGACGACGGGCGCATCAGCCTGAGCCTGCGCGACAACGGCCCGGGCTTTTCCGCCGAGGCCCTGGCGCGCGCCCGCGAACCTTTCTACACGACCAAGACCACCGCCCGCGGCCTGGGCCTCGGCCTGGCCATCTGCGACAGCCTGGTCAACGCCCTGGGCGGCGAGCTGTTGCTGGCCAACCAGCCGGGCGGCGGCGCACTGGTCACCCTCAACCTGCAGCCGGCCACCAGCGCGGTCGGCGCCCAGACCGTGGAGGACTATCCATGACCGTCGATGCCACGACCCAGGTGCTGCTGATCGACGACGACCCGCACCTGCGCCAGGCCCTCAGCCAGACCCTCGACCTGGCCGGCCTCAAGGTCTGCGCCCTGGCCGATGCCCGCGGCCTGGCCGAGCGCATCGACCGCGACTGGCCGGGGGTGGTGGTCAGCGACATCCGCATGCCCGGCATCGACGGCCTGGAGCTGCTCGGCCAGCTCAAGGCGCTGGACGCCGGGCTGCCGGTGCTCCTGATCACCGGCCACGGAGACGTGCCGCTGGCGGTGCAGGCGATGCGCGCCGGCGCCTACGACTTCCTGGAGAAGCCCTTCGCCAGCGGGGACCTGCTCGACAGCGTGCGCCGCGCCCTCGACCTGCGCCGCCTGGTGCTGGACAACCGCAGCCTGCGCCTGGCGCTGGCCGACCGCCAGGAACTGGCTTCCCGCCTGCTCGGCCAGTCGCCGGCCATCGCCCGCCTGCGCGAGCAGATCGGCGCCCTGGCGGCGACCAGCGCCGACGTGCTGATTCTCGGCGAGACCGGCAGCGGCAAGGAGGTGGTGGCGCGCGCCCTGCACGACCTGTCGGCGCGCCGCGACGGGCCCTTCGTGGCGATCAACGCCGGCGCCCTGGCCGAATCGGTGGTCGAGAGCGAGCTGTTCGGCCACGAGGCCGGCGCCTTCACCGGCGCGCAGAAGCGCCGCATCGGCAAGTTCGAGTTCGCCAACGGCGGCACCCTGTTCCTCGACGAGATCGAGAGCATGAGCCTCGACGTGCAGGTCAAGCTGCTGCGCCTGCTGCAGGAGCGGGCGGTCGAGCGGGTCGGCTCGAACCAGCTGATCCCGCTGGACATCCGGGTCGTCGCGGCGACCAAGGAGGACCTGCGCCAGGCCGCCGACCAGGGCCGCTTCCGTGCCGACCTCTACTACCGGCTGAACGTCGCGCCGCTGCGCATCCCGCCGCTGCGCGAGCGCGGCGAGGACATCCTGCTGCTGTTCCAGCACTACGCCGACGCCGCCAGCGCCCGCCACGGTCTGCCGCCGCGCAGCCTGCAGCCGGAGCAGCGCGCCCAGCTGATGCTGCACCCCTGGCCGGGCAACGTGCGCGAGCTGCAGAACGCCGCCGAGCGCTTCGCCCTCGGCCTGGAGCTGGGCCTCGGCCCGGCTCCGGGCCAGACCGCCATGGAGCCGCCGGTGGCCGGCGGCCGGCTCACCGAGCAGGTGGAAGCCTTCGAGCGCGCGCTGATCGCCACCGAGCTGAGCCGTCCGCACGGCTCCCTGCGCAGCCTGGCCGAAGCCCTCGGCATACCGCGCAAGACCCTCCACGACAAGCTGCGCAAGCACGGCCTGAGCTTCGCCGATGGCGGAAACCCGCCAGATGACGCCGCCTGAGCGGCGGATTGCCGCCACCGCCCGGAAAGCCTTACGCCAGAGCGGTCGACGCACCGACGACCGCGCCCGAAGGGCTTCGGCGTCCGCCTTGCCACCAGGCAGGCAGACAGACGGCAACCCGGGCGTTTGCCCAACACCCGGCCGCCCGCCACAATGCGTTGCCTTTTCCTTGAATCAGAGGTTGCAGTATGCGTAGAGCACTTTCCGTTCTGAGTCTGAGCCTTCTGCTCGCCCAGGGCGTCATGGCCGGCGACGGCACCAAGGCAGCCCTGGGCGGCGGCGTGGGCGGCGCCCTGGGCAACGTCATCGGCCAGAAGCTCGGCGGTAGCACCGGCGCCGCGGTTGGCGCCGGCCTGGGCGCGGCGGCCGGTGGCGCCGTCACCGCCAGGGATGGCAAAAAGACCAAGGCGGCCATCGGCGGCGGTCTCGGCGCCGCAGGCGGCTCGCTACTCGGCAACAAGCTCGGCGGCAGCACCGGCGCCACCATTGGTGCCGGTCTGGGCGGTGCGGCCGGCGGCGCCATCGGCACCAACGTAGGCAGTTCCAGGCACCGGCACGACTGATCGTCCCGGCTGCACGGCAAGGCCTGCACACCGCAGGCCTTGCCCATGCCCCAGCGCCCCGGCCGGGGCGCGGGCAGGACGCCCGGCGGCGAGATTCCGCCGGGTTCCCACCATCGCACTGGCGGATTTCCGCCAGGCGGCCCCACCGAACATCCCTGCGGTCACCGCACGCACCATTGCCGGGGCCGCCGGGCTCGCCGTCACACCCTCTGCGAAGACAGCGGAGCCAAGCCGCGCTGGCATGGCAATTGCTATGGCCCTTCCCCGGCAAGCACAGAGTCTGTCGAAGGCCTCCTGCCGACCCACCGGCAAATGCCGCCTAGACTTGTCCTGAGCGCTTGCCCGAGCCCCGCGTCCGGGGTCGCCAACAATCACAACAAGCAAAAAAGGAAGTATCCATGCTCAGGTTGACTGCCAAAGCACTCGTCTGTGCCCTCTCCGTCGGCCTTGCCGGTCTGGCCCAGGCCGCCGACCCCGTGGTCATCAAGTTCTCCCACGTGGTGGCGGAAAACACCCCCAAGGGCCAGGGTGCCCTGATGTTCAAGCGGCTCGCCGAGGAACGCCTGCCCGGCAAGGTACGGGTCGAGGTCTACCCGAACTCCTCGCTGTTCGGCGACGGCAAGGAAATGGAGGCGCTGCTGCTCGGCGACGTGCAGATCATCGCCCCCTCGCTGGCCAAATTCGAGCACTACTCCAAGGGCGTCCAGGTCTTCGACCTGCCGTTCCTGTTCGACGACATGGCCGCGGTCGACCGCTTCCAGGCCAGCCCGGCCGGCCAGGGCCTGCTGAGCTCGATGGAAAGCAAGGGCATCACCGGCCTCGGCTACTGGCACAACGGCCTGAAGCAGCTGTCGGCGAACAAGCCGCTGTACGAGCCGAAGGACGCCCGCGGCCTGAAGTTCCGCGTGCAGGCTTCCGCGGTGCTCGAGGAGCAGTTCAAGGCGGTGCGCGCCAACCCGCGCAAGATGAGCTTCGCCGAGGTCTACCAGGGCCTGCAGACCGGCGTGGTCAACGGCGCCGAGAACCCCTACTCGAACATCTACAGCCAGAAGATGCACGAGGTGCAGAAGTACATCACCGAGTCCAACCACGGCCTTCTGGACTATATGGTGATCACCAACACTAAGTTCTGGAACGGTCTGCCGGACGACGTGCGCAGCGAGCTGCGCAAGATCATGGACGAGGTCAGCGCCGAGGTGAACAAGCAGGCCGACGCCCTCAACCAGGGCGACAAGCAGCGCATCCTGGCCGCCGGCACCACCGAGATCATCGAGCTGACCCCCGAGCAGCGCGCCAAGTGGCGCGAGGCCATGCAGCCGGTGTGGAAGAAGTTCGAAGGCGAGATCGGCGCAGACCTGATCAAGGCCGCCCAGGCCGCCAACCAGCCCTGATGTCCCGCGGATAGCCCCGCCGGGCGGGTCGGCTGCAGCGTCGTCACCCGCCACGGGGCCCGCTCCTGGTCCCCCTACCGGAGACACCTGCCATGCATGCCCTGCGTCAGGTCTGGGACCGCTTCGAGGAAGGTTTCATCGCCTTCCTGCTGGCGGCCATGACCCTGGTGACGTTCGTCTACGTCATGCTCAACAACCTCTACGCCTTCTTCTACGCCCTGGGCGACCGCTTCGCGTTCGCCAGCGACTTCTTCTACGCCCTCGGCGACCCGATCCTCGAGTGGGCTCAGGCGATGACCTGGAGCAACGCCCTGACCAAGGCGCTGTTCGCCTGGCTGATCTTCTTCGGCCTGGCCTACGGCGTGCGCACCGCCGGCCACATCGGCGTCGACGCGCTGGTCAAGCTGGCCAGCAAGCCGGTGCAGCGCATCATCGGCCTGATCGGCTGCCTGGCCTGCCTGGCCTATGCCGGCCTGCTCGGCGTGGCCAGCTTCGAATGGGTGAAGACCCTGTTCGACGCCGCCATCGGCGCCGAGGACCTCGGTCACTTCGGCATCCAGCAGTGGCACATCGGCCTGATCGTGCCGCTGGGCTTCGCCATGGTGTTCATCCGCTTCATGGAGATCTTCGTGCGCATCCTGAAAGGCCAGCAGACCGGCCTGGGCCTGGCCGACGAGGCCGCCGAGGCGGCCAAGCTGACCGACCACGAGGAACTGAGAAAATGACCATCCTGTTCCTCTTCCTCGTCCTTTTCGCGCTGATGTTCATCGGCGTGCCGATCGCCGTGTCCCTGGGCCTGGCCGGCTCGCTGACCATCATGCTGTTCAGCCCGGACTCGGTGCGCTCGCTGGCGATCAAGCTGTTCGAGACCTCCGAGCACTACACCCTGCTGGCGATCCCCTTCTTCCTGCTGGCCGGCGCCTTCATGACCACCGGCGGCGTGGCGCGCCGGCTGATCGACTTCGCCAACGCCTGCGTCGGGCACATCCGCGGCGGCCTGGCGATCAGCGCGGTGCTGGCCTGCATGCTGTTCGCCGCGCTGTCCGGCTCCTCGCCGGCCACGGTGGCGGCGGTCGGCTCCATCGCCATCGCCGGCATGGTGCGCTCGGGCTACCCGCAGGCGTTCGGCACCGGCATCGTCTGCAACGCCGGCACCCTGGGCATCCTGATCCCGCCCTCGGTGGTGATGGTGGTCTACTCCGCCGCCACCGAAACCTCGGTCGGCAAGCTGTTCATGGCCGGCGTGGTGCCGGGCGTGCTGCTCGGCACGGTGCTGATGGTCGCCATCTACATGGTCGCGCTGAAGAAGAACCTGCCGGCGCTGCCGCGGGCGACCTTCCGCGAGTGGCTCTCCGCGGCGCGCAAGGCGATCTGGGGCCTGCTCTTGATGGTGATCATCCTCGGCGGCATCTACTCGGGAATGTTCACCCCCACCGAGGCCGCTGCCGTGGCGGCGGTCTACTCCGGCTTCGTCGCGCTGTTCGTCTACAAGGACATGACCCTGCGCGAGGCGCCCAAGGTGATTCTGGAGTCGGGCAAGCTGTCGATCATGCTGATGTTCATCATCGCCAACGCCATGCTCTTCGCCCACGTGCTGACCACCGAGCAGATCCCGCAGACCATCACCGCCTGGGTGATCGAGATGGGCCTGTCGCCCTGGGCCTTCCTGCTGGTGGTGAACATCGTGCTGCTGGTCGCCGGCGCCTTCATGGAGCCCTCGGCGATCATCCTGATCCTCGCGCCGATCCTCTTCCCCATCGCCGTGAAGCTGGGCATCGACCCGATCCACCTGGGGGTGGTCATGGTGGTGAACATGGAAATCGGCCTGATCACCCCGCCGGTGGGTCTCAATCTGTTCGTCGCCTCGGCGGTGACCGGCATGCCGATCGGCCGGGTGATCCATGCCGCGATGCCCTGGCTGCTGATGCTGCTCGGCTTCCTGCTGGTCATCACCTACGTCCCGGCTATCTCCCTGGCCCTGCCCAACTGGCTGGGAATGAGCTGAGTCGCCACGCAACCGACCCTTGCCTTTGCCCGGCCCTGCGCCGGGCTTTTTTTCGACCTCGCCGCGCCGGGCAGCGAAAGGTTCGTCGCCCCTGCCCGGCGAAGGCGGCCTGGATGCTCAGGGAGAGACAGCCGGGCTCCCGAATCGAGGGCCGGCGCTATGCATGAAAGATGTTCTCCAGCGCCCGGCGCATCACCGCTGCGTCGACATCGATGCCCGTCCAGTATTTGATGCCGATGACGCCCTGATTGACCAGCATGCCCAGCCCGTCGAGCACGCGGCAGCCGCGCGCCTCGGCGCTGCGGATCAGGTGGGTTCGCGGTGGGTTGTGGATGCCGTCCGCAACCACCATGCCGGGATGCAGCGAATCCAGATCGAGATCGAGACGCTGGTCGACGTTCGGATACAGGCCGATGGAGGTGGCGTTGATCAGCATGTCGGTATCGCGCGGCACGTCCACGGTGCCGTTCCACTGGCGCAGCTCGGCGCAGGTGCCGGTCTTCTCGTTCAGCAGATCGACCAGCGTCTGGCCGGTGTCGCGACTGCGGTTGACCACGGTGATGTAGCTGGCGCCGGCCAGGGCGAGTTCCACGCTCACCGCACGCGCCGCGCCGCCCGCGCCGAAGATCACCACGGACTTGCCACGCGGGTCGACGACCTCGCGCATGGCCTGGACAAACCCCTTGCCGTCCGTGTTTTCGCCGATGAAGGCATCGCCGCGCCGGACGATGGTGTTGACCGCGCCGATGATTTCGGCCGACGGGCCGAGCCCGTCGAGATGCTCGATGACCGCGACCTTGTGGGGAATCGAGCAGTTGAAGCCGGCCCAGCCCATGGCCTTCGCGCCCCGCACGGCATCGCCGAGAAACTGCGGCGCCACCTCGCAGTTGATGTAGCGCCAGTCGAGTCCGTGATGGCGATAGGCGGCCTCGACCATCGCCACCGTCGGATTCTCGGCGGCCGGCATCGCGAACGATCCGGTCAGCGTGCTCAGGAAGTTTGGCTCCATGGTGTACTCCCACAACGGTCTGTCGATTGATGGATTGATTCGACCGCGACCGATTAATTCACGATGAATGAATTATTAATCCGAAGCAAGCCCGGCGACGAACGACGCACGAGTGCCGCTCCTCCACGGAAGAATCGGCAGACAGGAAAAGGGAGGTTGACCAGGATAGCCGGGATAGCCGCGCCTCAGCTGGCGCCAGCCGAGGCGAAGGCCTGCAGGTCGAGCAGGAAGCGGGCCGACAGCGGCAGGCTCGCCGCGCCGAGCGAGCGGGCATGGGCGCCGATGGTGCCCGCCTCGATCAGCGGCAGGCGGATGCCGCTGGCCGGGATTTCCGCCAGATGGACCCGCACCCTCTCTACCAGCAGGGTCCGGATGCGGACGGGCATCCAGCCATCGACGAGGCAGGCCTCGAAGTCGTAGACCGCTGCCGCCGCCGCGGACGCGGCGGCGATCGCGCGCGCCGCCTCGTCGGCCCAGGCCTCGACCAGGGCCTGCGGGAAATGCCATTCCGAGGGTGTGTCCCACAGGCGGTCGGCCGCCTCGTCCGCGGCGCCCAGCGTCCGCTCCAGCACCGACAGCGAGGCGATGTCGAGCAGCACGGCCTGTCCGCCCCGCCCGTCTGGCACCGGCATGGAGCCGATCGCCCCGGCATTGCCGGTTCGCCCGGGCACCAGACTGCCGTTCAGGACGATCCCGCCACCGATGAAATACCCGACATAGAAATACAGGAAGTCCCGCGGCGTGTGCCCGTGCCCGAAGAGCAGCTCCGCGCCGCAGGCGGCCGTGGCGTCGTTCTGCACGTAGACCGGAAAGCCGGTCGCCGCGCCGATCTCGGCCCCGATATTGCGCTCGCGCCAGTCGATCAGCGCTTCCTCCGGAACGCCCAGGGTGCGCCACCAGTCCCAGATCTGGAACGGCATGGCGATCCCCAGTCCGGCGATCCGGGCGCGCTCTTCGGCGCCGATCTGGCTGAGAATGTCGGCGACCGCGGAGTTCGCGAAACGCACCACCGCGTCGGGCGTCGGGTAGTGATGGCGTTCGGTCACCCGGGAGCGGATGCCGCCGAGGAAGTCCACCAGCACCAGGTCGAGGCTGCGATGGCCGACCTTCAGGCCGAGGCTGAACGCCCCCTCCCGCGCCAGCCCGAGCGGCACCGACGGCTGGCCGATCCGGCCGCGCAGCGGCTGGCCGCGACAGATCAGCCCGTCGTCCTCCAGCGCGCGCATGATCACGGAAACCGTCTGCGCCGAGAGCCCGGTCACCCGGGTGAGTTCGGCCTTGGTCATCTCGCCACGGCTGCGCAACAGCGACAGCACGAGACGTTCGTTGTGCGCCCGCACGCCGCGCAGATTCGAGCCGCGCAGGCCGCCCATGCCGTCATGCTCCACCCCTTCGGGTACGATCGTCATGCCGTTCAATCTGTGCGCGTCCTCCAGCCTCGGGGCAAGCGCCGAATCGGCCCCGCGGCCTCCCGGCCGCGCGGCCGGCTGCGCGAAAAAGCAGCAATGCCGCGGTAGTTCAAGACATCCCCTCCCAATTCCCATGGTGCATTTCGGGGTCGCGCCTGCGACCTGCCCGACCTCGCCGAAAACGCCCCCGCTACAGGCCGTTTTCCTGGCGAAAGGGGCGTATTTCACCAGATCGGGAAGGCTTTTTCAGGAAATCTTCAGAAACCCGGCGAATGGCCTGCCGAGCCACGACTATCGGCAAATATGAAAAAATCATTGACATGAATCGTTTCAGCAAGCATTTTTCCCGGCAATCCGACAGCCATTCAGTGGACTTTTCTTGTCCAGGGAAGGGGCGGACAACGGCACTTCGACAAAATAATTCACAAGAATTGAACTTCTGGAGACGCAGATATGCCGACACGTCGAGAATTCGTACACCGGGACAAGCTCCTGCCCTTCATCCTGCTGGTCTGCTGCTTCGCCGCCTGGGGCGTGGTCGCCAACATGACCGACCCGCTCGTGCAGGTCTTCAGCACGGTCTTCAGCATGAGTTCCCTGCAGGCCTCGCTGGTCCAGTTCGCCTACTACGGGGCGTATTTCCTGCTGGCCATCCCGGCGGCGCTCATCAACCAGCACTACTCCTACAAGACCGGCGTGCTGGTCGGCCTGGGCTTGGCCATCAGCGGGGCGCTGCTCTTCTATCCCGCCAGCCTGGCGATGACTTACGGCCTGTTCCTGCTGGCGCTGTTCACCCTGGCCGGCGGGCTGGCGATCCTGGAAACCTCGGCGAACCCCTTCGTCATCTCCATGGGGCCTGAAGGCAACGCGACCCGCCGCCTGAACCTCGCGCAGTCCTTCAACCCGGTCGGGACCAACATCGGCGTCCTGCTGGCGGCCACCCTGATCCTACCGAACCTGAACTCCGCCACGGCCGTCGAGCGGGCCACGATGAGCCAGGCGGACCTGCTCACCATCCGCTCGACCGAACTGCAGGCGGTCATGCTGCCCTACGTCGGCTTCGCCTTCGTCCTGCTGGCGATCTGGATCGGCATCGCTCTGACCCGCATGCCGGCCCAGGAGAAAGCGAAGGCGAAGGAAGCGCAGCCGGGCAACGGCGGGTTCGCCGCCATTTGCGGGCGACTGTTCCACAACGCGCATTACCGCTGGGGGGTCGTGGCGCTGTTCTTCTACATCGCGGCCCAGACCTGCACCTGGACCTTCACCATCCAGTACGCGCAGCAGGCCACCGGCGCCGACCACGCCTCGGCCGGGATGTATCTGCAATACAGCATGATCGTCTTCCTCGTCGCGCGCTTCGTGGCGACCTGGGCGATGGGTTATGTCCGTCCCTCCCTGCTGCTGGTGCTGCTTGGCTTCGCGGCCGCGGGCCTTTGCCTCTATGCCGTCCTCAACCCCGGCGCCTCCGGTGTCTGGGCGCTCGTGGCGGTCTCCGCCTGCCTCTCGCTGATGTTCCCGACCATCTACGGCATTGCGCTGATGGGACTCAGCGAGGAGGAGACGAAGTTCGGCTCGGCGGGGCTGGTCATGACGCTCCTGGGCGGCGCATTGATGCCGATGGTCCAGGGCGCGGCGATCGACGCCTACGGCGCGGCAGCTTCCTTTGCGGTGCCGGGATTCTGCTTCCTGCCGGTGGCGGCATACGGCCTGTTCCACCTGAGCACCTCGAAGGCCGGCCTGTTCGACTTCCGCTCCACCGCACGCAAGGTGGCCGAACTCGCGTGACGACGCGGTCACTTCCCGACCGCGGCAGACCGATCGGCAAGAAAGGCGCACCCATGGTGCGCCTTTCCGCATCCGGCCAGTGCAGTCCGAGCAAGAGACGGCGCAGCGCCACAACCGCCGCGAAGCGGTGTCAGACCGGCGTCGGCGCCCCCTCTGTCGATGCATGCCTGCCGGTTGACAATGACAGCTCCTCCCGCTGACCGGAATAGCCTCCCCCCTGCCAGGCCGTGACGCCCGTCAAGACTTCGGCAGCCGCGCCTTCGGGCGCGCGGCGCCAGTGCCTAGACTGGAGCGCTCCGCCCGCCGCCGGACCGCCGCGGCGATCGCCCCCTGCCGAGCAAGGATGCCTCGATGACCCGCCGGATCGCGCTTTCCGTTCTTTGTCTGTTCGCCCTCCCCGCGCTCGCCGCGCCCTGCCCCGACTGGCCGGAGTCGCGCGCCGGCGCCGAGCTGGCGGCGCTCGCCGAGCGCCTGCGCCTGTGGGACGACGCGTACCACCACGAGGGCCGCAGTCCCGTGGCGGACGAGCTCTACGACCAGGCCCGCGCCCGCCTGGCCAGCTGGAACCGCTGCTTTCCGCAGCAGGCCGTCGCCGCACCCGAACCGCTCGCCGCCAGCGGTGGGACGCTCCCCCACCCGCTGCCGCACACCGGTCTCGCCAAGCTCGACGAGGGCGCCGTGCAGAACTGGATGGCCAGCCGCGAGGGACTCTGGATCCAGCCCAAGGTGGACGGCGTGGCGGTCAGCCTGGAATACGTCGGCGGACGCCTGCGCCGGGCCATCAGCCGGGGTGACGGGCAGCGCGGGCAGGACTGGACGGTCCACGCCCGCCGCCTGCCGGCGGTGCCGCAGGAAATCGCGGACCGGCGCCATCTGATCCTGCAGGGCGAGTTCTACTGGCGGCTGTCCGGCCACGTGCAGGCCGAGGCCGGCAGCCGGGGTGCACGGGCCAGGGTCGCCGGCCTGCTGGCACGCGACACGCTGGATGAGGCGACGGCCGCCGGGATCGGCCTGTTCGTCTGGGACTGGCCGAACGGTCCGGATGAAATGACGGAGCGGCTGGACGGCCTGGAGCGCCTCGGCTTCGCCGACACGCGCCGCTACAGCCACGCCGTGGCCGACTTCGCCGCGGCGCGCCAGTGGCGCGAGCGCTGGTACCGCGAGCCGCTGCCCTTCGCCAGCGACGGCGTGGTGCTGCGCCAGGGCCGGCGTCCGCCGGGCGAGCGCTGGCGGGCCGAGCCGCCGCACTGGGCGGTGGCCTGGAAATACCCCCTCGCCCAGGCCTTGGCCGAGGTACGGGCGGTACGCTTTCGCATCGGCCGCAGCGGGCGCATCACCCCGGTCGTCGAGGTGCAGCCGGTGCGCCTGGACGACCGGCAGATCCGCCGGGTCGCCCTCGGCTCGCTGCGCCGCTGGCAGGCGCTCGACATCCGTCCCGGCGACCAGGTGGCGATCCGCCTGGCCGGATTGAGCATTCCGCAGGTGGAAAGCGTGGTCTGGCGCGCCGCCGAACGCCCGGCGCAGCCTTCGCCCGATCCGGCCGCCTATCACGCGCTGAGCTGCTGGCGGCCGGTGGCAGGCTGCGAGGAGCAGTTCCTCGCCCGCCTCGACTGGCTGGGCGGCCGGCACGGCCTGGCCTTGGGCGGGATCGGCCGCGGCACTTGGGAAGCCCTGCTGGAAAGCGGCCGGCTCGAGGATCTGCTCGGCTGGCTGGCGCTGGACGAGGCAGAGCTGGCCGAGCTGCCCGGCTTCGGCGAGCGCAGCGCCAGCCTGCTCGCCGAGCGTTTCCGCACGGCCCGGCAGCGCCCCTTCCCGGTGTGGCTGCGGGCCCTCGGCCTGCCGCCGGCCGGCGAGGCGGCGCTGCCGCTCTCGTGGGACGAGTTGGCCGGACGCAGCCAGGAGCAGTGGCAGCGCGAGCCGGGCATCGGCCCCGGCCGCGCCCGCCGGCTGCAGGCCTTCTTCCGGCATCCGGAGGTGCAGGCGCTGCGGCAGCGATTGCAGGCGGCAGGCGTCGAGGGCTTCTAAAGCATGCGCTGGAAAGCGCTGCGACGCCGGGCCGAGCCGCAGGGTGGATAACGGCGCAGCCTTATCCACCAGACACGGTTTCCCCCACGCACCCCTCAGTAGGCGCGGAACTCCCGGTGGCAGGCCTCGCAGGCATCTTCCACGCGCTGCACGTGCGGCGCCAGGGCCCTGGGTTCCAGCGGCCGGGCGGCGGTCGCCGCGACCAGCGCCGCGGTGCTCCGCTCCAGGTCCTCGGCCAGCTGGCGGAAGCGCTCCTGGCGCTGCCAGACCTCGTCGCGGGCGCTGCTGTCCTCTTCCCTGATCTGCGGGAAGTGCTGCCAGGGCTGGCGCGACAGCGCATCGAGGCGCGCCGCGCCGTCGGCGAAACGCTGCTCGTCGAAGCTCAGCCGGCCGCGCAGCATGCCGCCGAGGTCCTCGCTGGTCTTGAGCATCTGCTTGAAGATCGCCTGGCGCTTGCCGAGCGGCGAGTTGGGGTCGACACCGTTGCAGGCGACCAGGGCCAGGGCGATCACGCCCAGCAGAATCGGCTTGAAAGTCATGGCTCGTTCAGGGATGGCTGGCGAAGGGCGGCGATTATCCTCCGCCTCGCCGGCCATTGCACGACCTGCCGCCCCCTTGGGGTTTGCCGGCACAGGCGGCTATAATCGGACGGGTTTTCCACGGCCGACTCCGCTTCGGCCGTTCCCGCCACCCTTCCGAGGGGCGCTGCAGCAGGCCTGCCATCGGCCTGTCAGGCTCGGAAGGGGCGTTTTTCGAACGCATCAACGGCGCCCATTCGCACATTACGAATGGAGACTCTGCATGAGCGCTGTCATGACGCCTGCCGCTTTCACCGATTACAAGGTCGCCGACATTGCCCTGGCCGACTGGGGCCGCAAGGAAATCATCATCGCCGAATCCGAGATGCCGGCGCTGATGGGCCTGCGTCGCAAGTATGCCGCCGAGCAGCCGCTCAAGGGCGCGAAGATCCTCGGCTGCATCCACATGACCATCCAGACCGCAGTGCTGATCGAAACCCTGGTCGCGCTCGGGGCGGAAGTGCGCTGGTCGTCCTGCAACATCTTCTCGACCCAGGACCAGGCTGCCGCGGCCATCGCCGCCGCCGGCATCCCGGTGTTCGCCTGGAAGGGCGAGACCGAAGCCGAGTACGAGTGGTGCATCGAGCAGACCATCCTCAAGGACGGCAAGCCGTGGGACGCCAACATGGTGCTGGACGACGGCGGCGACCTGACTGCCATCCTGCACCAGAAGTACCCGCAGATGCTGGAGAAGGTCCACGGCATCACCGAGGAGACCACCACCGGCGTGCATCGCCTGTACGACATGCTCAAGGCCGGCACCCTGAAGGTCCCGGCGATCAACGTCAACGACTCGGTGACCAAGAGCAAGAACGACAACAAGTACGGCTGCCGCCACAGCCTGAACGACGCCATCAAGCGCGGCACCGACCATCTGCTGTCCGGCAAGCAGGCGCTGGTGATCGGCTACGGCGACGTGGGTAAGGGCTCGGCGCAGTCGCTGCGCCAGGAAGGCATGATCGTCAAGGTCTCGGAAGTCGACCCGATCTGCGCCATGCAGGCCTGCATGGACGGCTTCGAGCTGGTCTCCCCCTACCTGAACGGCGAGAACGACGGCAGCGAGGCCAGCATCGACAAGGCGCTGCTCGGCAGGATCGACCTGATCGTCACCACCACCGGCAACGTCAACGTCTGCGACGCCCACATGCTCAAGGCGCTGAAGAAGCGCGCCGTGGTCTGCAACATCGGCCACTTCGACAGCGAGATCGACACCGCCTTCATGCGTGCCAACTGGGCCTGGGAAGAGGTCAAGCCGCAGGTGCACAAGGTCCACCGCACCGGCCGCGACGGCTTCGATCCGCACAACGACGACTACCTGATCCTGCTCGCCGAGGGCCGCCTGGTGAACCTGGGCAACGCCACCGGCCACCCGAGCCGGATCATGGATGGCTCCTTCGCCAACCAGGTGCTGGCGCAGATCCACCTCTTCGGCGCCCGCTTCGCCGACCTGCCGGCGGCCGAGAAGGCCGGGCGCATCTCCGTCGAGGTGCTGCTGAAGAAGCTCGACGAGGAAGTGGCGCTGGAGATGGTCAAGGGCTTCGGGGGCGTGGTCACCCGCCTGACCGGCCAGCAGGCCGAGTACATCGGCGTGAACGTCGACGGTCCGTTCAAGCCGGACAGCTATCGCTACTGATTCCGTAGGCTGGAAAACGGCCAACGGCCTTTTCCACCTGCCATACCAAGGCGGTGGAAAAGCGCTCCGCGCGTTTTCCACGGGGTGGCCATCCACCCTACGCACAGATGCGACCCCACAGGGTGGACGACCGCAGTCGTCCACCATGACTGTGGCGGCGAACAGCTCCGGCTTTCCGCCCTACACCCGAACGGATCGACTCCATGACACAAGAACGTCGCTACAGCTTCGAATTCTTCCCGACCAAGACCGAGGCCGGGCACGAAAAACTGATGGCCGTGGCCCGCCAGTTGGCCGGCTGCAGCCCCGATTTCTTCTCCTGCACCTACGGCGCCGGCGGCTCGACCCGTGACCGCACCCTCGATACCGTGCGGCAGCTCGACGGCGAGGTGAAGGTGCCGACCGCGCCGCACCTGTCCTGCGTCGGCGACAGCAAGGCCGAACTGCGCAGCCTGCTGAACACCTACCAGGACGCCGGCATCCGCCGCATCGTCGCCCTGCGCGGCGACCTGCCCTCGGGCATGGGCATGGCCAGCGGCGAGCTGCGTCATGCCAGCGACCTGGTGGAGTTCATCCGCGCCGAAACCGGCGGGCACTTCCACATCGAGGTCGCCGCCTACCCGGAGATGCACCCCCAGGCGCGCAACTTCGAGGACGACCTCCGCCACTTCGCCGCCAAGATGAAGGCCGGAGCGAACAGTGCCATCACCCAGTACTTCTTCAACGCCGACAGCTACTTTTACTTCGTCGAGCGGGTACGCAAGCTGGGCGTGGAACAGCCGATCGTCCCGGGCATCATGCCGATCACCAACTACAGCAAGCTGGCACGCTTCTCCGATGCCTGCGGCGCGGAACTGCCGCGCTGGGTGCGCAAGCAACTGGAGGCCTACGGCGACGACCTGGAGAGTATCCAGGCCTTCGGCGAGCAGGTGGTGACCGAGATGTGCGAGAAACTCCTCGCCGGCGGCGCGCCGGGCCTGCACTTCTACACCCTGAACCAGGCCGAACCCAGCCTGGCGATCTGGAACAACCTCGGGCTGCCGCGCTGAAACGCATGCCCGGCACCGCGCGCCCCGACCGGGGCGCCGGAAGCCGTCTGCAACGCACTTCCCAAAAGCGCAGCTCTGTTATACTCCAAGCTTCCGCCAGGCTTGCGCCCGGCTGCTCGGCCGACGCAGGCCCAGCAAGACCGGTCGGGGTCACGCGCTCTCGCGTGATTCGCGCCCGGCACGTTCGTACCTTCGGGCCCCGCCCTAACCAGACAGGATTTCCCATGTCCTTTGCTTCCCTCGGGCTCTCCGAGGCATTGGTCCGCGCCATCGAGGCCGCCGGCTATGCCCAGCCCACTCCCGTGCAACAGCGGGCCATTCCCGCCGTGTTGCAGGGCCGCGATCTGATGGTTGCCGCCCAGACCGGTACCGGCAAGACCGGCGGCTTCGCCCTCCCCGTACTCGAACGACTGTTCCCCGGCGGCCACCCGGACAAGGAACACCGCCATGGTCCGCGCCAGGCCCGCGTGCTGGTGCTGACCCCGACCCGCGAACTGGCCGCCCAGGTGCACGACAGCTTCAAGCTCTACGCCCGTGACCTGAAACTGGTCAGCACCTGCATCTTCGGCGGGGTCGGCATGAACCCGCAGGTCCAGGCCCTGTCCCGCGGCGTCGACGTGCTGGTGGCCTGTCCCGGACGCCTGCTCGACCTGGCCGGCCAGGGCAGTGTCGACCTCTCCCACGTGGAGATCCTGGTGCTCGACGAAGCCGACCGCATGCTCGACATGGGCTTCATCCACGACGTCAAGAAGGTGCTCGCCAAGCTGCCGGCCAAGCGCCAGAACCTGCTGTTCTCGGCGACCTTCTCCCAGGACATCATCAACCTCACCAACAAGCTGCTGCACGATCCCGAGCGCATCGAGGTGACCCCGCCGAACACCACCGTGGAGCGCATCGAGCAGCGCGCCTTCCGCCTGCCGGCCAGCCACAAGCGCGCCCTGCTCGCCCACCTGGTCACCCAGGGCGCCTGGGAGCAGGTGCTGGTGTTCACCCGCACCAAGCACGGCGCCAACCGTCTCGCCGAGTATCTCGACAAGCACGGCCTGCCGGCCGCGGCGATCCACGGCAACAAGAGCCAGAACGCCCGCACCAAGGCCCTGGCCGACTTCAAGAGCGGCGCCATCCGCCTCCTGGTCGCCACCGACATCGCCGCCCGCGGCCTGGATATCGACCAGTTGCCCCATGTGGTCAACTTCGAGCTGCCCAATGTCGAGGAGGACTACGTCCACCGCATCGGGCGCACCGGCCGCGCCGGGCGCAGCGGCGAGGCGATCTCGCTGGTCGCGCCGGACGAGGAAAAACTGCTCAAGTCCATCGAGCGTATGACCCGCCAAAGCATCCCGGAAGGCGACTGGGCAGGCTTTGACCTCGGCGCCGTCGAGGCGGAGAAGCCCGAGCCCCACGAGCCGCGCCCGCCGCGCAACGCCAACGCCGGCCGCAAGGACAAGGGCAAGGACAAGGGCCAGGAAAAACCCCGGGGAAAAACCCCGGGGAAAAACCCAGGAGAAGGCCCGCGGCAAGGACCAGAACCAACAGGCCAAGGGCGCCGTCCGCAGCAAAAGGCCAAGGCGCAGCCCGCTCGCCAGCCGACGGTGCCCAATCTGCCGCCGGATCGCGATCCCGAGGAGTTTCTCGACGACGAGATCGACAACTTCGGCAACCGTGCCGACTACGTCAGCCCCTACCAGAACAAGTCGCAGCGCGGACGCCGTCCGGGCGCGAACGGCCAGCCGGCCGGCGCCAACCGCGGCCAGGCTCAGAACCAGGGTCCGCGCGCTCCGAAGCGCCAGGGCCAGGGCTCCGGCCACGGCCAGCCGCGCCGCGCTCCGGTACCGGCCTACCGCAGTGAGCAGCCCCGCGAGGAAGCACCGCGCAAGCCGGAGCGGCAGCCGCTGATCCTGCACAAGGAATCCAAGAACGATCGCTTCCCCACTGCGGAACAGCTCGACCAGCTCAGCCGCCGCCCGCGCGGCGAGAAGCCGGCACTGCTGACGCGCAACCGCGAGGAGTGAGACAGCACCGCTCTTCAGCCACGAAAAAGCCGGCTTCGCGCCGGCTTGCTTTTTTCTATAAACCGCGTCATTCGTGGACTTAAGCACAAGCACATCGGCCAGACCACACTTTGGCCCACACCTTGGCGAGAGTCTGAGCGCGAAGGGTGCTGCTGATCGTCGTCAGCCCGCCTCGTCGTGGTGGTCGGCAGGGGGAGCGATCAGTTCCGCCCTCCAGGTGATCACCCACGACGCGCAAGCGGCTGGGCGCGACCTGGCCGACTTCGTGCGGCTGGTCCTGCAATCCTTCGGGACTGGCGTCAAGCCGTATATCATCCGCTTTGCCAACGACCTGCGCGACGAGCTTGCCGCAGAATCGACCAACCGACCGAGGCAGAAATCGATGAGCGCGCAGCGATTCAAGGCGATGGCGGCGGCGCTGGCGGCGGTCGAGCGCCAGCAGGGCGGCAAGCCGAACGCGCGCTACTCGGTGCAGATCGGCGGCGAGCGCGTGACCAGCAAGGAGGGCATAGAGGCGGCCAAGGCTTCCGTTGCGAGCGGCAGCGCCGCCGGCATGACCCCCGAGCAGCTGCGCGCGGCGATCACCCGTGGCGATGTCGGGACGATGGTCGGTCGCCTGATCGACGCCGGTCGCGTGGTGATCCATGCCGATGCAAGCGGATTGCCGAGCAGCCTGGGTGCCCTTCCTGCCGGGGTGCAGGCGGCGACCACCACGGATGGCACCATTCACATGGTCGCCAGCAACCTGTCGTCGCGCGCCGCGCCTGCCGTGCTGCTCCATGAGGCCTTCCACAGCGGCGGGCAACGGCTGATTGGCTCCGACGCATGGAGCGACCTGATGCGCCGGCTTTCCGCCCTGTACCGGCAGGCAGAGCGTTCCACCGGCAAAGCGCACGAGATGTTCGACGCAGCCCGCTCGCGTGCTGCTGGCGCCGCTCCGCGCTTGCAGGTTGAGGAGTTCGGGGCCTATGCAGTCGAGGAGTACGCGGCACTGCCGGCAGCCTTCAGCCGCTGGATGGATGACATGCTGGGCGCCCTCAAGGCTTGGGTGCTTCGGCCGCCAGTTCGGCCGGGTGACGCCGGCCCAACTGCGCGCCCTGGCGAAGGATGCGTTGACCTCCGTGGCGTTGCAGGGGGATGGCCGTTCCGATGGACGGGAGGGCGGCTTGTACTCCCGGCGCGGCTGGGGTCAAGACTTCCCTGACGTGGTGCTGGCGCACCCGCTGAGCTTTCTGAACAACCACCCCGACTATTCCGCCGCGAAGGCCGGCGATGATGTCGCGGCGCTGCGCGTGGCGCGCGATGCCGTGATGCCGGAGTTCGTGGAACAGGTGCGGGCGCTGATCCCCGAGGGCATCCGGCCGCGCATCGTGCCGGTTCTGGCTCGCGAGCAGGTGGGGGATAACCGGATTCCTCTGGCTGCGGCGAAGGTGCTCGCCAAGCAGCTTGGGTTGTGCGTTGATACACGACCTATTCAGGTCGAAAAGGTTGGCCGCACCCAAGCGAACGCCTTGGAGCGCATCGCCAACCAGCCGACCTTCGCCGGCCAGGTCGAGCCAGGTGACTACCTGATCCTCGATGACACCCTGACTCAGGGCGGCACCTTGGCGCAGTTGAAAACTCACATCGAGGGCAGCGGCGGTCGGGTGCTTGGGGCCGTCGCCTTGACCGGCAAGAACTACTCTCGCAAACTGACTCTCGACTCCAGCACCTTGGCGGAAATCCGTGGCAAATACGGCGATATCGAATCCTGGTGGCGCGACACCTTCGGCTACGGCTTCGAAGGCCTCACCCAATCCGAAGCGCGAACCCTCCTCACGTTCGACAAGGGACGCCTATCGCCTGACGCAATCCGAGATCGAATCCTTGCGGCAAAGTTTCGAGGCCTCGGCCAAGTGGATGGACGAGCAACTGGCGATCGACCCGGAACTGAAGCATCTGTAGGCCCGGACGACACCCGCTACAGCGTCCGGCCGTCGAAGGCCTTTTCTGTACTGCCGGACGACACCGCGCTGGCGGATGCCACCAAGGCGCTGGACGAGACCCCGCAGTACAAGCCGGATTTCATCGGCCAGCTTCAGCAGGATATCGGCCGGATTGCCAAGTTCATCCTGCACCCTCGCCAGATCGCGGCCCTGCACCAGGAGTTCACGCCGGCCTACACGACCGCCATCGACCAGTTCGCCATGCGCGATTCGATCATCGACGAGTTGCAGTAGACCATGCGGCCTATGACGTGCTGCCGCAGGCCTCGAAGGCGCGCGTCGACGCGGTGCTGGAGCTGGGCCGCCTGCTGTCGATCAGCTACGACGAGAAGGCGCTCGCGGCGGGCGTGGTTAACCCTGGCACCAAGACCGTGGTGAGGTTCACCGAGGGTGGTAAGAGCTACCGGACCAAGGAGAAGTTCGAGGCGCTGCTCTCCGCGCCGGGCGAGGTGGTCAAGCTGGACGCGGCGGAAGCCGAGGCCTATCTCGGCCTGCGCCGGATGTTCGATGCGGCGCTGGACAAGTTCCGCGACCAGACCCTGTAGCCGGCTGCGCGCCAGGCATGACATATGCGCCCGTCTTGCAGATCGACGGCAGCACCTCGGCAACCACCCACTCCTCGAAGCGCTCGGCAGACAGAAGTTGCGACTTCATCACCAAGCGGTACAAGTCGCGCTCGGGGATGATTGTCTGATTCGGGTTTCCGCGTTTTCCATCGCGGATGGCGATAGTATTCGTAGCCTTGCAATGCTTGGCTATGGCGTCAGCGGTATTGGCATACCCCAGCACCTCAGCTACGTCCTTCGCCACAAATCACGGCTCGCCGCCGATGGTCACGACGCGAAGTTGCAGGCCGCTCGCTATCGTCGACGGCCAGGCTGGGGCTGGGAATCGCCGGGTAAGGTGCTGCCACAGTCGTGACTTGCCGAGCCTCGCGCGCGTACTGGTTGCGAAACTTGGGCAGGTGATCTGCAAGCAGCTTGCATGCGTAATTGCATGGATTTGACCACCTATTGCACCTGACTTGGCCATCTCTGTGAGCCGCATAACGGCAGAGATCGGCCGATTCTGTTGAAAAACTCGATTTCCTCGCTCGACCAAGCTGAAAGAAGAGAGTCGGCTTCTCATAAACCGCTGAATAAACAGAGACTTACTATCAGGGGATTGCTCAATCCTTCTCCCTGAAACTCCTTAAAAATCAGTTTTTGGGAGTTTTTCAACAGAATCGGCCAGAAGCGGACAGCACACCAGACCGAATGGATCGCAGTATGAGGGTGTGATGTTTCTAGTGAAGCCGGGCTTATGCAGGCTTCAGTCAGCGCAGCTTCATCAAAGTCATGTATTTGTATTGTTAAGTTAAATACAAAGGCAGTACATTTGCGTGACATCATTGACGAGGCTCTGCCATGTCACGCCTGAAGGACGAAACCCTTTCTATCCGGACCTCCGCCGAAATCAAGCAGCTTTTGCGCTTGGCGGCTGATCGTGAACGCCGCTCGGTCGCGTCGATGGTCGAGATTTTGGTGCTGGAGTACGCGCGCAATCATGACTTGAGTCTGGACCGCCCGGGCGGGGAGCCCCCTAAGGCGAATGCTTGACGTGGCTGTGATACGCCACAGGTAGCCGCCTATCCGCTACACCTACGCTTCCATGACGGCAGGACAGATTCATGACCATCACCGAACACCAGATCGAGCAGGGCCTGCTCGCCAAGCTCGGCGACCTCAAGTACAGCTATCGCCCCGAGATCCGCGACCGAGCTGCGCTCGAAGCCAACTTTCGTGAAAAGTTCCAGCAGCTCAACCGCGTCAATCTCACTGATGAGGAGTTTTCGCGCCTGCTGGAAGAGATCGTTACCCCTGACGTGTTTACTGCCGCGCAAACGCTGCGTATGCGCAATAGCTTTATTCGCGAAGATGGCACACCGCTGAACTACACCCTCGTCAACATCGAAGACTGGTGCAAGAACAGTTTCGAGGTTGTAAATCAGCTGCGGATCAACACCGACAACAGCCACCATCGCTTTGACGTCGTCCTGCTCATCAACGGTGTGCCGGTCGTGCAGATTGAGCTAAAGACGCTGGGCATCAACCCGCGCCGCGCTATCGAGCAGATCGTCGAGTACAAGAACGACCCTGGTAACGGCTTCACCCGCACGCTGTTGTGCTTCATGCAGGTATTTATCGTCAGCAACCGAGATTCCACTTACTACTTCGCCAACAACAACGCCCGGCATTTCAGCTTCAACGCCGATGAGCGCTTCCTGCCCATTTACCAATTTGCTGTGCTGGATAACACCAAGATCACCGGGTTGGATGACTTTGCCGATGCCTTTCTGCCCAAGTGCACACTCGGCCAGATGATCAGCCGTTACATGGTGCTGGTTGCCAGCGAGCAGAAATTGCTCATGATGCGGCCCTACCAGATCTATGCCGTCAAAAACATCGTTAAATGCATCGAAGAAAACAGCGGCAACGGCTACATCTGGCACACCACCGGCAGCGGCAAGACGCTCACCAGCTTCAAGGCCTCCACCCTGCTCAAGGCCAATCTGAACATTGAAAAGTGCCTCTTCGTGGTCGACCGCAAAGACCTTGACCGCCAGACCCGCGAGGAATTCAACCGTTTCCAAGAAGGCTGCGTCGAGAGCAACACCAACACTGGCGAGCTCGTCCGCCGCATGCTGTCGGACGACGCAGCCGACAAGGTCATCGTCTGCACCATTCAGAAGCTTGGCCTGGCGCTGGACGAGGGCAGCAAACGTAACAAAAGCCGCGAAAAGCGTGGGCTTGCCACCTATGCCGAGCAGCTCGAAGCGCTGCGCGAAAAACGCATCGTCTTCATCTTCGACGAATGCCATCGTTCGCAATTCGGCGAGAACCATCAGGCTATCAAGGAGTTCTTCCCCAAGGCCCAGCTTTTCGGCTTCACCGGCACGCCTATCTTCGAGGCCAATGCCAGCGTCAAGCAGATCAGCGGTGAAACCCAGACACTCAAGACCACGCAGGACCTCTTCCAGCAGTCCCTGCACGAATACACCATCACCCACGCGATTGAAGACCGTAACGTCCTGCGCTTTCACGTCGACTACTACAAGCCCGACGGAAAGAATCCGCCCAAGCCTGGTGAAGCCCTGGCCAAGCGTGCCATCGTCGATGCCATCCTCGCCAAGCACGATGCTGCTACGGGTGGGCGCAAGTTCAACGCGATTCTGGCCACGGCCTCCATCAATGACGCCATTGCCTATCACGCGCTATTTGAAGAGGCCCAAGCCGAGAAGCTGCAGGCAAACCCCAGCTTCGTGCCGCTCAATATCGCCGCCGTGTTCTCACCGCCGGGCGATGTGAGTGCTGATGTGCGGCAGTTGCAGGAAGACCTGCCCACCGAGTTGGAAGACAACAAGCAGGAACCGGACGCCAAGAAGGCAGCGCTGCAAGCCATTATCGCCAGCTACAACGCCCGCTTCGATACGAACCACCGCATCGAGGAATTCGACCTCTACTATCAGGACGTGCAGCAGCGCATCAAGGATCAGCAATGGCCGGATGCTGACCTGCGCAAAGCCAACCCTAAGGCCCCGCAACACAAGATCGATATCACGATAGTCGTCGATATGCTGCTCACCGGCTTTGACAGCAAGTACCTCAACACGCTCTACGTCGATAAAAACCTCAAGCACCACGGCCTCATTCAGGCCTTTAGTCGCACCAACCGCGTGTTGAATGACACCAAGCCTTTTGGCCACATCCTCGACTTCCGTGGACAACAAGAGGCGGTGGATGCTGCCATCGCGCTTTTCTCCGGCGCGAAGGCCGATGAGGCGCGCAAGATCTGGCTGGTGGACAAAGCCCCTGCTGTTATCGAAAAGCTGCAAGAAGCCGCACTCGGTCTGCAAAGCTTTATGCAGGCATACGGGCTTTCAGGCAAACCCGAAGAGATCGCCACCCTCAAGGGCGACGAAGCCCGCATCGGCTTTGTCGAAGTCTTCAAGCAAGTGCAGAAGCTGCAAACCCAGCTCGACCAGTACACCGACCTCACCCCCGAGCAGGAAGCCGCTATCCAGGCCACTCTGCCCCCGGACGAACTTAACGCCTTTCGTGGCCAGTACCTGGAGACGGCCAGACGCCTGCGGGACGAGCGGGCCAAGCCCGGTGATGACAAGCGCGAGCAGCTGGAGCAGCTCGATTTCGAGTTCGTGCTCTTCGCTTCCGCCACCATCGATTACGACTACATCATGAAGCTGATCGCCGACTTCTCCACTAAGAAGCCTGGCAAAGCCACCATGAGCCGCGAACAACTGGTCAGTCTGATCGCGAGCGACGCCAAGTTTATCGACGAGCGCGAGGACATTACCGAATACGTGATGAGCCTCAAGGCCGGCGAGGGCCTGGACGAGCGCGCCATCCGCGCCGGCTATCAGCAATTCAAGGCGGTGAAAGCCACCCGCGAACTGACCGAGCTCGCTGCCAAACACGGTTTGCCAACTGCGGCACTGCAAAGCTTTGTGGGCGAGGTACTGGAGCGCCGCATCTTCGACGGCGAACAGCTCACCGAATTGCTCGCCCCGCTGGAGCTGGGCTGGAAGGCCCGCACGCAGAAGGAACTGGCCTTGATGAGCGAGCTGGTGCCGATGCTGAAAAAGCGCGCAGGAGGCAGGGATATCTCGGGCCTTCAGGCGTACGAGGATTGATCGATGGAGAAAGAAGATAAGGCAGCATTAGTGCCGAAGTTGCGGTTTCCGGAATTTCGGAATGCAGAGCCATGGAACCGATTGCCCCTTAGCGAGCTGCTTCGCGAACGTAAGCAACGAAATAGGGACTTGAGGTTTGGACCTAGGGAAGTGCTATCTGTATCTGGTGATCATGGGTGTGTAAATCAAATCGAGCTTTTGGGGCGATCTTATGCAGGCGCCAGCGTCAAGGAATACCATGTTGTCGAAACAGGAGACCTTGTTTACACCAAGAGCCCGCTTAAAAGAAATCCCTATGGAATCATTAAAGAAAACAAAGGTAAGCCGGGCATTGTCTCTACACTCTATGCTGTTTACCAC
The DNA here is from genome assembly GCF_009363155.1 of Azotobacter salinestris. Taxonomy (NCBI): domain Bacteria; kingdom Pseudomonadati; phylum Pseudomonadota; class Gammaproteobacteria; order Pseudomonadales; family Pseudomonadaceae; genus Azotobacter; species Azotobacter salinestris. The sequence goes on from NZ_CP045302.1 coordinate 2,377,615, forward strand.
GTTACCAAAAAGGGACATCCGGCCTATTTAGATTATTTCTTCTCCAGTGACTACAACCTGAATAGTTATTTGCAGCCTATTGTAAGGAAGGGCGCGAAGAACGACATGAAGGTGAACAATGCAGCGGTGCTGACTGGGGAAATATGGGCTCCCCAAATAGAAGAGCAGCGAAAGATCGCTGACTGCCTGAGCTCGCTGGGCCAGCTGGTTTCCGCTCAGAGGCAGAAAGTCGAGGCTTTGAAGACCTACAAGCGCGGCCTGATGCAGCAGCTTTTCCCCTGCGAAGGCGAATCCCGCCCCCAGTTCCGCTTTCCTGAGTTCCGTACTCAGCCAGAATGGGACGCGCTGCGAATTGCTGAGCTTAAGCCCTTTGTCACGAGTGGTTCGCGCGGCTGGGCTGCTTACTACGCGAATCACGGTTCGCTGTTCGTGCGAATCACGAACCTTTCGAGAGATTCGATTTCACTGGACCTGACTGACTCTAAATTCGTGAACTTGCCATCTGGGGCGAGCGAAGGAGTTCGCACGCAACTCAGAACCCATGACATCTTGATATCTATCACTGCCGATATTGGGATAGTCGGATACGTCGATGATAATGTTCCATCTCCTGCTTACATTAATCAGCACATCGCTCTAGTGCGATTCGAAAATACCAACGTGTGTAGCAAGTTTGTGGCCTATTTCTTGGCTTCGGACGCTGCTCAGCGCAGTTTTCGTTCCTCTACTGATAATGGTACGAAGGCCGGAATGAATCTAATCGGCGTTCAAAGCATGCCACTGTTGCTCCCAACGCTTCCAGAGCAGCAACGAATCGCTTCCTTTTTGTCCAGCCTCGATAGTCAAATATCTGCCGAAGCCCAAAAGCTTCTCGTGCTGAAAGCCCACAGCAAGGGGCTCATGCAGTGTCTATTCCCCTCACCGGAGGAGGTTTAGCGCATGACCGTTGCGACTTTTCCAAGCCTTCACGACCTCGCACAGCAACTCCGCAGGGAGATGGAGCAAAAGAAGTTTGTGCTGCTCTACGCATATAACGGCACCGGCAAAACGCGGCTATCAGTAGCATTCAAGGACTTGGGCAAAAGGCCAGTTCAGCTGGAGCCTCTGCTAACGGAAGCGGGCGAGCCTATCGAGGCAGAAGATGGAACCACGATAGGGGTGGAAGGCATTCAAGGCGACACGCTCTACTTCAACGCCTTCACTGAAGACCTGTTCCACTGGGACAACGATCTGCAGAACGACCGCGAGCGGGTGCTGAAGATCAACCGGGACTCGCTCTTTTTCGCTGGATTGGGCGAGCTGGAGATGGACAACCGCATCCGTCCGCTGCTGAATCGCTACGCCGACTTCGATTTCCGCATCGACACCGCCGAGTGGGAGGTGAGCTTCTCACGCGAAGTGGAAGTTGAAGGGGTGAGGACGGTCGCGGAAGACATCAAGGTTTCGCGCGGCGAAGAGAATATCTTCATCTGGTGCTTCTTCCTTGCCATCGTGCAGCTCGTGCTCGACGGGGCTGAGGCCTACAAGTGGGTGAAGTACGTCTACATTGATGATCCGATTTCATCGCTGGACGACAATAATGCCGTGACTGTCGCGCACCATCTGGCGCAGATGCTCACGGCTTCGTCCGAGCGGGTGAAAACGGTGATTTCCACCCATCATGTGTTGTTCTTCAACGTCTTGTGCAACGAGCTGAAGAAGTCGCGCAAGTACTTCCTAAGCCGGGATGCGCGATCAGGTAGTTACCTGATTTCCGAGACCGATAGCACTCCGTTTCTATATCACTTGGCGTCGCTGGTTGAGCTGCATGAGGCGGCACGTTCCGGCGCGCTGTACACGCATCACTTCAACATAATGCGCCGTGTGATGGAGCAAACCGCCTGCTTCTTTGGCTATGCCAAGTGGGAGGAGTGCATCAAGCCCGAGGCAGACGATCCGAATAAAACGCTCTACAAGCGCGTGATCGATTTAATGAGCCATGGTGACTATTCGCTTTATGAGCCAAGAGAAATGCTGCCGGAGAACAAGGAACACTTTGGCAGGGCGCTGAGGCAGTTCATCAGCACGCACCCTTTCAGCCCCACACTCTTTGGTGGAGCACCATGAGCGAACTGATCCTCTACACCCCCGAAGACGAGCGCGATCAAATCAAACTGCGGGCCAAGGATCACACGGTTTGGCTCTCGCAGCGCGAAATAGCTGAGCCACGTCAGGCCGACGCGCAAGACGATGCCGAACTCAAGGCACTGGAAAACACACTCATGAAACGACCCAAACCATGACCGAACAAGACCAGAAGCAGCTAGGCAAAACCCTCTGGGCGATTGCCGACCAATTGCGCGGATCGATGAACGCTGACGATTTCCGCGATTACATGCTGTCCTTC